>QBLV01000059.1:0-1704 GCA_003241815.1 Hyphomicrobiales bacterium | reverse complement strand
ATCTCGGTCTTGCCGCAGCCGGTCGGTCCGATCATCAGGATATTCTTAGGGGAAACCTCCTCGCGCAGCGGCCCCTCCAACTGCTGCCGGCGCCAGCGATTGCGCAGCGCGATCGCAACCGCGCGCTTGGCGTCGTTCTGGCCGACGATGAAGCGGTCGAGCTCGGAGACGATCTCGCGGGGGGAAAACGATGTCATGATGTCCGCTTGTCCTGAAGCGTGAAGGGCGCCGAGGAGAGGTGATCGCTCTGGATCATGCCCGTCCCAATTCAACCGGCGGCAGCCTGTCGCGCCAGCGGCCGAGCGGCAGGACGGGCAGCAGGGCGCGCCGAAGGCCTCGCCAGCCAGCCGAGAGCGCCAGCACCAGCGCCGCCAGTCCGAGCAGCGCGAGCGGCAGGCTCAGATTGGTGGAGACGCTCTGCGAGATCAGATAGGCCACCGCGATGCCGGCATAGCTCAGGGCGGAGACAAGCAGCGCGCGCCGGTCGATGACGAGCGCGACGACCCCGAGTGCGGCGAACAGGCCAAGGATGATCAGCGATTTGGCCGTCCCGAAATCGCCGGCGGAGCCCACCATGCCCCGGAACATCGGATGGACGATCAGCCCGGCTGCCAGCAGATGCAGCCAGAAGGCAGCATCGGAGCGGCGCGTCAGCCGGCGCGGGTCGCGCATGTCGAGGCGCAGTGCCAGCGCGAAGACGGACAAACCACAGGCCAGCAGCATCAGGTTGAGATAATCCTGCGCCAGGCCAGGAGCGAGCGCCGAGATCACGGCCAGCAGCACCCCGATCCCGCCACAGGCCACGAGCGCCAGGTCGATCGGCACGCGAAAACGCCAGTGATGCAGCAGCGCCGCGCCCGAGAAGGCTGCGGCCGCGAGAACCCAGCCGCCATAGAGGACAGAGGGCAGGCCCCGATCGGCGGTCAGCTGCGCGACGAGCAGGGCAGCGGATGCGGAAAACATCGCCGCCAGCAGGATCGAGGGCAGAGCGAGCCGCATGCGCCGGGCGAAAACCTCGCTCAGCCCCCAGGCGGCGACGAGCGCGACGGCCGAGAACGCATCGCCGAAGCCCACGACGCGCGAGAGGCCCAGCAGCGCGCCTGCCAGCAGGCCGACGCCGATGGCGACAAAGACGTCGTTGAAGCCGCCGATCAGCCGGAAACGCTCGTCGTCGGGGTCGATGGCGCGGCCGGCTTCTGCCGTGACGCTGTCGCCCAGCCGTGGAGGCGTCGAAGCCTGCGCGGCCAGCCTCAGCCGCGCCAGATGCGCGATCCGCACGGCTTGTGCCTGGTCGATAATGCCTTCCGCGACCGCGGCCTGCAGGTCCTGCTCGGCGATCATGGCGTTTCCAATGTCTCGATCACGAGGGAATGGTTGGTGTAGACGCAGATGTCGCCGGCAATTTTCATTGCCTTGCGCACGATCGTCTCGGCGTCGGGCTCTATATCGATCAGCGCGCGCGCCGCCGAGAGCGCGTAATTCCCGCCCGAGCCGATCGCCATCACCGAGCCATGCTCGCTGGCCTCCGGCTCCAGCACGTCGCCGGTGCCGGAAATCAGCAGCGAAACCTCCTTGTCGGCGACCAGCAGCATGGCTTCGAGCCGGCGCAGATAGCGGTCGGTGCGCCAGTCCTTGGCGAGCTCGACGCATGCCCGGAGCAATTGGGTGGGGTACTGCTCCAGCTTGCTCTCGAGCCGCTCGAAC
>QBLV01000058.1 GCA_003241815.1 Hyphomicrobiales bacterium | reverse complement strand
CCCATATGAGCTGTCAGGTCGTCGAGGACGGCGGCGTAGTCGGACGCCTCGACGACCACGGCCACGTCGTTGTGGTTCTTGGCGGCGGCGCGGATCATCGCCGGCCCGCCGATATCGATGTTCTCGATGCAGTCGTCGTAAGCGCTGCCGGCCGCGACCGTCGCCTCGAAGGGGTAGAGATTGACGACGAGCAGGTCGATCGGCGCGATGCCGTGGCCGAGCATCGAGGCCTGATGCTCGGGATGCGAACGGATGGCGAGCAGTCCGCCATGGACCTTGGGGTGCAGCGTCTTGACGCGTCCGTCCATCATTTCCGGGAAGCCGGTCAGATCGGAGACGTCGGTGACGGGTAGCCCCGCCTCGCTGAGTGCCTTGGCGGTGCCGCCGGTCGAGACCAGCGCGATACCGAGCCGGTTCAGCGCGCGCGCGAAATCGATCAGCCCGGTCTTGTCGGAGACGGAAAGGAGTGCGCGTTCGACGCGGCGAAGCTCTGTCGGCATCGGGGGCATGTCCGGGGCTGGTTTAAAGGAAATGGCGAGGCGGTGTCGGGCGCGAGCTATCATGCTGCGGCGCGCAAAGCAAAGTTCAGCCTGGTAGGTGGATCATGCGTCCTGTGCCGGTTCCGGCGGCATTCCCGTCTCCGACGGCGCTGCGGATGTGAATCGGGCGGCGGCCGTCGGGGCCGCGCTGACACGGCTGAAGCGCCAGACGATGCGGGGCGTCGCCACCGCATCGAACGCAATGCTGAGCTGTTCGGTGCGGCGACGCCCATCGGTTGCGGCGAGGAAGATGCTCTCCTCGATCGAAACCGCGAGCCCCGAGGCCTCGAAAGCCCAGACCTCGCCATTGGGCAGAGCGAGCATGGCGCCTTGGCCCTCGCGGATCAGGCTCGGCCGGACGGAAGGATGCAGATGGAAGCGGGCCGTGGCGGGCAGGTTGGCCCGCTTGTCCGTCAGCGTGATCTCGTCCTCGCCCGACAGCGCGGTGCCGTCGCGCGAGAGCAGCAGCCGGCGCGTATGCACGGCTCCCAGGCCGCGACGATAGCCGTCATGGCTGCCGACCCATTCCTGCCCGTCTTCCACATCCTGCCGGGCGACACGGACATCGGATGGACCGGCGACGACCCGCATCTCGCCCAGGACCCGGCCGAAGGCGGCACTGGAGCGGTCGTCCAGCGTCACGGTGGAATGGGCGGCCGTGCTGCGGGCGGCAAGGCGCAATTCGGCCGAGCCGTAGCGGCTGGTGCCGCAATTGACGACGAGGCGCCGGGCGCCGCTGGAGAATTCGAAGGCGAGGCAGCCGGCATGGGCCTCGACCGAATGGGCCCCGCGCGGCGGCGCTCCGGCATCGACCACGACAAGGCTGCGGTCTCCCGTGAGACGGCTGTAGCCCGAATAGGCAGCCTGCTCGATCGGCCGGGCGCGGGCGTCGTCATAGGCGGCCAGCGTCGCCATCAGATCGGGCGGCGTCGTGCCCATGCCGTTGAACAAGGCGAGCGCGCCGTCGCCATGCCGGAACAGCCGCAGATGCGGCATCATTCGCTCAATGGCCATCAGCACGCCGCGCGGTGGCTCGAACCCGCGCGCCATGAAGGTTTCGCGCAGCGGCAAAAGGTCGAGCAGCAGCTCGATCAGAAGGCGCGGGTTGCGGCTGAGATGGCCGCCATCTGGCAGGATCTGGTGGTCGAGTTCGTCGGAGAGCAGGAACTCCAGCCGTCGTCGCCGCCCATCCTGACCGTCGAGACAGACAGCGGCAAAGGCCACCGCGATCAGACAATTCAGGCGCGCGGCGCCCTCGACGGCACCTGCGAGCGCGAGATTCAGCCGGTCGGCCAGCCGCGAGACATAGCGCACGAAGCGTTCATAGAAGACGTGGTCGGCGCCTTCCAGCAGCAGCGGCGAATGCGACAGGAAGGAGATCAGCCGCCGTGCCGCGACCGCCGGGCGGCGCGCGATCTCGTTGCGGTCGCGCTTCTTGCCGATGAAGTCATCGACCAGCGCGCGGGCATTGGCGCGGGCGATGGCGGTGTCGGCGGCATGCATATGGCGCAGCCAGCCAAATCCGTGCAGCGCCTCGGCCCAGGCCTCGCTGGGTGGTTCGCTGTCGAAAGGCGATTCGCCATGGGTGCGCAGCGTGCGGCCGGCAAAGGCGTAGTAGCCGGCATAGATGTCGCCGGCGGTCGTCGGATCGGAGGTGCGCAGATCATGCGGCGCGAAGAGCAGGCGCGTCGCGGGCGCATGGCCGAAGGGCCATAGGTTGCGGGCGACGCTGACAACGTGGCCACGGATGCGCCGCGCTGCCCGGCCGATCGCAGCCTGGGCCAGCCCCCTGCGCTCAGACCAGCCGTTCACTACCCCGATACGCCCCGTACCCATTACGCCTGGTGCCGCCTGCCAACGCGAATCCCCCCATCGTCATAGCCTGATCAGACGGCTTGCGTAAAATCCGCCCCATCCCGAGAGGCGGGGCGTCTCATTGCGGAGTTGATGGGGCAGGGTGCGCAGGTCGCCATGGCGGTCGATGGCCTCGGCGAGGCCGCCGATCTCAGCCGCCAGGATGGGCTGGCGTGCGAAGTCGGGATGGGCTGCCAGGAAAGCCTCGATCTGTTCCTCGCCCTCCTGCGGCTCGAGCGAACAGGTGCAGTAGATCATCCGGCCGCCCGGCCGTGTCAGACGTGCGGCGGCCTCGAGCAGCCGCGCCTGCAGGGCGACGAGCTTGTCGCGATCGTCGGGCGTCTTGGTCCAGGCGACGTCGGGGTGGCGCCGGATCGTGCCTGTGGCGCTGCAGGGCGCGTCGAGCAGCACGGCGTCGAAGGGCTCGGTCTCCCAGAGGGTGGCGTCCTTCGTGACGATCTCGGCGGAGAGGCCGAGCCGTTCCAGATTGGCCCTGAGGCGGCGCAGGCGCGGCCCCGACCGATCGACGGCGGTAACCTTTGCTCCCATCGCGGCGAGCTGCGCCGTCTTCCCGCCCGGCGCGGCGCAAAGATCAGCGACGCGCTCGCCGGGTTTGGGTGCCAGCAGGCGCACGGGCAGCGCGGCGGCGGCGTCCTGAACCCACCAGGCACCCTCGTCGAAACCGGGCAGGCTGGCGATGGCCTGGCGCTCGCGCAGGCGGATCGAGCCCGTCGGCAGCAGCAGGCCGTCAAGCTTCTCCGCCCAGCCCTCGGCGTCGTCCTTTACCGAGATGTCGAGGGGCGGTTCGTCGCGATGGCTCGCGGCGATGGCGGCGGCCGTTGTCTCGCCATAGCTCACCATCCAGCTCTCCGTGAGCCATTGCGGCGTGTCGAGGAAGGGATCGACGGCTTCGGCGAGGATGGCCTCGCGCTCGCGGGCGAGGCGTCTCAGCAGTGCGTTGCCGAGCGAGACATAACGCGAGGAGCGGGTGTCTTCGTGGAGATGGCGGATGGCGAGATCGACGGCGGCGTGGTCGGGCACGTCGAGGAAAAGGATCTGGGCGGCGGCTGCGACCATGATCGGCTCGAACAGCCCCGAATTGCGCGGGCTGCCACGCTCCAGCCGGGCGTTGATCGCCTCCTGGATCGTGCCGAGACGTCGGAACGCGGTGATCGTGATGGCCCGGGCGAGCGCGCTGTCGGCTGCGTCGAGCCCATAGGACGGTGCGAGCCGCTCATGCGTATCGTCGAGCGCGAGGCCTGCGCGCAGCACCTCGTCGATGACGGCTGCGGCGAGCTTGCGGGCCGGCAGGCCCGGAGCAGTCGCGCTGCCGGCGTCGCCGGCAGCATCCTGCGGTGCGGGGCGGTCGTCGTCCTTGATCTCCCTTGCCACCGGATCAGCCCCAGGGACCGGATTTGCGACCTGAGCCGCTTCCGCTCCATGGGCTCTGCCCGGCCTGGCTCATGAAGCCGCCGCCAGTCGCGTTGCGGCCCACGCCCATCGCACGGGCCTGCTCCATCAGCGCGGCGATACGGTTGCCGGTGTCGGGGTGTGTCGAGAACAGGGAATCCATGCCGCCGCCAGTCAGGGGATTGATGATGAACATGTGCGCCGTAGCAGGCTTCGCCTCCGCCGTCTCGTTTGGAATCTGCGCGACGCCGCCGGCGATCTTGGCCAGAGCATCGGCCAGCCAGACCGGATTGCCGGCGATTTCGCCGCCGAGCTTGTCGGCCTCGTATTCGCGCGAGCGTGAGATCGCCATCTGGATCACCATGGCCGCCAGCGGCGCCAGGATGGAGAGCAGGATCTGGACGATCATGTTCGGGCGGTTCTCGCGCGAGCCGAACATCATGCCGAAGGTCACCAGCGAGGAGATTGCGCCGGCCATGGTGGCGGTGATCGTCATCGTCAGCGTGTCGTGGTTCTTGATGTGCGCGAGCTCATGCGCCATCACGCCGGCCAACTCCTCATAGCTCAGCGTGCGCATGATGCCGGTGGTGGCGGCGACGGCGGCATTCTGCGGGTTGCGGCCCGTGGCGAAGGCGTTGGGCTGGTCCTCGTCGATCAGGTAGACGCGTGGCATCGGCATGTTCGCGCGCGCCGCGAGATCGCGCACCATGCCGTAGAGCTCCGGCGCGGTGCTTTCATCGACCTCGTGAGCGTTGTGGGCGGCGAGCGGCAGCCGGTCGGAATTCCAGTAGCTGAAGAGATTGGTCACGGCCGCGAAGCCCAGCGCCATCAGCATGCCGCCACTGCCGCCTAGCAGGTAGCCGACCGCGCCGAAGAGTGCGGTGAGGCCGGCCATCAGCATGCCGGTGCGGATATAGTTCATCATCGTCCCCATCATTCGCATCAACGGTTCGCGGCGACATGCCTCTCCCCGGATGCGGATTTGCACCTTATGTGGTGAAGGCGGGGCCGATCCTGCAAGAGAGGGCGAGTGTGATGAGCCGGCAGATCGAGGAGACGAAGCCCCCAGCGGCGTTTGCCGAGACCCCCGTCCGCAAGCTGTCCCCGGCGGCAGAGCGCGCTCTGGCGGAGGCCGAGGCGCGGCGCGGGGCGATCGACGCCAAGACGGCCGAGCTTACGGGAGCCCGCGAGATCAACGGCCGCGGCGGGCTGGAGCCCGTCCGTTACGACGACTGGGAGGTCAAGGGCATCGCCAGCGATTTTTGAAGTCGCTGGCTTGATGTGCGTTGTCGCCCGGCGTTGCCATTATCCGATGCATCCGGAAGAGCCGTTCCGGCTGCGACATGCGTGGCCGCTTATTTCGCGCGCTTGGAGCCGACCAGCTCGTCCCATTTGCGGAAGGCGACGACCATCTTTTCCGGCTTCAGCGGGAGCTCGATCGGGTTGTTGGCGATCAGGTCGGCATACTCCGGGCGGCCGAACTCGGCGATGACATCCTGGCTCGCCTTGGGGGCGAGCGAGAGCGGCACATTCTTCACCGCAGGGCCGGGATAGAGATAGCCCTCGTCATAGGAATAGGCCTGCATTTTCGGCGTCAGCACGAAGGCCATCATGTCGAGTACCACGGCGAGCCGGTCGTTCGGGACGCCCTTCGGTACGCACATGAAGAAGGCGTCGGAGACCCAGTGGAAGCCCTTCAGGGTCTGGATCTTGGCTGATTTCGGCACGATGCCGAGCGCGCGCGGGTTGATGTCCCAGCCGGTGGTCGAGATGATGATGTCGCGCGAGCCCTCGCCGAATTCCTTCATCGTCGCGCCGGTGCCGGCGGGATAGTACTCGATGTACTGCCCAAGCTCCTGCAGATAGGCCCAGGTCTTGTCCCAGCCACCGACCGGGTCCTGCGGGTCCTTGTCGCCAAGAATATAGGGCAGGCCCATCATGAAGGTGCGGCCCGGCCCGGAATTGGTCGGGCGGGCATACATGAAGCGGTTGGGATTGGCCTTGGCCCAGGCCAGCAGCTCCTCGGCCGTGGTCGGCACCGTCTTGACGCGCTCGGGCGCATATTCGAGCAGCGGGCCGGAGGGGTAGTAATTGACCACGACGCCGAAGCCGTCGCCCTGGACCTTGTGCAAAGCGAGTGCGGCCGGCTCGTAATTCGCCTCGATATCGGGAAACTTGTCGTTGAAGTCGGGCAGGATCTTCATCCAGAGCTTCTGGTCGAGGCCTGCCGCCAGTCCGTCGCTGCCGGTCAGGACGAGATCGAGATCGGCGCGCCCGGCCTCCTGCTGCGCCTTGATCTTGCTGGCGAGTTCGGGCGCCGGAGCCTTCACGAAGGCGATGCGCGAGACCAGCTTGGGATTGGCGGTGCGATAGTCCTCGAAGGCCTTCTGCATCAGGGCGAGCGCGCCGCCGACATCGATGACGCTGATCGTCACCGGCGCGGACGGCAAAGGCGGCGAGGCGGCGAGCGCTCCGCCCGTCCCCGTCGCCATCGCGGTCAGGGCGCCCAGCACTGTGCGACGATCGAGAACGGCACGGCGGTCTAGGTTTGTCGGATTCCGGCTCATCTGATGTTCTCCCCTTTTATGGTTCAGGCGTTCGGTTCAGGCCGTCGCTGCGTCCAGCGTTGCGACAGGATCAAAACGACGCTCGATCGCGCCGAGACTGATGCGGGTGACAGTGAGGTCATGGGACCACTCGACCTTGCCGCGATCGAGGGTCATGTTGCGTGCGCACAGCGCGGGTTCGAGCGCCGCGAGCGGATTGTCGGAGGCCATTGCGACCGCCTCGCCGGCTGAGGCCAGCCCCCAGGCGACGAGATTACGCACGGCCTGATCAAGGCTCAGCGCCGAGCCTGCGAGCGAGGCGGCGCCGGGCTGGCGCACCGACCCGTCAGGGCGCAGTTCTACCGTCATGCCGGCGAAGGGATAGTTGCCCGGCTTCGAGGCTGCCGCCGAAACCGCGTCCGTCACCAAGATGGACCGATCGAGCCCCTTCGCCCGCAGCAGCGAGCGAAGCGCCTTGGGGTGAAGATGGATGCCGTCGGCAATGAAGCTCGCCCAGAGGCGATCCTCGGCAAGCTGGGCGAAGATCGGGTTCTCCAGCTTGTGGAGTTGCTGCGGCATGCCGTTGCCGAGATGGGTCGAGAGCGTCGCGCCCGCCTCGGCGGCGGCTGCGACCGCGTCGAAGTCCGCGGCCGAGTGGCCGATCGCAACGACGCGGCCGGCTTTTACCTGTGACGCGACGAGGGCCTGCGCGCCTTCGACCTCGGGCGCCAGCGTCACCATCAGGATCGGCCGGGCGAGTTGGCTTTCCAGTCTGTCGACAAGGCCGGGATCGGCGGCCGTCATCGCGCCGGGGGGATGGCAGCCGGCATAGCCGGCCGTGGGGTTCAGAAAGGGGCCTTCGAGATGATAGCCCGGGCACATCGCCGGGCCGAGGCGGCTCGCCGAGATCGCCGCGTCGAGCGCCTGGAAACGCTGGTGGAGTTCGTCGGGGTGGGCGGTGATGATCGTCGGCAGACAATGCGTCACTCCGGTCGCGAGCATCGCCTCCAGCGCCTGGTCGATCTGCGCCGGCGTCACCGTTCCGGAATTGAAATCGACGCCGGCAAAGCCGTTGATCTGGAGATCGACGAGGCCGGCGCTACGCATCCCCAGGCCCCGCTCAGGCGCTTTTCAGCAGGGAGGCGGCCGGCGGATCGATGAAGAGCACCGTGTTGGGATGCGTCTGCAGGATCGAGGCCGGGTACAGATTGCTGACGGGTCCCTCCAGCGCGTCCCGCGCGGCCTGGGCCTTGCGCGTATCGGAGACGGAGAGGACGATCAGCTCGCTCTTCAGGATCTGCTTTACGCTCATCGAGATCGCCTGCTCGGGCACGGCCTCGAAAGACGGGAACCAGCCTTCGCCGAATTGCTGGTGGCGACAGCCCTCATCGAGCGTCACTACGATATAGGGCTTCTCGGTCTCGAAATCGGCAGGCGGGTCGTTGAAGGCGACGTGGCAGTTCTCGCCGATGCCGGCGAAGCAGACATCGATGCGCTTGCCGGCGATCAGCGCGTTCAGGCGCACGGTCTCGGCCTGCGGATCGCCCTCGCCATTGACGGGGATGAACGCCGGTGCATTCGCGAGCGGTGCCAGAAAGCGCAGGCGAAGATAGCGCCGGAAGCTCGCCGGGTGCTCCTCGGTGAGGCCGACATATTCGTCCAAGTGGAAGGCCGTGACCCTCGTCCAGTCGATGCCTTCGGCAGCGACGAGGTTCTGCAGCAGCTCGAACTGGCTCGCGCCCGTAGCGACGATGATGTTGGCATGGCCGAAGCGGTTTTGAGCCTCGCGGATCGCCTGTGCGCCCAGGTCGGCCGCTTTCGCGCCAAGCGTCGCCTTGTCGGGGACGATGCGGATATCGACCATGGGATTTTTGAACCTTTGTCTATGTGTTTGTTTTTTATATCGTCTTGAGAGCTTATGGCTGTGGCTCGGAAAGGCAACAGCTATTTTTGAACCTTGGCGTTCTGAATAAGAGGTGCGTGAGTTGGTGATCCTGGCAACGCTTGAGGACAGCCGCTTTCCGGTGGCCCATGACCGCGATTGCGCGCAGGTCTATCGGCTGGTTCTGGGAGGGTTGGCCCATTCCCGCTCGGATATCGGCCGGCTGCTCGGCCTGCGCTCGACCACAACCTCGCGGGTCGTCGCGGATCTCGTCTCGCGGCGCCTGCTGCTGGAGATCACGGGCGCAACCGCCGGCCGTGGCCGCCCCCCGGCGATGCTGCTCGCCAATACCAGGCGCCTGGGTGCCTCGGTGATCCACGTCTCGAGCCAGTCGCTGTCGGGCGCGCTTGTTGACTTGGCGGGCCATATCGTGACGGAGCGGACGATCACGATCGCAAGCGAGGCGAACAACGCCGCGATAGCCGCCGTCATGGCTGAGCTCGCCCGGTACCTGCTGGCGGCGATGCCGGAGGGCATGAGCCATGCCGGCACGGCGGTCTCGCTATCGGGTCTGCTCGACCTGTCGCGCGGGCAATGGCTGATGGCCTCGCGCTGGCCCCGCATGCGCGGGCTCGATGTCGCGGCCGTGCTCGAAGCCGTTGCCGGGCCGGTCGAGATCTGCCGCAATCTCGATGCCGAGTTGCGGGCGCGGGCGGTGCGCGAGCCCGAGCCGTTCTCCGGCAGCACGCTGTTGCTGCACTGGGGCTGGGGCATCGGCCTGGCTTATGCCGTCGATGGGCGCCCCTTCGCGCCAGCCGGCTCCTTCGGCGAGATCGGGCATTGGCGGCTGTCTGCACTCGACGGGCGCCGATGTGGCTGCGGCAACACCGGCTGCCTGGAAACCGGGGCTGCGCTGTGGTCGCTGCTGCCGGCGCTGCGCCGGCATTGGCCCGATCTCGAGGAGGATGAGGTGCGCCTTGCCGGGCAACTCGCCGACCGCGACCTCGCTGGCCTGCCGGAGATCGACGCCGCGACCCGGCTGGTGGCGCGGGCGCTGGCCAATGCCTGCCGCATCTTCTTCCCGACGCGCATCGCCGTCAGCGGTCCCTTCGTCGCCAATCCGGGGCTGTGGGCGCATTTCGACAGGCTGCTGCGGGAGGAGGGCGCGATGGACGGTCTCGCCATGCCGCACCTCGCGGCCGTCTGCGCTAGTCAGCTCCACGAGATCCACGGCGCGGCGGCACCGCTCCTGGGACGCGCTACGGCAGCGCTGCTTCGGCAGGGTTGAGCAAGCCGTGGAAGGGCCCGGCCTGCGTCCATTGCACTGGATGCGGGCCTTTCTGGCGCACTAGTATGCCAGTCAAGGGCCCGCAGCATGCATTCGCACGCTTGAAGAGGTCTCTGCTCAGGGAGACGACATGACCAATCTGACACGTCGCAACGTGGTTGCGGGTGCGGCCGGCCTGACAGCGCTTGCCGCCGGCCGGGCCTATGGACAGGGCGCGCGCCTGCCGCGCCCGTCGCGCTGAACATCATTGACGTCGCCGGCAACCTGCAATTGACGCAGGCTTCGATCGAGCGCTTCGCGAAGGAGAACCCGAAGCTCATCTCACGGCTGAACTTCTCGCGCGCGCCCTCCCCGGAACTGCCGGCCAAGCTCAAGGCGCAGCAGGAGGCCAACCGCGTTGATCTCGATCTCGTCCTGACCGGGCCGGGGGCGATGTCGGATGGCATCCAGCAGGGGCTCTGGATCGACGTCTGGAAGTCGCACGCGGCGAGCCTGCCGAAGGCCGAGGAGGTCTATCACGAGCAGGCGCTGATGATGCCGCGCAATTTCGGTCAGAACGAAGGCGTCGCGGTGGTGTACTCGCCGTCAGGCCCGCTGTTCGAATACATGCCCGCCCGGCTGAAGACCGTGCCGAAGACGGCCGAGGAGTTCCTCGCCTATGTGAAGCAGAACAAAAACCGCTTCACCTATGCGAGACCCGTCAATTCCGGCCCCGGCTGGACCTGGCTGCAGGGTCTCCCCTACATCCTCGGCGATGCCGACCCGAGTGACCCGATGAAGGGCTGGGACAAGAGCTGGGCCTATCTCAAGGAGCTCGGCAGCGGCATCGACTATTATCCCGGCGGCACCACGCCGACAATGAAGGAGCTCGGCGAGGGCACGCGCGACGTGGTGGTCTCGACCTGCGGCTGGGACATCAACCCGCGCGCTCGGCATCGTGCCCAAGGAGGCGGAGGTCTTCGTGCTGGCTAACACGCACTGGATTCCCGACACGCAGTTCATGTGCATTCCCAAGGACGTGCCGGCCGACAAGGTCACGGCCCTGCTGGCCCTGATGTCCTACATGCTGAAGCCGGAGGCTCAGGCCGCGACCTATGACAAGGGCTATTTCTATCCGGGCCCGGCGGTGAAGGGCGTGACACTGGCCATGGCCCCGCAGGAAAGTCGCGACGTGCTCGCCGAATATGGCCGTCCGAACTATGACGATCTGATCCAATCCCTGCCGACCCGGCCGCCGCTGACGCCGGAGCGCCTGGTTGCCGCCTTCCGGCGCTGGGACCAGGAGATCGGCGTCGGCCACACACCGAAATAAGGTGCGGCCAGATGCGGTTTGCTGCCATCGGCCTCGACCACCGCCATATCTACCACATGGTCGGGGGCCTGCTGAAGGCCGGCGCGGAATGCCCGGCTTCGACCCTAAGACAAGCGACGCGCGCGTGCTTGAAGGCTTCCGCGAACGCTTTCCCACATTGCAGCCGGTCGAGGCGCGGCGGCTTCTCGACGACCCGTCGATCGATCTGATCGCCTGCGCTTGGCCTTCCTCGACGGGCGTGAGGAGATCGTCGAGGCGGAGGGGGCGACCGGAAGTGGCGCCAACATCATGGATTTCCCCCATGACGCCCATCGCGCGGTCATCGCGGACTTCGTCGATGCCATCGAGCAGGGCCGCGATCCGGTGGTGACCGGCGAGGAGGCGCTGGCCTCGCAGCGGCTCGTGGACACGATCCTTTCGGCTGCGGGCTGGGAGCCCAGAGTCGGCGCCTGAAGCGCTCACCTTTCCGTCATGATTGCTGCAGGGGCGAGCGCCGATGCGGCTTCACGTCGAGGAGCGGCGTGCCGTCGAGACAGTCGAGCCCGCGCACCAAGAGCGCGCCGTCATCGATGCCGAGCAGCCGCACGCGCGAGAGCGCGATCGGGTTGGGCCTGACCGGAGAGCGCAGGGCGAAGGTGCCGAGCGGCTCGCCGCCGCGTGGCGTCTGCGTGACGAGGTCGCGCCGCGCCTGATGCATCCAATAAAGTAGATCGAGATGCTCGAACGCCGTGATGCCAGCGGTCGCTGCCTGCCAGAGCGGATCGATCTCGACGCGACAAACCGGGCCGTCGTCGATGTCGCCCTGACGCGGGCATTGGTCGCGCGTGGCGAAGGGCGTGCGCAGGCGGCCGATGAAGACGAGATGCGCGTCCTGCCTGTCGGGCAGGGGCGCACTGGTTTCGCCCGGTCGCGTCGCCTGCCAGTCCATCGGGGTCTCCGCTCAGCTGCCGTCGCGCGGGAGCGTCGGCGTGGTGAAGCCGTGCCGGGCCAGGATGGCTTGTCCCTCCTGCGCGAGGATGAACATGGCGAGGCGTCCCGCATTTGGCGAGGCCCCGTTCATCACGGTCAGTCCGTACTCGGCGCCCACCGCCAGCTCCGGCGGCAGCCTGACGAGGCGGATCCCCGGCTGCTCCTTCGCGATCGGCGCCGCATTGGTGCAATAGGCGAGGAACAGGTCGGCCGCGCCGCTGGCGAGCTTGTGACCGTAGACGTTGAGGCCATCCGGCGCCGGCGCGCTGCCGGGCCCGCCGGTGAGCTGCAGCGCCTTGGCCTCCAGTGCCGCCCTGGCTCCAGGCTTAACGGCCTCGGCTCGTGCGAAGACCTGGAAGGCATAGTCGCCAGAGGGGTCGGCGCGCGGCGTCGAGGTGCCGAGCTTGGTGCCCGGATCGAGCATGCGCACAAGCAGCGTCTCCGACGTCGCGGCGACGCCGGGCCGCACGAAGGCGCAGAGCTCATTGCGGGCGAAGAGCACGACAGGGCCACTGCGACCCTCCTTTGCGAGGGCGCGAGGATTGCCGAGATCGGCGGAGGCGAAGACCTCAGCCGCCTCGCCCTTGGCGATGCGGTCGCGCAGCAGGCCCGACGCGCCGAAGGTTGGCTTCACGGCAAGCCCGCTCTGCGCGGTGAAGGCCTGCGCCACATCGGTGAGCGCCGCCCGCAGGCTGCCGGCCGCATGCAGGAGAACCGGCTCCTGGGCGCGGGTGGCCGATGGCGCAGTGATGCCGGTCATTACGATGAAGCCGGCGAGAAGACCGAGGCGCATGGGATCACGCGCCCGCCTGCGTCGCGTTGGGAAAGAAGAGCTGCTGGCCGTCGATCTTGTAGTCGGCGATCGCCTTCTGGCCCTCGGGGCCGACGAGCCAGTTCACGAAGGCCTGGCCGTCGTTGATCTTTACATGCGGGTGTTTGGCCGGGTTGACCGCGATGACGCCGTACTGGTTGAACAGGCGCCGGTCGCCCTCGACGGCTATGACGAGATCGCCGCGGTTCTTGAAGGAGATCCAGGTGCCGCGATCGGCCAACACATAGGCGGCCATGCCGCCGGCGGTGTTGAGCGCCGCGCCCATCCCCTGGCCGATCTCGCGGTACCAGGCGCCCTTCTTGGCCTCGAGATCGATACCGGCGGTCTTCCAGAGCGACAGCTCGGCCGCATGAGTGCCGGATTTGTCGCCACGCGAGACGAAGGGCGTGCCCTTCTCAGCAATCTTCACCAGCGCGGCGGCGATGTCCTTCGTGCCCGCGATGCCGGCCGGATCGCTTTTGGGGCCGATCAGGACGAAATCGTTATAGATCACCGGCTTGCGCTCGAGCCCGAAGCCGTCCGCGACGAATGTCTCTTCCTGCGCCTTGGCGTGGACGAAGACGACGTCGGCATCGCCGCGCCGGCCGGTGTCGAGGGCCTGACCCGTGCCTTGCGAAACCACCCGGACATCGATGCCGGTCTTCGCCTTGAACAGCGGCAGGATATGGCCGAACAGGCCGGAATCCTGGGTCGAGGTCGTCGAGGACACGGTGATGAAGCGGGTTGCGGCCGCGGCCGGGGCCGATGCGGCTGGCGGGGTCGCGGTCGTGGTTTGGGCCAGCGCGAGGCCGCCGAGCGTCAGGGAGAAGCCCGTGGCGAGGATCAGACGTCTGGTCAGGGTCATGGTCGTTTCCTTTGGCATAGTCGTTTCTTGCGGTTGCTCGTTGAAACGGATGGCGGTTCACCAGATCAGTTCGCCGGCGAGGAAGGCCCGCGCTTCCGGCGTTTGGGGGCCGGCAAAGAAGGCATCTGCGGCGGTGTCCTCGATCAGATTGCCGCGATGCAGGAAGAGCACGCGCGAGGCGAGGCGCCTGGCCTGGCCGAGATCATGGGTCGACATCAAAACGGTGATGCCCTCGGCCACGAGGCTGGCGAGCAGTTCCTCGATCTGGCGCGTCGCGGCGGGGTCGAGCTGCGAGGTCGGCTCGTCGAGGAAGAGCAGCTCTGGCCGCAAGGCCCAGGCGCGGGCGATGGCGAGGCGCTGCTGTTCGCCGCCGGAGAGCAGCCTTGCGGCCTGCTCTGAGCGATCCGACAGGCCGAAGCGCGCCAGCGCCGCCTGGCTGCGCTCGCGGCGCTCGGGACCCGCGATGCCGGCCGCTGCCAGTGCATGGGCGATATTGGCCTCGACCGAGCGACGCAGCATGATCGGCTTCTGGAAGACCATGGCGTGACGCTTGGCGCGACCTTCCGCCCCAGCAGCCCAATGAATCCGGCCCTCGCCTGGCGTCAGCAGCCCGTGGCAGAGCCGCAGTGTCAGGGATTTTCCGGCACCGTTGGGGCCGAGCAGGACGGTCAGCCCTCCAGCCGGCATGGCGAAACTCAAGCCGTCGATCAGCCGGCGGCCGTCGACCAGGAAGGACACGGCTTCAACCGACAGCGGCAGGATGGAGGCGACGTCACGCATGCTGTTCACCCGGCATAGCGGGCGCCGATGCGGCTCGCGCCGAAGGCGATCGCATTGATGGCGAGCGTCAGCGTGATCAGGACGAGGCCGAGACCCAGTGCCAGGGGCAGATCGCCCTTCGAGGTCTCCAGCGTGATCGCCGTCGTCATGGTGCGGGTGTAGCCGGCGATGTTGCCGCCGACGATTAGAACGGCGCCGACCTCGGCGCTGGCCCGGCCGAAGCCCGCCAGCAGCGCGGTCGCCAGCGCGAAACGTCCGTCGAAGAGCAGGGTTGGGATGGCGCGCACCCCTTCGAGGCCGACGGAGCGGAGATGGTCGCGATATTCGCTCCAAAGGTCCTCCACCGTTTGACGCGTCAGGGCGATCACGATCGGCAGGACGAGGATGACCTGGGCGGCGATCATCGCGGTGGGCGTAAAGAGCAAGCCGAACGGCCCGAGCGGTCCCGATCGCGAGAGCATCAGGAAGACGAAGAGTCCGGCGACCACGGGAGGCAAGCCCATCAGGGCGTTGAGACAGACGATGACAATGGGCCGGCCGGGAAAGCGCGCCAAAGCGAGCGCGGCGCCCAGCGGCAGGCCGATCATGGCGGCGATCAGCACGGCCGTTAGCGTCACCCGCAGTGACAGGCCGACGATCGCCAGGAAGCCGGGATCGAGCCCGACAACCAGCGCAAAGGCCGCCTTGAAGATCGCTGCGAATTCCAAAGTTCGTCCGCTCCCGGGGCTCCATCGTCATGCAGAGCCTTGTCTTTTCTAGAGTTCAATGCAACCAAATGCCAATTCTGGATTATTCGCAGGCAGATGCATATTTATGCAGGACTTGGTTTACCTCACCACGGAAGAAGCCGCCGGCTATTTGCGGCTCGGGGAGCGCAAGCTCTACGAACTGGTGGCCAACGGGGCCGTGCCCTGCACCAAGGTCAGCGGGAAATGGCTGTTTCCGCGTGCCGCGCTTGATCGCTGGCTGGAATCCGGGCTGGCTCGGCCGGAGGGCATGGAGCCGATGAGCCCGCCGCCGATCATCGGCGGCAGCCAGGATTCGCTGCTGGAGGTCGCGGTGAGGGATTCCGGCTGCGGGCTGGCGCTGCTGGCGGAGGGGTCGCGTGTCGGGCTCGATCGGCTGGTACGCGGCGAGGTCTCCATCGCGGCGATCCATCTCCATACTACGCCGGATGACGACGAGGCCAACCCGGTCGCGATCGCGGCCGAGCCCGGCCTGTTCGATGCGGTGGTGATCGGATTTGCGCGGCGCGAGCAGGGACTTCTGGTCGTGCCCGGCAACCCGCTGGGTATCTCCGGCCTGGCTTCGGCGGTTGCGAAGCGCGCCCGCTTTGCGCGGCGCCAGAAGGGAGCGGGCGCGCAGCTTTTGCTCAACAGCCTGATCGAGCGCGAGGCGCTGCCCGAGCAGGCGATGGTCCTGGCCGAGGGCATCTGTGCCACGGGGCAGGACCTGGCGCTCGCGATCCGCACCGGTCGGGCCGATTGCGGCATCGCCTCGCGCGCCATCGCCACTGCCTTCGGGCTCGATTTCCTGCCGCTGGTCTGGGAGCATGTCGATCTGGCGATGCGCCGCCGAACCTATTTCGAGCCCGCCACGCAGAGGCTGCTGGGCTGGATGCGCGGTGCGGCGATGGCGGCAAGGGCGGGCGAACTCGGCGGCTACGATCTGTCGCGCAGCGGCGCGGTGCGTCTCAACCGCTGACGGCCGCGTCGGCCGGCACGCAATACTCTCGTGTTACGGAGCTAGCCCCGCCCCGCTTCGTCAGGTCAGGGCGCCGCGCGCAGCGATTGGCCAGAGCGCCTCGACATGAGCGTCCTGCGTATGGAGGCCGCGCACGCAGACATACCAGTCATGCAGGTTGACGGTCGGGTCGCAATGGCCCGGTACCAGCAGAAGCCTGTCGCCACGATGCGGCAGCACGGCCGGATCGCCGGTCAACACGCCGTGCTCGTCGGAGGGTTTGGAGTAGACGACTCCCTCGCGCCGGAACGGCACCGGGAGGCCGGAATCGATCGCCGCCGCCTTGTGCCCGGCATCGACGATCGCGCGGTCGGGCACGGGCTTGCTCATCACCCCGGCCAGGATGAAGAGTGCATGCTCGAAGGTCCGGAAAGGCGTCCCGTCAGCCATGCGGTTACGGGCGTAATCGGCATCCATGAAAATATAGGAGCCGGCCTGGATCTCGTTCCAGATGCCCGATTGGCTCTCGATATCGAAGGTGCCGGTGCCCGCGCCGCTGACGACGCCGCAGGCGAGGCCGGCCTGGGTCAGCCTTTCGACGGTGTTGCGCGCACCAAGGCCTGCGCGCTCGATCGCCTCGCGGCGCTCGTCGATCGAGCGCATGTGCTGGGCCGAGCCGTGATAGGCCTGCAGGCCGCCGAAGCGCAGCGTGTTGCTGCGCGCGATGGCCTCCGCGAGGCGCACCGCCGTCTCGCCAGGGGCGACGCCGCAGCGCCGGGCGCCGACATCGATCTCGACCAGCACGTCGAAAACGACATCGTGGCGGGCAGCGGCTTCGGCAGCCTCGCGCACACCCTCAAGATGATCGACGCAAAGCCCGATCCTGGCCTGGCGGGCGAGCTTGGCCAAACGGTCGAGCTTCGCCGCGCCCGTGATCTCGTTGGTGACGAGGACGTCGGTCACGCCGCCCTCGACGAGGATCTCGGCCTCCGAGACCTTCTGGCAACACTGCCCGACCGCGCCATGGGCGATCTGGCGCAGCGCGATCTCGGGGCTCTTATGGGTCTTGGCATGCGGTCGCAGCCTGACGCCGTGACCTTGCGTATAGGCGGCCATGGTGACGAGGTTGCGCTCGAAGGCGTCGAGATCGAGGATCAGGGCCGGGGTGTCGATCTCATTGAAACTCTGGCCGGCCTGGGCCGGCGGATGCAAGGGCATGGGCTGTCGCGCTTTCCTGAATCAGTCGCGCCCATGGGACGCCAGCTTCTTGTCCGGGGCAAGACCTGTTGGCCGTTGCCGCCGAGAAGCCGTGCTGCTGCGGTAGCGCTTCTGCCGCCTCCATGATACGCCGCGCGCCATGAAGATAGGCCGCGTCACCGACGACACCTTCGCGCTTCTCCTTCGCGTCTGGCGCGAGCAGGTCAAAGCCTATCTGCCGCAGATGGCGATGATCATGGCCCTGGTGGTGGTGATCGCGGCGACGACGAGTTTCTATCCGCTGCTGATCAAGGCGGCGTTCGACGCCTTCGCCGACCCGCTGACGGCGGAATCGACCGGCTTCGTGCGCCGCATGGAGCGCCTCGTCTCCAAATCGATCGGCATCGAGATCGGTGTCGTCAACGCGGTGGCCGTCGTCGTCGTCATCGTCACGGCGGTCAAGGGTTTCTCGCTGCTGGCCCAGACGGTGATGACCAACAGCGTCGTCAGCCGGATCGAGGCCGATATGCAGACGGCGCTGTATTCGCACCTGATCCGTGCCGATCTGGCGCAGCTTCACCGGGAGAACCCGGCTTCGCTGACGCAGCGCTTCACCACCGACTTCACCTTTGTCAAGGAGGCGCTGACGCGGCTGATCAACATCGCCGTGCGCGACGTGCTGACCGCGATCGCGCTGGTCGGTGCGATGTTCTGGATCGACTGGCAGATGACTTTGGTGGTCGTGCTGATCGCCCCCATCGTCGCGCAGCCGATCGGCAGGATCGGCCGGAAGCTCCGCCGCATGGCGACCTCGCAGCAGGAGCAGACGGGGCTGATGGCGAGCCTCGTCACCGAGAGCCTGCAGGGCGCCCGCGCCGCCAAGACCGACACGCTGGAACCCTATCTCGAGCGGCGTGCGGCGGCGGCCTTCGAGAGCATCCGCGCGCTCAAGATGAAGGCCGCCAATGCGCGCGGCCGGCTCGACCCGCTGCTCGAGGTCGCCGGCGGCATGGCGGTGGCGGGCGTGCTGGCGGCGATCGGCGTTCGCATCACCTCGGGCGGCTCGACGGTCGGCGATTTCACCGGCTATGTTTCGGCGCTGCTGCTGGCCGCGCAGCCGCTGCGCTCGCTCGGCAATCTCAACGCCATCGTCCAGGAGGCCGGCGCCTCGCTGAAGCGATATTATGCGCTGCTCGACGAAAACCCGTTGATCACGCAGAAGCCCGATGCCGCGCCCTTGCGGATGGGACCCGGTGAAGTCGCCTTCCGCGATCTGCGCTTTCGCTATCGCGACGATGCGCGCGCGCTCGAAGGCATCGATCTGGTCGCCGAGGGTGGCAAGACCACCGCGCTGGTCGGGCGCTCCGGCTCGGGCAAGTCGACGCTGCTGGCTCTGGTGCCGCGCCTCTACGATCCGACGGAGGGCCGCGTCGAGATCGACGGGCAGGATTTGCGCGATTTGACGCTCGCCTCTTTGCGCGCGCAGGTCGGCGTGGTGAGCCAGGATGTCGTGCTGTTCGACGACACGGTGCGCGCCAATATCGCCTTCGGCCGTCCGGGCGCGAACGATGACGAGATCGTCGCCGCCGCAAAGGACGCCGCCGCTCACGACTTCATCATGGCGATGCCCGAGGGTTATGATTCATCCGTCGGCGAGCGCGGACAGAAACTCTCGGGCGGCGAGCGCCAGCGTATCGCGATTGCGCGCGCCATCCTCAAGGACGCGCCGATCCTGCTGCTCGACGAGGCCACGAGTGCTCTCGATACCGAATCCGAGCGGCTGGTGCAGCAGGCGCTCGGCCGCCTGATGAAGAACCGCACCACGCTCGTCATCGCCCACCGGCTCTCGACCGTGCGCGAGGCCGATCTCATCGTCGTGCTCGAAGAGGGCAGAATCGTCGAGACCGGCAACCATGAGGCGTTGCTGGCCCGCCACGGCGCCTATGCGCGGTTGCATCGGCTGCAATTCGTCGAGAGCTGAGGCGATTCATCCCCGGTGGGCGGTGGCCCGCATGTCAGGTCGTGGCCCTCGATGGCCGCACTGGGGCGTTGTCATGAAACCCACATCAGCCGCGCCGATTCTCCCGCCATGGCTGATTCGATCCTCCGGCTCCATGCTGCCGTTCTCGCAGCGCGCTCGCGAGACCCGGCACTGTCACGGACGGCACGGCTTGCTGGGGAGGGCTTGCCGAAGATGGCCAAGAAACTGGCGGAGGAGGCCTTCGAGGTCGGGCTCGAGGCTGTCCAGGGCGACCGCCGGCGGACCATCCTCGAAAGCGCCGACCTGATCTACAATCTCGTGGTGCTATGGAGCGAGATCGGCATTGCGCCAGAGGATGTCTGGCGCGAGATGGACCGCCGCGAGCAGCTCTACGGCATCGCCGAGAAGCTGCCTAAAAACCGGAACAAACCAAGCGTGCGTTCGACGCCGGGGCGCCGAACGCTGTTGGGTGCCCAAGGTTGATGCCCCCGCTCCCGCCAGGGCGCTGCGGTGCCCGTCGTTCCGGCGGTTTGTGGGATTGCGCCGTCCGCCGGCAAAACTTTCGGAACCCTGAGCGTTTCAGGGTTGCCAAGACGCGGGAGAGCGGCTATTTCCGCCGACATCGGGGCCACGCCAAGCGCTGCCCGCCGATATGCGCTCGTAGCTCAGCTGGATAGAGCATCAGACTACGAATCTGAGGGTCGGGCGTTCGAATCGCTCCGAGCGCGCCATATCTTCCCAAATCGCTAAACGTGGCTGCTGACGGGTCGCTATGGGCCGGGCTGTGGCGCGGGAAGGGCACGGGCTTTAAGAGCCGGTCACTTTCGCTGAACATTCAGGCGTCGAGATCACCCCACTCCAAGGCCAATGCCAATCACCAAACGGATCATGAACGTCTGCGGTGAAGGTGATGTTCACCGCCGACCGGGTCAATGGCCAGATCACCGTGACGAAGCTGCAGAAGGCGAAGTGACCACGCCTCTCGGCCTCCGCTCGCCCGCCTCACAGACTCTCGTTCAAAGAGTTGGAGGAGGATGCGCCGCGTCCTCCTGGAACGTCCTCCTGGCATGAGCGGTCGGCTTCAGGTCGAGCCTTGCGCCCAGGCCTCACCGGCGGGGCGTGAGCGACGCGGCGGGATCGGCGAGATCGGCCAGGATCGGGCAGTCCGGGCGCCCATCGCCATGACAGGTCCGGGCGAGATGCGAGAGCGTGCGCGCCATCGCCTGGAGCTCGGCGATCCTGGTCTCGAGATCCTGGACGTGCTTCATCGCGACGCTCTTCACATCGGCGCTGGCGCGGCTCTTGTCGCGCCAGAGTGCCAGAAGCTCGCGCACCTCCTCGATCGAGAATCCGAGAGTGCGCGCCCGCTTGACGAAGCGCAGCGTGTGGACGTCGTCATCTGCATAGACACGGTAATTGGCTTCGCTGCGAATCGGGGCCGTGATCAGCCCGATGCTCTCGTAATAACGGATCATCTTGGCGGTCACGTTCGAGGCCCTGGCGGCTTGTCCGATGTTCATGGCCCGTCTCCTTTGCGATCAAACCTGCGCTTCACTGCGCAGGCGCGAGCTTCGCTGCGGGGCGTTGCACTGGTGCTGCAGGCACGCTGCCGCCGAAGCGCCTGAGCCGCAGCGCATTGGTCAACACGCTGACGCTCGACAGCGCCATGGCGAGCCCCGCGAACATCGGCGACAGCAGGATGCCGAAGGCCGGATAAAGCGCGCCGGCGGCGACCGGGATCAGCACGATGTTGTAACCGAAGGCCCAGGCCAGGTTCTGGCGGATATTGGCGATCGTGGCCTGCGACAGGGCGATCGCCCTGGCGACACCATTCAGATCCCCCGACATCAGCACGACATCGGCGCTCTCGATGGCGATGTCGGTTCCCGTACCGATGGCGAGGCCGACATCCGCCTGCGCCAATGCGGGAGCGTCGTTGATGCCGTCTCCGACGAAGGCGACCTTGACGCCGCCGGCCTGAAGCGTCTTGACGATGTCAGACTTGCCGGTCGGCAGAACCTCCGCCACGACCTCGTCGATGCCGAGCCGCGCGGCGATGGCGTCGGCCGTGCCCTTGTTGTCGCCGGTGATCATCACGACGCGCAGGCCAAGCGCGTGCAGCGCCGCGATGGCCGCGGGCGTGGTCTCCTTGATCGGATCGGCGACGGCGATGATCGCGGCGAGCTCTCCGTCGATCGCGGCATAGAGTGGTGTCTTGCCGGTGGCGGCCAATCGTCCGGCCTGATCGGCGAACGCTGCCAGATCCAGGTCCAGGCGGCGCATCAGGCGGTCCGCGCCGACCTCGATCGCCCGGCCCTCGACCCTGGCCTTGACGCCGAAGCCGGGCTCGGCGGCGAACTCCGCCGGCTCTGCGAGCGCAAGCCCGCGCAGCCGGGCCGCCGCAACGATCGCTTCGGCGACCGGATGCTCGGAGCGTGCCTCGACCGAGGCGACGAGGCGCAGAACCTCGTCCTCCGTGAAGCCCGGCACGACCGAAAGGTCGGTCAGTTCGGGCCGCCCCTTGGTCAATGTGCCGGTCTTGTCCAGCGCCACGATCTGGGCGTCCTTCAGCGATTGCAGCGCCTCGCCCTGGCGGAACAGGATGCCCAGCTCCGCGCCCTTGCCGGTTCCGACCATGATCGAGGTCGGCGTCGCCAGCCCCATCGCACAGGGGCAGGCGATGATCAGGACCGCGACCGCATTGACCAGCGCGAAGGCGAAGGCGGGGCTGGGACCGAACACCAGCCAGGCGGCGAAGGTCAGCAGCGCCAGCGCGATGACGGCGGGCACGAACCACATCGTCACCTTGTCGACGAGCGCCTGGATCGGCAGCTTCGAGCCTTGCGCGGCCTCGACGGTGCGCAGGATCTGGGCGAGCAGGGTGTCGGCGCCGACCTTGCGCGCGGCGAAGCGGAAGGCGCCGGTGCCGTTTACGGTGCCGCCGGTGACGGCCGAGCCCGGCTCCTTGCGGGCCGGGATCGGCTCGCCGGTGATCATCGCCTCGTCGACATAGGAAAGGCCTTCAAGGACCTCGCCATCGACCGGAATGCGCTCGCCGGGCCGCATGATGACGATGTCGCCGGGCGCCACGGTCTCGATCGCGACATCGATCTCGGCGCCATCGCGCAGCACGCGGGCGGATTTCGCCTGCAGCGACATCAAGCGGCGGATGGCCTCGCTGGTCTGGCCCTTGGCGCGCGCCTCGAACCAGCGCCCGGTCAGGATCAGCGTGACGATCACCGCGCCGGCCTCGAAATAGGTATAGTCCGTGCCGTCTGGCAGCCAGTCCGGCGCGAAGGTCGCCACCGTCGAGTAGAGATAGGCCGCGCTGGTGCCCAGCATCACCAGCGAATTCATGTCGGGTGCGCCGCGCAGCAGAGCCGGCCAGCCCTTCCGCAGGAAACGCAGGCCCGGGCCAAACTGCACGAAGCTCGCGAGCAAAAACGAGATCACCTTGATATTGAACTCGCCGATCCGCCCGGCCAGAACATGATGCAGTCCCTCGAAGAGATGCATGCCCATTTCGAAGACAAGGAGCGGCGCAGTGGCGATTGCTGCCGCTATCACCGCGCGACGCAGGCCCGTCTGCTCGACCTCCCGCGCCTGACGCTCGCGATCGGCCGTGTCGCCGCCCGCCTGAATGGGCTCGGCGGCATAACCGGCCGCCGAGCCCATTCAGGCG
>QBLV01000057.1 GCA_003241815.1 Hyphomicrobiales bacterium | reverse complement strand
GCGATGGCCGGGCTCGATCCCGATACCCCGGCCATCGCCGTGCAATCGGCGACGCTGCCCGACGAGGCCCGAATCGCCGCCACCATCGCGACGCTGCCGGAGCGGCTCGGTGAATTGCCCAAGGCCGGTCCTGTGCTGGTGATGGTCGGCCATGCGCTCGGTGCCGCGCTCGCCGGTACGGCCTCCGTCGCCGACCGTCGCCGCGCCTGACGGGTTGCCGCGGGGTCGCAAGGCTCGCCTCATTGCGCCCAAGCGACTATGCCATGCAACCGACTTGGCCGTGACTGAATCGGCAGACAGGAGACTGGCATGAAAGCGCGTGCGAGATGGGTCGAGGGCATGGCCTTCATGGGCGAGGCCGGCAGCGGCCATGCCGTCGTCATGGATGGCGCTCCCGAATACGGCGGCCGCAATGTCGGCATCCGGCCGATGGAGATGCTGCTGATCGGGCTGGCCGGCTGCACCGGCTTCGACGTCGTCCAGATCCTGAAGAAGGGTCGCGAGCCGGTGACGAGCTGCGAGGTTGAGGTCGAGGCGGAGCGCGCCACCGAGGACCCCAAGGTCTTCACGAAGATCCACCTCGCTTATCGCGTCAGCGGGCCCGGGCTTTCGCCGGCCAAGGTCGAGCGCGCCGTCACATTGTCGAAGGAAAAATACTGCTCAGCTTCGATCATGCTCGGCGCGACCGCCGCGTTCACCTACGCAATCGACATCGTCGATGACATGAAGAAGGCAGCGGCCGAATGAACGACACCGCATTCTCCGGACTGATCAGCCCCGAGGCGCTCCAGGCGCGGCTCCGCGACGACAATCTCGTTCTCATCGACATTCGTTCGTCGATCGATGGGGGCGGCAAGACGGCCTTCGAAGCGGGCCATGTGCCGGGCGCCGTCCACTCCGACTATGTCGCCGATGGCTGGCGCGCCAAGGTCGGCAATGCGCCGGGGCTGCTGCCGCCGCTGGACCATCTGTCGGCACTGGTGGGCCGGCTCGGCATCAAGCCGCATGACGACGTCGTCATCGTTCCCGCCGGCGTCAGTGCAACCGATTTCGCGGCGGCCGCTCGGGTTTACTGGACGCTGAAGCTGATCGGCCATGGCCAGCAGGCGATCCTCGACGGCGGCTTCAAGGCCTGGGTCGCGGATGCCGCGCGCCCGGTCGAGACCGGCCCCTCTGCTCCCACACCGGCGGATCCTTATCCGGTCGTGATGCAGCAGCGGCTGCGCAGCAATACGGACGCAACGCTCGTTGCCTCGCGCAGCAAGCTCGCGACCCTGGTCGATGCGCGCTCCGCCAGCTATTTCGCGGGCCATGAGAAGGCGCCCGAGGCGATGCGGGCCGGGCATATACCGGGCGCTGTCTCGCGCGATTATGCCGAAGCCTTTGACGCCGCGACGGGCAGGCTGAAGCCGTCGGACGAATTGTCGGCGCTGTTTGGTCCGGTGCCAAAAGGCCCGGCGATCTCCTACTGCAATACCGGCCATACGGCGGCGCTGAATTGGTTCGTTATGTCCGAGGTGCTCGGTCGCGACGAAGTCGCTCTCTATGACGGCTCAATGACCGACTGGACGCAGGATCCGGAGCGGCCGGTGGCGACGGGCACCTGAGCCGACGCCACATCGGCCGGAATTTGCCAAACAGGCTGAAACGGTTCAAAGGAAGCGCGCGCGAGCCTTGGCCGCGCCGCTTCCTTTCAAAACCGATCCGAGCAGCCCGCCGATGAACGCCGTCGCGCCGAAGATTTCTTTCGTTTCGCTCGGGTGCCCCAAGGCGCTCGTCGATTCCGAGCGGATCATCACCTCGCTGCGCTCCGAGGGCTACGAGCTCAGCAAGAGCCATGCGGGCTCCGACCTCGTCATCGTCAACACCTGCGGCTTCCTCGATTCGGCCAAGGCGGAATCGCTCGAGGCGATCGGCGCCGCGATGGCGGAAAACGGCAAGGTCATCGTCACCGGCTGCATGGGCGCCGAGCCCGAACAGATCCGCGACCGGTTTCCCAATCTGCTCGCGATCACCGGGCCGCAGGCCTATGAGAGCGTCGTCTCGGCCGTCCACGCCGCCGTGCCGCCGCGCCACGACCCCTTCGTCGACCTCGTGCCCGACCAGGGCATCAAGCTGACGCCGCGCCACTACGCCTATCTGAAGATATCCGAGGGCTGCAACAACCGCTGCAGCTTCTGCATCATCCCCAAGCTGCGCGGCGATCTGGTCTCGCGGCCGATCGGCGAGGTGCTGCGCGAGGCCGAGAAGCTCGTGAAAGCCGGCGTCAAGGAACTGCTGGTGATCTCGCAGGACACCAGCGCGTATGGCCTCGACATCAAATACGCCCCGTCGATGTGGCAGAACCGCGAGGTTCGCACCCGCTTCTTCGAACTGGCGCGCGAGCTCGGCCAGATGGGGATCTGGGTGCGGATGCACTATGTCTACCCCTACCCGCATGTCGACGAGGTCATCCCGCTGATGCAGGAAGGCTTGATCCTGCCCTATCTCGACATCCCCTTCCAGCACGCGTCTCCCAATGTTCTCAGGGCGATGAAGCGTCCGGCTCATCAGGACCGCACGCTCGACCGCCTGCGGAAATGGCGCGAGATCTGCCCCGATCTCGCGATCCGCTCGACCTTCATCGTCGGCTTCCCCGGCGAAACCGAAGAGGACGTGCAGTTCCTGCTGGAGTGGCTGAAGGAAGCGAAGCTGGAGCGTGTCGGCGCCTTCAAATACGAGCCGGTCAAGGGTGCGCCCGCCAACGACCTCGGCCTTCCCCTGGTTCCGGAAGAGGAAAAGGAGGCGCGCTGGCATCGCTTCATGAAGGCGCAGGCCGAGATCTCGACGCGCATCGTCAGGAACCGCGTCGGCAAGCGCATCCAGGTCATTATCGATGAGGCCGGCCCGACCGTCGCCAAGGGCCGCTCGAAATGGGATGCGCCCGAGATCGACGGCAACGTTTATGTGTCGAGCCGCAGACCCTTGCGCGCCGGCGACATCGTCAGCGTGAAGATCGAGCGCGCCGACGCTTATGACCTGCACGGCGTCGCGGTCTGAATCGCGCCGCCGATCCCGCTTCAGAACTGGCAGATCCGGCGGATGATCTTGCCGTTGCGATCGTGCGCAACCAAGCCGCAGCCGTCGGACGTGCGGGCGTTCGCCTGAGCGGACTGGCCCGATTTCGGCGGCGTCTCGCAGGTCTCCGCCTGGCAATCGGTGCGGGCGCGACGGGGCTCGGAGGGGCGTGAGAGACGGGCCTTGCCATCCTCGGGCAGAGCAATGGCGAGGAGCGTCGCGGACTGCGGGGGCATCGTCATCCGACCCTGGCTTCCACTCTGCTGCGCCAATGCCACCGTTACGACGGTCAGCGAGGCGAGGATGAGGCCGGTGATGCGAAGGGGGCGGTACATGACGGTCGGTCCGAATGAGCATCAGCATGTGCTGACAGCCATTCGTCGTCGCGCCGCGCCATCAGGTTCATGTGCGCGAGAGTAATTCCGTCAGGCAGGTGCCCGGCGCGGAAACAGCCGGCGGCCGAGCCACCAGCCCAGGCGCTGCGCCAGCATGGCGAGCGCAAACGCGTAGCCGATCAGCGCGAGCATCCAGCTCACCGCGCTCAGGCTGAGCGCACCCAGAACGAGCGCGCCGCGCCCGAGCACCTTCAGGATCGCGCGCGTGGTCGAGCCCTTGGCCGCGCCGAGCTTCGCAGCCTTGCCGATGTCGCCGGCATCGTCGGCCAGGCCCAGAACCTGACGGAGGCCGCGCTGGCCGGTGCGGGCATAGACGGCGCCGGCATCCTGGCCGAGCGTGGCGAAGCGCGCCATCGCAGCCGGCTTGACAATGCCGCCTGCCGCCACGCGCGCGGCGGCGATGTCGAAGCGTGACGCGGCAGCCAGGCTCGCGGTCAGCGCAGGACGGTCGATGGCGCCGGCTGCGACGCGGCCGAGATTGGCGGTCAGGGCTGGCGACAACAGCTTCGCCTTGCTCGCCGCCTTGACGGCGCTCAGCCCGTTGCGCGCAGGCAGCGCGCCGCCGAGGCTGACCCAGGTCGCAGCGCTGATCGCCAGGCCCGCCGCCGCGATGGCGAGCACGGTCGGGTCGACGCCCTCCCCGCCGAGCCATTTGCGGCCCTCGATCGCGAGATCGCGCAGATCGCCATAACCGGTGACATCACCGACGAGCGCACCCGCAAAGGCCGCTCCGCTCTCTCGGTCGCCGGCGACGAAGCCATGGCCGAAATCGGCCACGGCCTGACCGAGCGCGCCATCCTTCAGGGTTTGCAGGCGGAGCTGCTGCTCGGACGAGACCGTGATACCGCGCTCGGTTGCGAGCGCGATCAGGCTCTCGGCCAGCTCGGAATCACGCGCGGCGATCGCGCTGTCGATCTCGGCGTCGAGGCGTGTCGTAGACACCGCCTCTGTCAGACGAAGCTCCGACAGCGCGACCGGATCGTCTGCCGCAGCGAGGAGCTGCCAGTGCTGCCACCCGCGCGGCAGCACGAGCGTGCCGGCGGCGGCCAGACTCAGCACAAGCCCGAGCGTCAGCGAAATCCTCTTCATGCCGACGCGACGCTCCAAACCGCTTCCGCCCGGCGTCTGCCAGAGGGAAGCCATCTTTAGCAGCCGATCTGGGCGATATTGCCGCAGTCGGCTGTGAACCATGCGAGAGCGCGGATCAGGGGATCAGCACCGTCGAGCCGGTGGTTCCGCGTCCTTCGAGCGCGCGATGCGCGTTGGCGGCGTCGGCCAAGGCGAAGCGCGCATTGACCGGCACCACGACCTTGCCCGACGCGACCGCTCCGAACAGGTTGGCTGCCATTTCGACCATGGTCTCGCGCTTCGCGATGTGGGTGAACAGCGTCGGCCGGGTCACATAGAGCGAACCCTTGGGGCCGAGCAGGCCAAGATTGAACGGATCGACCGTGCCCGAGGCATTGCCGAAACTCGCCAGCACACCGAAGGACTGCAGGCAGTCGAGCGAGGGCAGGAAGGTGTCCTTGCCGACGCCGTCATAGACCACGGCGCAGAGCTTGCCGCCGGTGATCTCCTTGACGCGGGCGACGAAGTTCTCCTCGCGGTAGAGGATGACATGGTCGGCGCCGTGGGCCTTGGCGAGTTCCGCCTTTTCCGCCGAGCCGGCCGTGCCGATCACCGTCGCGCCGAGCGCCTTGCCCCATTGGCACAGGATCAGGCCCGTGCCGCCAGCCGCGGCATGGACGAGAATGGTGTCGCCCGGCTTCACCTTGTAGGTCCGGTGCAGCAGGTATTCCGCCGTCATGCCCTTAAGCATCATGCTCGCGGCGGCCTCGAAGGACACGGCCTCGGGCAGCGCCACGGCGGAGGTGACGGCGACGATCCGCTCCTCGGCATAGGAGCCGAGCGTCGCGACATAGGCGACGCGGTCACCCGGTTTGAATTCGGCGACGTTGGGACCGACCGCCACGACCTCGCCGGCCGCCTCGTTGCCCGGCACGAATGGCAGTTGCGGAGCGGCATAGAGCCCTGTGCGGAAATAGGTGTCGATGAAGTTCAGGCCGATCGCCCGGTTGCGCACAAGCAACTCGCCGGGACCGGGCGGTGGCAGCGTGATGTCCTCGAATTGCAGGACTTCAGGCCCGCCGGTCTTGTGGATGCGGATCGCCTTGACCATGACTTCATCTCCCTAGGCTTCGTGGGAGGGACCATAAGGCCTTCGCCGTGCCGCGCAACGGCGTGGCCACGCAGCCAGGGCATCACGTCTGTGCGAGGGCTGCGACGCCTGAGCCTGTGGTCAAGCCATGGCGCTTGGAGTAGCCAAGGCTGATGAGTACGCCCGAGCCCGTTGAGGTCGATATCGCCATCGTCGGCGCAGGCGCCGTCGGTCTGACTGCGGCGCTCGTGCTGGCGCAAGCCGGCCAGAGCGTTGCGGTGGTCGGCCCGCTGCATGCGCCACGCGACGGGCGCACGGTGGCCTTGCTCGACGGCTCCTGGCGGCTGCTCGGTGAACTCGGCCTGACAGATGCCCTTGCCGAGCGGGCGGCCCCGCTGGCCGTGATGCGGCTGGTCGATGACACCGGCAGCCTGTTCCGGCAGCCTCCCGTCGAATTCCGCGCGTCCGAGGTTGGTCTCGATGCCTTCGGCTGGAATGTCGAGAATGCCGAATTGGTCGAGGCCTTGAGCGCAAAGGTCCGCGCGCACGGCGCGATCCGGCACGTGCCGGGTGTCGTCTCGGACATCGCCCCGGATGCAGCCGGCGTGACGTTGTCGGGCGAGGGCGTGCCGTCCTTGCGCGCCCGTCTCGTCGTCGGCGCCGATGGCCGCCAATCGCGCGTGCGGAGCGCAGCCGGCATTGCGGCACGCGACTGGCGCTATCCGCAGAGCGCCCTGACCGCGATCCTCGCCCATGCGCGCGACCATCGCGAGACCTCGACGGAGTTCCACACCCGAAAAGGGCCTTTCACCCTCGTCCCCCTGCCCGGCCGACGCTCCTCGTTGGTCTGGCTCCTCGATCCCGACGAGGCCGACGGCGTCGCCGCGCTCGATGATGCCGCCTTCGCCCGCCGCGTCGAGGTCCAGGCGCATTCGCTGCTCGGCGCGATGCGGCTCGACGGTCCGCGCGGCCGCGTGCCGATGGGCGGGTTATCGGTCGAGCGCTTCGGCGCGGGTCGCATGGTGCTGATCGGAGAGGCGGCGCATGTCTTTCCGCCGATCGGCGCCCAGGGGCTCAATCTCGGCCTGCGCGACGTCATGGCGCTGCGCGAGGCGGTGCGGGATGCCTCCGATCCCGGCGCGGCCGGCGTGGTCGCGGCCTATGATCGTACGAGGGCGGCGGATGTCCGCCTGCGCACAGGCGCGGTCGATGCGCTGAACCGGACACTGCTCACCGACCTGCTGCCGGCGGACCTGTTGCGCAGCGCGGGGCTGCTCGCCTTGTCACGGCTGGGGCCGCTGCGTCGCCTCGTCATGCGCCAGGGACTGGCCGGCGGCATGGGCCGTTAGGGCGTTCTCACAGCCGTGCAATCTCGACATCCCGACCGAGCAGCTTGGCGAGTTGCTTCAGCCGGCCGTTGACGCGGTCGCTCGCGAGCGGACGCAGATCCTCGGGGAAGCGCAGGATCAGCCGGCCATCGACACAGGTCGCGGGCATGCGCGGCAGCAGGCCGGCCATGCCCGCCGAGAGCAGATAGGCGACGCGGAAAATCGCCGCGAGCAGCATCGCCCGCTCCAGGATCGGCGGCGGCAGCAGAGCGCGCAGCTCCAGCGCTGCTGGCGAGGAGGATTTCAGGCCGGCATAGCGGTGGAAGATCGCCAGCGCCAGGAAGGCGCGACCGATATGGTCGATTCCCGTGAAGTAGGCATGCGCGATGACGTTCATGCTCTGCTCGCCGCGATAATCGGGATGGGCGCGCCAGCCGATATCCGACAGCAGGCAGACCGATTCGATCAGCCGCGAAGACGGCTCGTCTTCGGACAGGCCCGCCGTTTCGAGAATGGCGCGGCTCCAGGCGATCAGCTCGACAGCGTGGCGCGGATCGCGCGCCCGCAAATGGTTGTAGTCCCGCGCCGCGCGCAGCAGCGGATCGGCCGCGCGTTCCTCGGAGGAGAGCTGCTCGTGCAGCAGCCCCTCGCGCACGCCCTGCGCCGAGATGATGACGGCGCGCGGCTTGCCGCGCTTGATCAACTCGTCGAGGACGAGCGCGCCATAGGCCAGCAACGGACGTCGCGCGGAGGGCACGGCGTCGATCGCATCAAGCAGCGAAAGATCGGCACGCTCGACCAGTTTGACGAAATCCGCCACATCCTTGGCCGGCACGGTATAGCCGTGCATGACGTTGAGCGGGTATTTTGCCTGATGCTGGTGCAGGGTCGCGAGCGCCCGCCACGTACCGCCGACCGCGTAGAAATCCCGGCCCTTCATGGCATGGACCTGAGGCAGCTTGTCGAGTTCGTCCTTGACGATCTTTTCGGCGAGCTTGAGCGAATTCTTCGAGCGGTCGAGCAAGGCGAGACCACCGAGGGGCACGCTCGCCCCCTGCCCGACGTCGCCGCCGGCGATGGAGATCAGTTCGAGGCTGCCGCCGCCGAGATCGCCGACCACACCATCGGGGTTGTCGAAGCCCGAAATGACGCCGAGCCCCGACAGGATCGCCTCGCGGTCACCCGAGATCAGTTCGATGGGCTGGCCGATGGCTTCCTCGGCCTGCGCGATGAACTCAGACCCGTTGCTCGCATACCGCGCAGCTGCTGTAGCGATGACGCGGATCTCTCCGACATGCATGGCTTCGCACAGGATGCGGAAACGCACGAGTGCCCCGATCGCCTTCCGCATCGCTTCGGTCGAGAGCCGCCCGGTCGAGGCGACGTTGCGCCCAAGCCCAGCCATCTCCTTTTCGTTGAAGACCTGCGCCGGCGCGCGCGCCACCATCTCGTAGACGACGAGGCGCACCGAGTTGGAGCCGATATCGACGATCGCCAGCGTGCCGGCGCCCAGGCCAAGGCGGCCGGGCGCGTTCAGGATCTTAGCCCTTGCGACCTCCTCGCCGTGAGAGGGATCGGGGACTGGAATTGGAAAGCGATTTGCCACGTCCTGAAAGACTCGGGTTCGTCATGAAGTACTTATGCGCGTTGAACGACTCTTCGTTCGGCGCCGGGACAATGCGTCGGGAGCCTCCATCGGGCAAGATCGTCCAGCTCTGTTCGTTGTCGAGAAAATTCGCCAGCATGATCTGCTCGAGCAACTGCTGGTGGACCGTCGGGTTCAAAATCGGCGTCAGCGCCTCGACGCGGCGGTCGAGATTGCGCGGCATCAGGTCGGCCGAGGAGATGTACAGCTTGGCCTTGGGCGAAGGCATGCCATGCCCGGCGCCGAAGGCGTAGACGCGGGTGTGCTCGAGAAAGCGCCCGATGATCGACTTGACGCGGATGTTTTCGGACAGTCCGGGAATTCCCGGCCGCAGGCAGCAGATACCGCGCACGACGAAATCGATCTCGACGCCGGCCTGACTGGCATCATAGAGCGCGTCGATGATCTCGGGATCGACCAGCGAGTTGCACTTTCCCCAGATCGCGCCCTTGCGACCCGCCTTCACATGCGCGATCTCCTCGGCGATGTCGTCGAGCAGGCGCTGCTTCAGGCCCACCGGCGAGACCGACATTTTCTCCAGCTCGGCCGGTTCGGCATAGCCGGTGATGAAGTTGAAGACGCGGGCGACGTCCTGCGACATCACCGGGTCGGCCGTGAAGAACGAGACGTCGGTGTAGATGCGCGCCGTGATCGGATGGTAGTTGCCGGTCGCGATATGGCAGTAGGTGACGAGTTGCCCGGCCTCGCGCCGCACGACCAGCGAGAGCTTGGCGTGGGTCTTGAGCTCGATGAAGCCGTAGACGACCTGAACGCCGGCCCGCTCGAGGTCCTTGGCCCAGCGGATGTTGGCCTCTTCGTCGAAGCGCGCCTTGAGCTCGACCAGCGCCGTCACCGACTTGCCGGCCTCGGCGGCCTCGGTGAGCGCCTTGACGATCGGCGAGTTCGACGAGGTGCGGTACAGCGTCTGCTTGATGGCCACGACATTGGGGTCGCGCGCAGCCTGCTCCAGGAACTGCACGACGACGTCGAAGCTCTCATAGGGGTGGTGGACGAGCAGATCCTTCTGGCGGATCGCGGCGAAGCAGTCTCCGCCATGCTCGCGGATGCGCTCGGGGAAGCGGGCATTGTAGGGCTTGAACTTCAGGTCGGGCCGATCGACGCCCACGAGCTGGGACAATTCGCTGAGGCCGATCATGCCGTCGATCGCAACGACTTCGTCCTCGTCGACCTTGAGCTCGCGCACGATCAGCTTGCGCAGATGCGCCGGCATGCCGACGCTGATCTCCAGGCGGATGACGACACCGAGCCGCCGCAGCTTGAGCATGGTCTCGAAGACGCGCACGAGGTCTTCCGCCTCCTCCTCGATATCGAGATCGGTGTCGCGAATGACCCGGAACGAGCCGGTGCCCTTGACGTCGTAGCCGGGGAACAGCTTGCCGATGAACAGCGAGACCGCATCCTCCAGCGTGATGAAGCGTCGCAGACCCTCGCGTGCCAGGTCCGGCAGCTCGATGAAGCGGTCCATCTTGATCGGCACGCGAATCAGCGCATCGAGCTGGCGGCCATCGCTGATCCGCTCCAGCGCCAGCGCCAGCGTGAAGCCGAGATTGGGGATGAAGGGGAAGGGATGGGCCGGGTCGATCGCCAGCGGCGTCAGCACCGGGAAGACATAATTCAGAAAGTAGTCCTCGAGCCAGACGCGTTCGGGCGGGCCGATATCGCCCGGTGCCAGCAGATGGATACGCTGCTCGTGCAGGTCGCGCTTGAGCTCGACCCAGCGCGCCTGCTGGTCGTCGGTCAGCGCCGTGACCGCCTTGGCGAGTTCGTCGAGCTGCTCGGCCGGGGTCAGCCCGTCCTGGCTCGCCGTGACCACGCCGGCCTTGAGCTGCTCACGCAGGCCCGAGACGCGGACCATGAAGAATTCGTCGAGATTGGCCGCCGAGATCGAGAGGAAACGCAGCTGCTCCAGCAGCGGATGGTTTCGGTTGGAAGCCTCCTCCATGACGCGGCGGTTGAACTGCAGCCAGGACAGCTCGCGATTCATGAAGCGCGCCGGCGACTGACGAAGCGTCACGGCCTCATCGGCAGGGATGACGTCCGTCGCTTCGATGACGCTGGGTTGCGTGTTCATGCCTCTGGTTCTCGTGCGGGTCGCTGCTCTGGCCACGTAGGTCTCCTTGCGCGTCTTGAGCCATCCTAGCGTGACGGTTCGATGACGCACGACACCCTATTCGACGCCGTCTTGCCATCATAGCGCACTACCTGTGGCGAGCTGCCCCCTTGCATGGCGCGCACCAGTTCTGTTTCGTGCGGAAAGCGGGATTTTTCTTCAAGCGGCTGCGACTGGAGCCGCTGCGATCGACAGAGGCACTCTTGAACAGCACGTCCCATCATGACGACGGCGACATCGTCTATCCGTCCGCCGTCCCCTTCGTCCTGGCGCATCTTGCCTGCTTCGGCGCGATCTGGAGCGGCGTGACAGCAACGTCGGTCTGGCTCGCCATCGGCCTGTACTGGCTGCGAATGTTCGCCGTCACGGGCGGCTATCATCGCTATTTCTCGCACCGGACCTACAAGACCAGCCGATTCTTTCAGTTCCTGCTCGCGCTGCTGGCGCAATCGACGGCGCAAAAGAGCGTGTTCTGGTGGGCCTCGAAGCACCGCCACCATCATCGCCATGCAGACACCGAGGACGACGTCCATTCGCCGGTGCTGACCTCCTTCGCCTATTCGCATGTCGGCTGGATTTTCAGCCGCGATCACGAGACCTTCGACGATTCGACGATTCCCGACCTCACGAAGTTCCCCGAGCTGCGCTGGCTGCACCGCTTCGAGATCGCGCCCGCGATCCTGCTCGCCATCATCTGCTTTGCCATCGATGGCTGGGCCGGGCTGTTCGTCGGCTTCTTCTGGTCGACGGTCGCCGTCTATCACGCCACCTTCTGCATCAACTCGCTCGCTCATGTGCATGGCGACAAGGACTATGTGACCGGCGACGAGAGCCGCAACAACTGGTGGCTGGCGATCATCACCATGGGCGAAGGCTGGCACAACAACCATCACGCCTATCAGTACAGCGTCCGCCAGGGCTTTCACTGGTGGCAGATCGATCCGACCTATTACATCATCCTCGGCCTGTCGAAGCTGGGCCTGGTCTGGGATCTGAAGCAGCCGCCGCAGGCGGTGATAGAGCGTTCGCAGGCGCTGCCGCCGCGCGTCATCGAGCGTTCGGCCGAGCGGCTTGCGGCCTCGGTTCCACTCGACCGGGTCGTGATCGCCTTCCGCGAGGCCTATGCCACCTCGCCGAGCCTCGCCGACCTGCATCTGCCGAGCCTGACTCTGGCTGAACTCAAAATGGCGCTGAACGAGCTGCAGGATCGCGCGGGTGACCGTCTGGCCGAATTCCAGCAGCAGGCGCATGACGCCTGGGCGCAGTGGGATGCCTCGAGCTGGCATCTGCCGGTGCTGCCCACGCGCGAGCAGCTCAGCGCGAAGGCGGCCGCGATGTTCGTCAAGACGCCGTCGGTCGATGCGATCGCGGCAAGGGCCCATGACCTCTTGGTGGAAGCGATGCATGCAAGGCTGGTCGCCTCGCCGGTCGATTCGTCGCCCGGCCGCGCCAGCTGAGCGCCGGGTTCAAGCGTCGGGAAAAAGGCCTGCCAGCGCTTCCGCCGCCAGCGCGCGCGTCACGCGGCGACCGCGTTCGAGCGAGAGCCGGTCGAGCGCGTCGACCAGCGCGCGCGCGGCCGCGAAGGAGCGTTCCATCCGCAGCGCCAGCATCTCGATGATGCCGGTATCGACCACGAGCTGCCGGTCGATGAAGAGCTTGACCAGGACCGCGCGCAGAAGCGCGTCATCGGGCGGCCCGATCGTGGCATGCGGCGCGAGCCGCAGCCGCGACAGCAGGTCCGGCACGCGCAGTCCCCATTGGTCGGGCGATTGCCGCGCCGTCAGCAGCAGGAACCCTCTGCGTGCCTTGATCGCGTTCATCAGGTGAAAGAGGGCGGCCTCGTCGCGTAAGCCCCGGTCGCAGTCTTCGACGACCAGCGCGCCGCCGGAGACCAGGTGCGGCACGTTGCTTTCGACCACCTCGGACGCCGGCACGGTCCAGGCATGCGCCGCTTTCGCCCAGATCGCGGCGAGATGGGTCTTGCCGGCGCCTTCCGGGCCGACCAGCCGCAGCCAGGCATCGGGCCACTCCGGCCAGGTCTCGACCAGGCCATAGGCCGCCTCGTTCGAGGGGCCAATCAGGAAATCCTCGACCCCGTGGCGGCTGTCGACCGGCAGGTCGAAGGCGAGCTGGCGCGGGCGGCCGGGCAGATCAGGCATCGGTTTCGATGCGGGCCTGAACGGTCGCTGCCCGCGCCGCATCGCCGCCATGATAGATGTTGCTGGCGAGATACTGCCGCAGCGCGAAGCGGCAGAGCACGCCGATCACCGCCGCCAGCGGCACCGCCAGCAGAAGCCCGACGAAGCCGAACAGCGAGCCGAAGGCGAGCAGCGCGAACATCAGCCAGACCGGATGCACGCCGATCGAATCGCCGACGAACTTCGGCTGGAAGATGTTGCCTTCGAGGAACTGCCCCGCGGCGAAGACGGCGAGCGTCGCCAGCGGCCATGTCCAGTCCGGCCAGAACTGCACGATGGCGACACCGACCGAGAGCACGAGCCCGGTCAGCGAGCCGACATAAGGGATAAAGGACAGGAAGCCCGAGATAATGCCGATCAGCGCGCCGAAATTGACGCCGAGCAGGCTCAGCCCGACCGCATAGAAGATTCCGAGCAGCAGGCAGACCAGCGCCTGGCCCCGCAGGAAGCCGGCGATGGCGACGTCCATCTCATGCAACAGGCCGCGGATGGTCTCGCGATGGTCCAGCGGCAGCCAGCTGTCGACGGTCGAGACCATCCTGTCCCAATCGACCAGCAGATAGAAGGCGATGACGGGCGTCAGCACCAGCAGCGAGAACACGCCGATGATCGCGGTGCCACCCGTCCAGAGCGACTGCAGCACGCTGCCGACCCATTTGGTCCCCTCGCCTACGAGGTTTCCAAGCGAGCTCTTCGCTTCCTCGGTGAGGCTTTCTCCGCCGAAGCGCTCGAGCCAAGGGCCACCCTGCTCCAGCACCAGCGACTGAAGCTTCGCCGCATCGGCCGGCAAGCGGGCGACGAGGCCCGCAATCTGCTGACCGAGCAGGGGCGCCAGCAGCACCAGCGCGAGAACGAAAATCAACAGGAAGACGAAGAGAATCGCGATCGTCGCCCAGAGCCGACTCATCCCCGCCTTCTCCAGCCGGTCGGCCAGCGGATCGAGCAGATAAGCCAGCGCCAGCGCGGCAATGAAGGGCAGCAGCACGTCGCGCAGCACCACCAGCAGCAGCACGAAAACGACGAGCGAGATCAGCCAGAAGCCGATTTGGCGTTGCAGGGTCATTCTCGGGCCTTTCGCGGATCGGGCGGCGCGGTCATCAAATGGAATGGGAGGATGAAGGTTCCAAGACCTTGAGCAAGACCTCGAGAGCGCCAGACCTGATCCCGGGCTTTTTGCATAAGCGACCACGACCCGACCTGGGCATCACGCCGCCATATGCCGCAGCCAGAAGGCGAGATAGGCGGTCATCGAGCCGAGCGTCAACAGCGCGACGACGAGCTGGCCGACCTCGACCGCTCCGCCTGGATCGATCCCGAAGGCTCGCGAGCCCAGCAGCAGCGCGGCGAAGATCAGTTGCGCACCCGTATTGAGCTTGCTGACGACGAAGGGCGAGATGGTCACGGGCTTTGCCATGATCCACGACAGGATCACGGCCGCGACGATCATGACGTCGCGCGATACCACCAGGATGACGAGCCAGGCCGGCACCGCGCCGACGATCGCCAGGGGGATGTAGATCGAGACGATCAGCGCCTTGTCGGCAATAGGATCGAGATAGGCCCCGAGTTCGCTGGCCATGTCGAAGCGCTTGGCAAGGAACCCGTCGACGGCATCGGAGACGCCGGCCACGACGAAGATAATGAACGCACCCTGCCAGCGCTCGTTCAGGATCATGACGATCACGAGCGGAACCAGGAACAGCCGGCCGATGGTGATCAGATTGGGCAGCGTCATGCGGACGGATTCCCGTCGGACTGAAGCGCGACGCTAGACCATCGGGCGGCAGATCGGAAACGCGATAACCCGCTGTTCCGCCCCGCCACGGCGTCATCCTGGACAAGCCGCGCCAGCGGCGCAGCTCCGGGATCCATCACAGGGCTCTGTAGCGTCCTATGATGGATCCCGGGACGACCTCCGGTCGCCCAGGATGACAGCGCGCGTTTGCAAAATCGACCGGGATACCTAGTCGATGTCCTCGACCTCGACTTCCGTTCCGTAGACCCGCTGCGCCAGCGAAGCTTCCATGAACGGATCGAGCGCGCCGTCGAGCACTTCTGAGGGCGCCGTCGAGCTGACCCCCGTCCGCAGATCCTTCACGAGCTGGTAGGGCTGCAGCACATAGGACCGGATCTGGTGGCCCCAGCCGATATCCGTCTTGGAGGCCTGCTCGGCATTGGCCTTGTCCTCGCGCTTCTTCAGCTCAACCTCGTAGAGGCGCGCGCGCAGCATGTCCCAGGCTTTTGCCTTGTTCTTATGCTGGGAGCGCTCCTGCTGGCACGACACCGCGATCCCCGACGGGATATGGGTGATGCGCACGGCCGAATCGGTCGTGTTGATGTGCTGCCCGCCGGCGCCCTGGGCCCGGTAGGTGTCGATCCGGCAATCCGATTCGTTGATCTCGATGACGATGCGATCGTCGACGACCGGATAGACCCAGACCGACGCGAACGAGGTCTGCCGTCTGGCATTGGAATCGAACGGCGAGATGCGCACCAGCCGGTGCACACCGCTTTCCGTCTTCAGCCAGCCATAGGCGTTGTGGCCCTTGAACTGCAGGGTCGCGGACTTGATACCGGCAGTGTCGCCGTCCTGATATTCCAGCGTCTCGACCTTGAACTTCCGCCGTTCGCCCCAGCGCCGGTACATGCGCAGCAGCATCTCGGCCCAGTCCTGGCTTTCCGTTCCGCCGGCGCCGGGATGGATTTCGAGATAGGTGTCGAGCATGTCGGCTTCGCCGGAGAGCAGCGTCTCGACCTGGCGTCGCGCCGCTTCGACCTCGACGGCCTTGATCCCTGCCTCGCCCTCGGCGATCGAGGCGGCATCATCCTCCATCTCACCGAGTTCGATGAAGGTCAGCGCATCCTCGAGATCGCGCTCGAGCTTGCCGATGCCTTCGAGCTGCTCTTCGAGAGAGGTCCGCTCGCGCATCAGCTTCTGTGCGGCGTCGGCATCGTTCCAGAAATCGGGGCCCTCCGAGAGGGCGTTCAGTTCCGCGAGGCGGCGTTGCGCGACATCCCAGTCAAAGATGCCTCCTCAGCAGTCCAATGGACTGCTTGGCGTTGTCGAGTTGCGTCTGAATTTCTGGGCGCATGCGAAAGGGCCTTGGATGAACATGAGCGGTGGGAGATAGGCGTGAAAGCGGCCGGTGTAAACGGACATGCGCGTCATGGTCGGCCTGGAGTCGAGCATCTCCTGCAAGAGATTCTCGCTCCTGCGAGGGATTCTCGGGTCTGCGCTAAGCTTCGCCCGAGAATGACGCCGTGGCCTCTTAGTACAACCCGCCCGTCCCCGAGCCGACGGCGCGTCCACCACCTGGCGAGACGCTGAAAGGCGTCGTTCCGTCGCCGGCAGCGCCAATGACGGAGTAGCTGTCGGGCGGTGCCGTGCCCGGCTTGAAAGCCTCGAGGATGCCGCCCTCGCCGCCCGAGCGCATCCCGGTCTTGGGATCGACGCGGATCAGCTTGATACCGGCCGGCACGCGGAACGGCGTCGCCGGCTTGTCCTTGAGCGCCGCCATCATGAAGTCGCGGAAGATCGGCGCGGCGTACTGGCCGGCGGTCGCCGAGGTGCCGAGCGACTTGGGCTTGTCGAAGCCCATATAGACGCCGACCGCGAGGTCGGGCGAAAAGCCGACGAACCAGACATCCTTGGCATCGTTGGTCGTGCCGGTCTTGCCGGCAAGCGGCTTGCCGACGGACTTCACGACGGTCGCGGTGCCGGCGTTGACCACACCTTCCATGATCGAGACCATCTGGTAGGCGGTCAGCGGATCGAGCACCTGGTCGCGGTTGTCGATCAGCCGCGGCTCGCGCTGGTCGGCCCATTTCGTCGCGTCGCAGCCTTCGCAGACGCGCTGGTCGTGCCGGAAGATGGTCGCGCCCCAGCGGTCCTGGATCCGGTCGATCAGGGTGGGTCGGATCTTCTTGCCGCCATTGACGAGCATGGCATAGGCCGCCGTCATCCGCATGACCGTAGTTTCGCCCGCGCCCAGCGACATCGAAAGCACCGGCAGCATGTCGTCATAGACGCCGAAGCGGCGGGCATATTCCGCGATCAGCGGCATGCCGACATCCTTGGCGAGGCGCACCGTCATCAGATTCTTCGAAAACTGGATGCCGTAGCGCAACGTGCGCGGACCGGTGAACTTGCCGTCGTAATTGCTCGGCTGCCACAGCCCGAGTCCGCCGCCCTGGTCGATTTCAATCGGGGCATCAAGGATGATGCTGGAGGGCGTGTAGCCGTTGTCGAGCGCCGTCGCGTAGACGAAAGGCTTGAACGAGGAGCCCGGCTGGCGCATCGCCTGCGTCGATCGGTTGAACTCCGACTGGTCGTGGGAGAAGCCGCCGACCATGGCCAGCACACGGCCGGAAAACGGATCCATCACGGTGATGGCGCCGTTGACCTCGGGCAACTGCCTCAGCCGGACCTGGCCCGGCCGGTTGTCCATCGGCTCGACATAGACCACGTCACCGACCGAAACGGCCTGCGCCACGCGCGCACGGCGGGTCCATTTGATGCCCTCGGCGGCGAGCGTAACGGTCTCGCGATCGCCTTTCAGTTGGCCGGAGTTCTCGCGCAGCGGATGCAGGCCGAGTCGGGCGCTGTCGCCGGCGACCTCCAGCACGACGGCCAGACGCCAGGGCGCGACATCGCCGAGCACAGGCAGCTCGCCGATCGCCAACCCCCAGTCGCGGGCCGAAAGCTCGAGCTTCTGGATCGCACCACGCCAGCCGCGGGCCTCGTCGAAGCGAACCAGCCCATCGACCAAGGCCTTGCGCGCCATCAGCTGCATCTTGGGATCGACGGTGGCGCGCACCGACAGGCCGCCCTCGAGCAGCTTCTTCTCGCCATAGCGATCCTGCAGCTCGCGGCGGATCTCTTCGGCGAAATAGCCGGCGGCGATGTTGTTGGGCGAGACCGTGCGCGGATTGACGCCGAGCGGCTGGCCCTTGGCCGCGTCGCCGGCAGCGCGCGCGACGAAGCCGTTCTCGACCATGCGGTCGATGACGTAGTTGCGGCGCTCGATGGCGCGCTCGCGATTGCGGATCGGATGCAGATCGGTCGGCGCCTTCGGCAGCGCAGCCAGATAGGCGGCCTCCTGCAGGTTCAGCTCATGCACCGATTTGCCGAAATAATTCAGCGCGGCGGCGGCGATGCCGTAGGAGCCCTGCCCCGGTGCGGGGGCGCCGAGATAGATCTCGTTCAGATACAGCTCGAGGATCTTGTCCTTGGAATAGGTCGACTCGATTCGCAGCGCCACCAGCGCCTCGCGAATCTTGCGTTCGATATTCTGCTCTGAGCCGACGAGGAAGTTCTTCGCCACCTGCTGGGTAATGGTCGAGGCGCCCTGGGGCCGCCGACCGGCGGCACGATTGCGAAAGTTGGTGATCGCGGCGCGCACCAGTCCTTCGGGATCGACACCGACATGCTTGTAGAAATTCTTGTCCTCGGCCGAGAGATAGGCCTCGATGACCAGCTTAGGCACCGCCTGGATGGGCAGGTAAAGCCGGCGCTCGCGGGCGAATTCCGCGATCAGGGACCCGTCGCCAGCATGAACGCGCGTCATCACCGGCGGCTCGTAGTTCCGCAGCTGCGCCGAATCGGGCAGGTCCTTGGAGTAGTGCCAGAGGAAGCCGCCCGCGACGACGGCTCCGATCACGAAGACGATCGCGCCGGCAGTGAACAACCATCCGAATAGTCGCAGGATAAAGCGCATCTCAGGCCCTGGCCCTTGCCGTTGCCGCTCCGGGTACCCCCGAATGCGGCGCTTCGCAAATCACGTCTATAGCACCACAGACGTGGCGGAACCGTGGCCTTGGGACCACAATCCCTGTCGTCCGGGACTGAGCGGCCAGCCCGTTCAGCGCCGGTTTTCCACCGCTTTCCCGACGGGCGCACGGGCACTGACGAAATAGCCCTCGACGGCGGTCGCCACCGCCGCGACCGCCTGGGCGCGCCATTGCGCCGAATTGAGCAGCTCGGCATCCTTCGGGCTCGACATATAGCCCAGCTCGATCAGCACCGAGGGCACGTCGGGCGCGCTCAGCACGCGAAACCCGGCAGAGCGCAGCGGCACCTTGTGCATCTTCACCGAACCGCCGAGCTTCTCGACCAGATTGCGCGCGAAGATGGCTGAGAAGGTCCGCGTCTCGCGCTTGGCGAGATCCATCAGGATGCCCGCGACATCCTGCGTGTCCTCGCTTGTCTCGAGTCCCGCCACGCTGTCGGCCTGGTTTTCCTTGGCGGCCAGCCGCGCGGCTTCGGCATCGGTCGCACGCTCGGATCCCATATAGACGGTCGCCCCGCGCACCTCCTGCGCCTGCGCCAGCGAATCGGCGTGGATCGAGATGAACAGATCCGCTCCGGCCGCCCTTGCGATACCGACACGCTCGGCCAGCGGTACGAAGCGGTCGTCCTCGCGCGTCATCAGCACGCGGTAGCGCCCGCTCACCTCCAACTGTTCCTTCAGCTTCGCCCCGAAGGCCAGCACGACAGCCTTCTCGGCGATCGACGCCACCACCGCGCCCGGGTCGATGCCGCCATGGCCGGGGTCGATGACGATGGTCTGACGGGTCTCGCCGGCCGGCCTGGCGGGCACCGCAATGGGCGCCGCGGCCTCGGGATCGCGCGCGGAGGCCGCAGCCGCCGCCTGGAATTCGGCCCGCGTGGCGCGACGCAGTTCGATGACGAGTTCTCCGAAGCCGCCGCGAACCGGGCGCGATTCGGCTCGGACCACGATGGCTGGCTGCGCCAGATCGATGATGATGCGCGCCTTGTCGGCGGTGAACAGCCCGAATCGGTAGGCCCCGACGACTCCGGCGCTCTTGCGCGCCGCAGCCGGCTGAACCTGAAAATTGATCGAGGGCATGTCGATGACGACGCGGTCCGGCCCCGTCAGCACCGAGGCGCTGACCTCCACCGGACGCGACAAGGCCATCGTCAGCCGCACGACATCGCCGGACTGCTCGAGTTTGGCATCGGTCGCCACCGGAAATTCGCTCTGAGCCCGGGCATGGCCCTGCGCCAAGGCGATGTCCGCCAGCAAGAGTCCGCACGCGAGCACGAGCCACAGGCACGCGACCAGCTGCGTTATTATCCGGGCCCTGGAGGGGCGCGGGCCGGCCGGAAAGAGGGTTGCGGGAGGCGTCAGGTCAATCATCCCGAGCTGTCGTCACCAAGCCTTAACCATAGCGACGCGACATCCTAACGATCGGTTACCATGCCCCGGCCGGGCGGTGAACCGACCCGCGCCAAGGCCGCGACGATGCCGGTGCGATGTGACTTGCAAATCACTGTCACCTGTCTGTAATGGGGGTGGTTGCTTTGCAAGGCCGCCCATGGTGCGCATCCGGATCCGAGGATCCGTCGGCGTCCGGGGTTTGGCTGCAAGAGGCCAACCACAACGGATCGTCCGCAGACGGCCGAGCCAGGGGCGCATGTTTTCAGCACCAGGCCAATCGTCTCGCGAGCGTGCAAACGCGGTGTGCTTCGTCTTTTTCGACAGGCGCCCCGCAGGTCAGGACAGATGTCGGGGCATACGACGCCGCATAGATCATCGGTGAATCGTCAATACCTGCGGGACTGCATCGGGCTTTTGCTCCGGGCAGGTTTCCCGAGCCGTCTTTCTGTCTCGATCGAACACTTCCCCGTCCCAGACGCCGGCTCGCGCCGGCTTTTGCTCCTGCAACAAGCCGGCTCGTGCCGGCCTATGCGCGGCGCCCCTGCCCGCGGCAGCGGATTTTTGTCCGCAGCCCGGCGGGTATTGCTGGCGGCCGCGCCCATGGAAGATTCATATGGCCAACAAGATGCTTATCGATGCCACCCATCCGGAGGAGACCCGGGTCGTGGTGGTGCGCGGATCGCGTATCGAGGAATTTGACTTCGAGGCCGCCAGCCGCAAGCCGCTGCGTGGCAATATCTACCTCGCCAAGGTGACGCGAGTGGAGCCCTCGCTCCAGGCCGCCTTCGTCGAGTATGGCGGCAACCGCCACGGCTTCCTCGCCTTCTCCGAAATCCATCCCGATTACTACCAGATCCCGGTTGCCGACCGTCAGGCGCTGCTGGCCGATGAGGCCCGCGCCGACCGTGAGGACGAGCGCGACGAAGAGAAGCGCGAGAAGCGCGGCAGCGGCCGCCGCGATCGTGGCCGCCGGGGCGACCGTGACGGGCGCGCCAAGAAGGCGGCCTCCGACGAGACCGTCAGCGCCGAGGTTACGGATGGCGTCGAGACCGACGGCAAGGAAGCCGCGATGGTCAACGAGGGCGCTCCCGCCTTCGGCGAGGAATTCGCTCCCGCCGTCGCCGAATCGGCGGCTGAGGATGCGGCCGAAAACGCTGCACCGCTGACCTTCGAGACGCGCGGCGAGGAGGCGGAACAGTCCGATTCCAAGGTCTCCCCGTCCGAGTTCTCCCAGTCTGAGGCCTCCGAGTCCGAGGATACGGAAGCCCGCAAGCCTTCGGAAGAAGACGAATCCAGCGACGACAGCGAGCATGAGGAGCCCGAGCAGCTCGGCGGCGGCGACGCCCTCGACGAGATGTCCGAGCGCCCCCAGCGCAACTCGCGCCGCCAGTACAAGATCCAGGAGGTGATCAAGCGCCGCCAGATCATCCTGGTCCAGGTCGTCAAGGAGGAGCGCGGCAACAAGGGCGCGGCGCTCACCACCTATCTCTCGCTCGCCGGCCGCTATTCGGTGCTGATGCCGAACACCGGCAAGGGCGGCGGCATCTCGCGCAAGATCACCAACACTGAGGATCGCAAGCGCCTCAAGGAGATCGCCGGGGAGCTCGAGGTTCCCGAGGGCATGGGCCTGATCCTGCGCACGGCCGGCGCCTCGCGCACCAAGGTCGAGATCAAGCGCGACTACGAATATCTGATGCGGATGTGGGAGAGCGTGCGCGAGCTGACGCTGGCCTCGATCTCGCCGGCGCTGGTCTATGAGGAGGGCAACCTCGTCAAGCGCTCGATCCGCGACCTCTACAACAAGGATATCGACGAGGTTCACGTCGCCGGCGACGAGGCCTATCGCGAGGCCAAGGACTTCATGCGCATGCTCATGCCGAGCCATGCCAAGAGCGTGAAGGCCTATCGCGAGCAGACGCCGCTTTTCGCCTCCTTCGGCATCGAGAGCCAACTCGACGCGATGTTCTCCAGCACCGTCACGCTGAAGTCCGGCGGTTACATCGTCATCAACCAGACCGAGGCGCTGGTCGCCATCGACATCAACTCCGGGCGTTCGACCCGCGAGCACAATATCGAGGACACTGCCCTCAAGACCAATCTCGAAGCGGCGGAGGAGATTTCCCGCCAGCTCCGCCTGCGCGACCTCGCCGGCCTCATCGTGATCGATTTCATCGACATGGAGGAGAACCGCAACAACCGCGCGGTCGAGAAGAAGCTGAAGGACTGCCTCAAGGACGACCGCGCCCGCATCCAGGTCGGCCGCATCTCGGCCTTCGGACTGCTCGAAATGTCACGCCAGCGCATCCGCACCGGCGTGCTGGAGAGCTCCTCGGTGCCCTGCCCGCATTGCGCCGGAGCCGGCATGATGCGCTCGTCCTCGTCGGTCGCGCTGCAGATCCTGCGCGCCCTGGAGGAGACGCTGATCAAGAGCGCCTCGCACAACCTCACGGTCCGGACCCGTCCGGAGGTCGCGCTTTATGTGCTCAACCAGAAGCGGGCCCATCTCGCCGAACTCGAGACGCGCTTCGCCATCGCGATCAGCATCACGATGGACGCCACCCTGCTCGGCACCCGCTATTTCGAGGTCGAGCGCGGCGAATTCGTCGGCAATGAGGGCCGCATCATCCCGTCAGCGATCAAGGCCGAGGCCGTCATCTCCGATGTCGACCACGATGCGCTCGATGCGGCGGCCGAGGCCGAGGCGCTCGATGCCGAGAACGGCCCGGTCGAGATCGAAGCCACCGAGGACTCTGAGCGCGATGCAGGCCCGCGCGAAGCCAGGCCAGAGGGTGAGGGCGAAGCCCGTGGCGAAGGCGGACGCAAGCGTCGTCGGCGTCGTCGGCGGCGGCGTGGCGGCGAGCGTGACGCCAATGGCGTGCGTCTCGACGGCGGCAGCGACGAAGCCGATGGCGAGGGTGACGACGAGGGCGATGAGGAAGGCGACGAGCAGTCGAGCGACTCGCAGGCCGGCGACACCGTGATCGCAGCAGTCCCCGAGGAGCCCGCGCCGGTCGCTTCAGAGCAGCCGGAGGCCGCTGCGGCGGACGAAAAGCCCAAGCGTGCCCGCCGCGGTGGGCGCAAGCCCAAATCCGAGCCATTGGAGGCTGAAGCGTCCGTGGATGTCGTCGCTGAAGCGGTGGTGAACCCCATCACCGCCGAAGCCCCGGCTGCGGAAACCCAAGCCGCTCCGATCGAGGTCGAAAAGCCCAAGCGCAGCCGCTCGCGCAAGAAGGTCGTCCCGATCACGGAAGGCGGCGAG
>QBLV01000056.1:18681-23460 GCA_003241815.1 Hyphomicrobiales bacterium | reverse complement strand
GCAGTCCGACCGCTTCGGCGACGAAGCCTCGGCCGTGCTGCTCGACATTCTCGCGACCGAGATCTCGCCGGAGTTGGTGCCCGGCGACGGCGAGGGCCCGAGCCAGAAGACCGAGGATTTCGTCGGTCCTTATGCGCTTCAGGATTTCAACCTGTTCTACGTCACGCGCTATGGCTTTGCGCCCAGCAAAGTCGCCTTCCTGTCCCACCACGCCTGGGCCGATGCGGCGCGTGGCGACTGGCCGCCGCATATGGAAGCCGCCAAGCAGGTCGCCTATGATCTGGCCACGATCAAAAAATGGCTGCGCGTCTTCGTGCGGCGCTTCTTCGAGACAAGCCAGTTCAAGCGCTCGGCCGTGCCCAATGGCCCCAAGGTCTCGTCAGGCGGCTCGCTCTCGCCGCGCGGGGACTGGCGGGCGCCCAGCGATGCCTCGGCGGCAGCGTGGTTGGCCGATCTGGACCGTATTCCGGATTGAACCCGGTCGTGATTGCGGCACCGACGACCAGCGGGCTCAACCGGCGAGCGACGCGCGCGCCTGTGCGTATTCCCGCGACAGCCTCGCTCCCAGTTCGGCCACGCTCGGCACGTCCTGGATCGAACCGACGCCCTGCCCTGCCGACCAGATCGTCTTCCAGACCTTGGCTTCGCTCGCCATGTCGAGCTTGCCATGGGAGGTCAGGTTGTCGGGGTCGAGGCCCGCAGCCGCAATGCTCTCGCGCATGAAATTGGCGTTCACGCCGCTGATCGCGGGGGTGTAGAGAATGTCGGCCGCGCGCGCGCGCAGCAGCATCGCCTTGTAATCCGGATCGGCCAGGCTCTCGGCTGTCGCGATGAAGCGCGTGCCGAGATAGGCAAGATCGGCCCCCATCAGTTGCGCCGCCGCGATCTGGGCGCCGTTGGAGATCGCACCCGCCAGCACGATCGTGCCCTTGAAGAAGCGCCTGATCTCGGCGACCAGCGCGAAGGGGCTCATCAGGCCGGCATGGCCGCCGGCGCCGGCCGCCACCGCGATGATGCCATCGACGCCGGCCTCGGCCGCCTTTTCCGCATGGCGCAGGCTGATGACGTCGTGGAACACGACGCCGCCATAGCCATGCACTGCCTTGACGAGATCGGGCACCGCGCCGAGCGAGGTGATGACGAGGGGCACCTTGTGCTGCGCGGTGATCGCCAGATCCTGCTCGAGGCGCGGATTGGTGCGGTGAACGATCAGGTTCACGCCGAAGGGTGCAGCGTCTGGAACCCCTGCCAGGCGCCCCTCGATCTCGTCGAGCCAGGCGGCATAGCCCTCGCTGGTGCGCTGGTTCAGCGCCGGGAAGGTGCCAAGGATGCCGGCCTTGCAGGTCTCGACCACCAGATCGGGACCTGAGACCAGGAACATCGGCGAGGCGATGGCGGGAAGGCGCAGGCGCCCGGCGAGCGAGGCAGGTAGCGGCACGGTCTTACATCTCCCCAGCGTCGAATTCTTGGTCGTTGGACCAGGCTTGGCAGCCCATGGTCGTATCAGTGCCCCGTCCCATAGGAAACCCGTTGCAGGGCAAGGCTGCGCCCGAGGCGCTTGCCAAACGCCCCGGGCTGCGCGAGTGCGGATAAGACAGACCGTCAGAAGCCGGCCGACCCTTGGGAGACAGCAACGTGAGCAACCAAAACCAGCGCGATTTCGAGCAGCCCGGCCGGTCGGTGGTGATGGGCCGTCGCGGCATGGCGGCAACCTCGCACCCCTCCGCGACGCTCACGGCGATCAACATCCTGCAGGCGGGCGGCAATGCGATCGACGCGGCGGTGGCGGCCTGCGCCGTGCAATGCGTGGTCGAGCCGGGCTCGACCGGCATCGGCGGCGACTGTTTCGTGCTGTTGGCGGCGGGCGGCAGCGACAAAGTCATCGCCTATGACGGCTCGGGCCGCGCGCCTGCGGCCGCGACGCTCGACTGGTATCTGGAACATGGCTTCAGCGAGATCCCGCGCCAGTCGCCCCATGCGGTGACGATTCCGGGCTCCGTCGAAGCCTGGGCGACGCTGGTCAAGGATCATGGCCGCCTGCCGCTCGCCAAGCTGCTGGAGCCGGCCATTGCGCTGGCTCGCGACGGATATGCGGTGTCGCCGCGCGTCGCGGCCGACTGGGCCGGGCAGGCCGCCCTGCTGGCGAAGGATGAACCGGCCGCGCGCGTCTTCCTGCCGGGCGGGCGCGCTCCGCTCGCCGGCGAGGTTCACCACCAGAGGGAACTGGCGTCGACGCTGCAGGCGATCGCCGATCGCGGTCCGTCCGCCTTCTACGAGGGCGAGATCGCGCAGGATATGGTCGACCGCCTGCGCGATCTCGGCGGCCTGCATACGATGGAGGATTTCCGCGAGGCGAAGGGCGGCTACGTCACGCCGATCAGCACGCGGTTTCGCGGCCATGACGTCTTCGAATGCCCGCCGGCCGGCCAAGGCGTCATCGCGCTGATGATCCTCAACATCCTGTCAGGTTTCGAGCCGGGCAGCGACCCGCTCTCGGCCGACCGGCTGCATGTCGAGATCGAGGCGGCCAGGCTTGCCTATTCGGTTCGCGACGCCGTGCTGGCCGATCCCGGTCAGGCCGAGGTGCCGCTCGACTGGCTCCTGTCGGAGGAACTGGCGGCGGAGCTGCGCGGCAAGATCGACCTGAAGCAGGCGATCAAGGAGCTGCCCTCCGTCTCGGCCTCGGCGGTCGAGCATGCCGACACCGTCTATATCAGCGTCGTCGACGGCGACGGGATGGCGGTGAGCTTCATCAACTCGGTGTTCAATCCCTATGGCGCGGCGCTGGTTTCGCCCAAGAGCGGCGTGCTGCTGCAGAACCGGGGCCAGGGCTTCGTGCTCAAGGCCGGCCACCCCAATGCCATCGCGCCGCGCAAGCGCCCGCTGCACACGATCATCCCCGGCATGATGCTGCGCGACGGCAAGGTCTGCCTCTCCTTCGGCGTGATGGGCGGGCATTATCAGGCGATGGGCCACGCGCACCTGGTCAGCAAGCTGATCGATTATGGGATGGACCTGCAGAGCGCGATCTCGCTGCCGCGCGTGTTCCCGCGCCCAGGGCAGGTTGCGATCGAGGCCGAGAAGACTTTGCCGGCCGCCGTGCGCACCGAACTGGAGCGACGCGGCTTCACCTTCACGGCGCCGGGCGCGGCGATCGGCGGCGCGCAGGCAATCGCGATCGACCCCGTGACCGGCGTGCTGCTCGCCGGGTCCGACCACCGCAAGGATGGCTGCGCGCTGGGGTGGTGAGGTTTGCCTGGCGAACTGAACCGCCGTCATCCCGGGCGACCGCAGGGAGCCCGGGATGACGCGCATGAGAACAGGTGGCGGGACGAGCGTTCCCCCGCTCAGTCGTCCATCTTCAGCGCCGCGATGAAGGCTTCCTGCGGGATTTCGACCTTGCCGAACTGCCGCATCTTTTTCTTGCCTTCCTTCTGCTTGTCCAGAAGCTTACGCTTGCGGCTGGCGTCGCCGCCATAGCACTTGGCGGTGACGTCCTTGCGCAGGGCGCGGATGGTCTCGCGAGCGATGATCTTGCCGCCGATCGCCGCCTGGACGGGGATCTGGAACATGTGCGGCGGGATCAGGTCCTTGAGCTTCTCGCACATGGCGCGGCCCCTTGAATCGGCGCGCGAGCGGTGGACCAGCATCGAGAGCGCATCGACCGGCTCGGCATTGACCAGGACCGACATGCGCACGAGGTCGCCCTCGCGATAGTCGGTGATGGCGTAGTCGAAGGAGGCGTAGCCCTTCGAAATCGACTTCAGCCGGTCGTAGAAATCGAACACGACTTCGTTCAGCGGCAGGTCATAGACGACCTTGGCGCGCGAGCCGACATAGGACAGGTCGGTCTGGACGCCACGACGGTCCTGGCAGAGCTTCAAAACCGAGCCGAGATACTCGTCGGGCGTGAAGATCGTCGCCTTGATCCAGGGCTCCTCGATCGTCTCGATCTTCATGACGTCGGGCATATCGGCGGGGTTGTGCAGTTCCAGCACCGTGCCGTCGCGCAGCTTGAGATGGTAGACGACCGAGGGCGCGGTCGAGATCAGGTTGAGGTTGAACTCGCGCTCCAGCCGCTCCTGGATGATCTCCAGATGCAGCAGCCCGAGGAAGCCGCAGCGGAAGCCGAAGCCGAGCGCGGCGGACGTCTCCATCTCATAGGAGAAGCTCGCATCGTTCAGGCGCAGGCGGCTCATTGCGGCGCGCAGTGTCTCGAAATCGGCGGCGTCGACGGGGAAGATGCCGCAGAACACCACCGGCTGCACCGGCTTGAAGCCGGGCAGGGCCTGGGGCGTTTGGCGCTTCTCGTCGGTGATGGTGTCGCCGACCGCGGTATCGGCGACCTCCTTGATCGAGGCCGTGAAGAAGCCGACCTCGCCGGGGCCCAGTTCCTTGACCTCGGTCATCTTGGGCTTGAACACGCCGACGCGATCGACGCCATAGGCGGCGTTGGCGCGCATCATGCGGATGGTCATGTTCTTCTTCAGAACGCCGTCGATGACGCGCACCAGCACGACGACGCCGAGATAGGCATCGTACCAGCTATCGACCAGCAGGCATTTCAGGGGTGCATCGAGATCGCCCTTGGGGGCCGGCAGCTTCTGGACGATCGCCTCCAGGACGCCTTCGATGTTGATGCCGGTCTTGGCCGAGATCGCGACAGCCTCCGAAGCGTCGAGGCCGATGACATCCTCGATCTGCTGCTTGATGCGCTCGGGCTCGGCGGCGGGCAGGTCGATCTTGTTGAGAACGGTGACGATCTCGTGGCCTGCGTCG
>QBLV01000056.1:10518-18671 GCA_003241815.1 Hyphomicrobiales bacterium | reverse complement strand
TGCGTCGAGCGCCTGATAGACGTTGGCCAGCGTCTGCGCCTCGACGCCTTGCGAGGCGTCGACGACCAGCAGCGAGCCTTCGCAGGCCGCCAGCGACCGCGAGACCTCATAGGCGAAGTCGACATGGCCGGGTGTGTCCATCAGGTTCAGGATGTAATCCTTGCCGTCCTGCGCGCGATAATCGAGCCGGACGGTCTGCGCCTTGATGGTGATGCCGCGCTCTTTCTCGATATCCATGGAGTCGAGCATCTGCTCGCTCATGTCGCGCGCCGCCACCGTGCCGGTGGTCTGGATCAGCCGGTCGGCCAGCGTCGACTTGCCGTGGTCGATATGCGCCACGATCGAGAAGTTGCGGATGTTGTCGAAGGTCTTCGTGCTCATGCGCGGGCCATAGCAGCGAAGCATCATCCCGCCAAGGGTTTGCGGTCTTTGACGCTATTCTGCCGCGGCCATTTGCGGCGTCGCCGTGGCGCCCGGGCGCGCCCAGGTCAGGGCGCGGTAGTCGAAGCCGGTCTCCAGCGTCGGCTTGACCACCGCGAAATAGGGCGAGATGTCGAAATCGCGCGGCATGTAGAGCGAATGATGCCGGATATGCAGGATTTCCTCGAAATCCTCCTCGTCCATCGCCTGCGCATATTCGACCGTCGGCAGCACGGGGTAACGCGCCGCCTCGAAGGCCTGCGCGATCAGGGTGGAACAGATCGCCCGCGTCGGATCGCCGGAGCCCATCGCGATCATGCGCCGGCGCCAGGATGGCGGTGCCCAGGGAATCGGGATCAGCCAGCGCATCAGATCGAGGATGTTCTTGAGGTCGTACTGGGTGCCGAGCCGCCCCAGCATATAATCGACGACGATGGTGCGGCCGGCGCGGTCGAGCGCCTGGGGACGACAGATGCGGGTGCCGAAGGCGCCGTATTTCGACAAAGGCGAGAGCACGCAGCCGACATCCATCTCGACCTCGGCCAGCACCAGCGGCTCGCCATCGGCGCTGAACTGCCCGGTGTCGCCGACATAAAGCGCCGCATGCGACCAGGTCGACTGCGTCAGATACTTGATCGCGGCCGAGACCTTCATGCTGCCTTCGACCAGCAGGACGTCGCCGGGCCGCAGCGCCGCTTGCAGCCGGGCCAGCGCCTTGGCATCGACCGGGCCGGGCTCCGGCTTACCGCGCGTGATGAACGCGACGACGGAGCGGCCAAGAAATTCCAAACCTTGATTCATGGCCGTTCCCCTCGACCCCGCGCCTTTCGAAGGCGTCGTTTGAGACTCATCAAAGCGCAAATCCCTGATTTTTCTGGAAACGCCGCCGGCGGCGGGGGCAGGACTTGGAAATGTGGTGAAAACCGAGTTCACGCTGCGTCAGCAGGAGACGCCGACGGAGGCCGTATGTTTGAGCTTGATTTTCTTATATAGTAGAACAATTCTGTCTTCATGGAACTGGCGGATAGCCTCGAACTGGATCAGCGGCTGGGCACGCGCATCAAGACGCTGCGCCAGAGCCGCAACCTGACGCTCGACATGCTGGCCGAACGCTCAGGCGTCAGCCGCGCGATGATCTCAAGGGTCGAAAGGGGCGAATCGAGCCCGACGGCCGCGCTGCTGGACCGGATCTGCGCCGGTCTCGGAATCGTTCTCTCGGTGCTGTTTCGCGACGAGGACCATGCCGGTCCGCTGGTGCGGCGAGCCGATCAGCCTGTCTGGATCGATCCAGCCAGCGGCTATGTCCGGCGCAACGTCTCGCCTGCGGGCACCGGCTCAGGGATCGAGATCGTCGAGGTGGACATGCCGGCGGGCGCGCGCGTCCTGCTCGACGCACCGCGCAGCGGCTTCCGACTCGACCAACAGATCTGGCTGCTGGAAGGCGAGATCGTCATAGGGCTCGGCGAAAGCGAGCATCGGCTGGCTGCGGGCGACTGTCTCGCCATGCTGCTCGACGGCCCGATCAGCTTCCACAATCCTGGCGAGAGCCCGGCACGCTACGCGGTCGTGCTCACTGGGGCCGATGGCCGGAGCGGACGCTAGACATGATCACGCCTGACATCGCAATCCTGCGGCTCGACGCCGCCGAAGCACAGGAAGCCATCCGCGCTCTCGTCGATATCCTCGCCGACGCCGTCGCAGGCGGCGCCTCGGTCGGATTCATGGAGTGGAGCACGCCGGAGGATTATCGCAGGTTCTGGGCCGCGGTCGCCGACGAGGTCGATGCCGGGCGGACGGTCCTTCTGATCGCCCGGCTGGCTGGAGAGATCGTCGGCACGGCGCAATTGCAGCTCGTCAGTAAGCCCAACCAGCCGCATCGCGCCGAGATCGCCAAGGTGCTGGTGCACTCGCAGGCTCGCCGGCGGGGCGTCGGCGAGACGCTGATGCAGGCGGCGGAGGACGCCGCGCGCCAGGCGAAGCGCGACCTCCTTGTGCTCGACACCGACGAGAACAGCGCAGCGCGCCGGCTCTATGCACGGCTCGGCTGGACCGAGATCGGCACCATCCCACGCTATGCGCTGATGCCGGACGGCCGCGATTGCGGCTCGACCTTCTTTTACAAGTCGCTGGCCTGAGACGGGTTCTCGTCCCCAGCGGGTTGACGGAAATAGGGCTCGACCTCGCCTTTGAGCTTCACCGTCATCGGATTGCCGAAGCGGTCCTTGGCGTTGCCAGCGGTGAGGCGGACCCAGCCCTCGCTGACGCAGTATTCCTCCACATTGGTCTTCTCGACGCCCTTGAACCGGACGCCAATGTCCCGCGCGAGCAATTCCTCGTTGTAGAAGGGGCTGTTGGGGTTCGAGGACAGGCGGTCGGGCAGGGTGTCGGTCATCGGATTCAAGCCTCGCAATGCGAATGTCGGGCGGCTTTGAGGCCGCGTTGGCGGCAGAGGTAGCGCGATCCGGCAGCGATGCCAAATCGCCGGCGGATCAGCGGCTGCCGGCCTGTTCGATCAGGACCGCCACCGCGCGCTGACCTTTCTGGCGGGCATGAGTCAGCGGCGTCACGCCATCCTTGTCGGCGAGGCTGGGATTTGCGCCGGCATCGAGCACGAGCTTGGCGACCTGCTGATGGCGCGGGCCACCATCGCCGAGAATCACGATCTCCAGCAGGCAGGTCCAGCCGAGATCGTTGACGTGATCGACATCGATGCCGCTGGTCAGGAGCAGTTCCACGGCCTCGACATGGGCGCGCTCGCAGGCGGGGATCAACGCATTGCCGCCGTAGCGGTTGCGGATCGTCAGATCGGGCTTGCGCGGCAGCATCGCCTCGATGATCTCGGCGCGGCCGAGCGCACCGGCCGACAGCCACGGCGTATCGCGATTGGCGGCCTGCGTGTTCGGACTGGCTCCCGCGTCGAGCAGGGCCTTGGCCGTCGCGACATGGTTGCCGGCGACGGCCAGCAAAAGGGCGGAGCGGCCCTGTGAATCCTGCCCCTCGAGCGGAGCACCGGCCGCAACGAGGCGAGCGACCTCGTCGGTGCGCCCCGTGGCAGCGGCATCGATCAGAGAAGGGCCCGCAGCAGCGGCAGCGATCGTCATCAGCATCAAGCCCAAAGCCGCCAGGCGCAGGCGGCCAAGCCTCATCAGCGCCCGCCATCCAGCAGCCGCCCGACCACCTTCGCCGTGTAGTCCACCATCGGCACGATGCGGGCATAGTTCAGCCGGGTCGGGCCGATGATGCCGACGACGCCGATGATGCGCTGCTCGGAATCACGGAAGGGGGCGGCCACCATGGAGGAGCCCGACATGGAGAACAGCTTGTTCTCCGAGCCGATGAAGATGCGAACACCGTCGCCGGCTTCGGCGCGCGACAGCAGGTCGATGACGTCGGTCTGGGTCTCGAGATCGCCGAAAAGCAGGCGAATGCGCTCGAGATCCTCCTGCGCTTTCAGATCCTCCAGCAGATTGGCCTGGCCGCGCACGATCAGATGGCGGTCGCTTGTCGGGCCCGACGACGTGGCGATCCCGCTCTCGACCAGGCGCGCCGTCAGTGAATCGAGTTCGCTTTCCATCTGGGCGCGGTATTGGGCGATTTCGCCGCGCAACTCGCCCAGCGTCTTGCCCATGATGCGGGCGTTGAGAAAGTTTCCGGCTTCGGTGAGGGCTGAAGCCGGCAGGCCCGGCGGCAAGGCCAGCAGGCGATTCTCGACGGTCCCGTCGTCAGCGACCAGCACCACCAGCGCGCGCCCCGGATCGAGCCGGACGAACTCGATGTGCTTGAGCCGCGCATTCGCCTTGGTGGTGACGACGACGCCGGCGCCGCGCGACAGGCCCGACAGCAGCGCCGAGGCCTCCGTCAGCGTGCCGTCGAGCGTGCGCCCCGTCGCTGCGGCCTTCATCTGCGCCTCGATGCGCATGCGCTCGTCCGAGGTCAGGTTTCCGACCTCCATCATCGCATCGACGAAGAAGCGCAGACCCCTTTCCGTCGGCAGGCGCCCGGCCGAGGTGTGCGGGGCATAGATCAGCCCAGCCAGTTCGAGATCGGTCATGACGTTGCGCACGGTCGCGGGCGACAGCGCCATCGGCAGCAGCCGGGCGATGTTGCGCGAGCCGACCGGCTCGCCGGTCGTCATGTAGCCATCGACGATCTGGCGGAAGATCTCGCGCGAGCGCTGATCGGTCTCGATCAACCCGCTGGGGGATTCGGGACGTGGCGGGTGGGCGCTCATTCAGTGAGAAGCCGGATGTGACATGGCGTTATTGTCGGCCTGCCCCCGCGAAGGATCAAGCGGAAACGAGACGTCGCGCTGCTTACCCCTTCTGGGAAGGCGGAAGTCGCTCAACCTTGCCCCGTCTCACCCAACCGCCTACAAGCCGCCAACTTCGAAACAATCAGGATCATCCCATGCGACCCTCGAAACGCGCCGCAGACGAGATGCGCAAGGTCACGCTCGAACGCGGCGTCGTGCGCTATGCCGAGGGCTCCTGCATGGTGAGCTTCGGCGAGACCAAGGTGCTCTGCGCCGCGACCGTCGAGGAAAAAGGCCCGCCCTGGCTGCGCGGCACGGGCAAGGGCTGGGTCACCGCCGAATATGCGATGTTGCCGCGCGCCACGCATGAGCGCAATCGCCGCGAGGTCACCTCCGGCAAGCCATCGGGCCGCACGCAGGAAATCCAGCGGCTGGTCGGGCGCTCGCTTCGCGCCGTGGTCGATCTGACCGCGATCGGCGAGCGCCAGATCGTTGTCGATTGCGACGTGCTGCAGGCCGATGGCGGCACCCGCACCGCCTCGATCACCGGCGCCTGGGTCGCCCTGCACGACGCGCTGAAGTGGATGGAGGGCCGCTCCATGCTCAAGGGCTCCAACCCGCTCAAGGACCATGTCGCGGCGATTTCCTGCGGCATCGTCGCGGGCAACCCGGTGCTCGACCTCGACTATATCGAGGATTCCGGCGCCCAGACCGATGCGAACTTCGTCATCACCGGCACGGGGGGCCTCGTCGAGGTCCAGGGCACGGCCGAGGGCGCGCCGTTTTCGGAAGAAGAGCTGATGGCGCTGCTCAAGCTCGCCAAGGGCGGGGTGAACAAGCTGGTGGCGCTGCAGAAGGCGGCTGTGGCCTGAGCGAATCTCCTATAATCCGTCCCGAAATATTCGCTCGGAACCACGCCGTCATCCCGGACGTAGCGAAGCGCAGCTCCGGGATCCATCATAGGGCACCGCCGAGCTTTATGATGGATCCCGGGGCAAGCCCGGGATGACGGGGTGTTTCCTCGCGAAATGGAGGCAAGACCAGTGACCACCCACCGTCTCCTCACCGGCAAGGTCGTGATCGCGACCCACAACAAGGGCAAGCTCGTCGAGATGCGCGAGCTGATGGCGCCCTATGGGATCGAGCTGGTTTCGGCCGGCGAACTCGGGCTGCCGGAGCCCGACGAGACCGGCTACATGTTCTCCGAGAACGCGGCGATCAAGGCGGTCGCGGCGGCGCAAGCCTCGGATCTGCCGGCGCTGTCCGACGATTCCGGGCTCTGCGTCGATGCGCTCGATGGCGCGCCGGGCCTGTTCTCGGCCAACTGGGCGGGGCCGGGCAAGGATTTCAAGCCGGCGATGGCGCGGGTGCTCGCCGAGATGGCCAAGCGCGGCGCGGCCACGCCTGAGCAGCGACGCGCGCATTTCGTCTCGGCTTTGGTGATCGCCTGGCCGGACGGGCATCAGGAGCTCTTCGAGGGACGCGTTCACGGGCAGATCGTCGATGCACCGCGCGGCAGCGGCGGCTTCGGCTACAACCCGATCTTCCAGCCCGAAGGACACGACCAGACCTTCGCGGAGATGAGCACGACGATCAAAAGCGGTCAGGCGGATGCGCTGTCGCATCGGGCGCGCGCCTTTGCGTTGCTGGCGGCCGCCTGTCTGCGCAAGCCCGCATGAGCGCGCTGTCCGTCCTCGACGGGAAGCCGATGGTTCCCGACCATCCGACCGCGAGCGCGGGCTTCGCGGTCTATGTGCATTGGCCGTTTTGCCTGGCCAAATGCCCCTATTGCGACTTCAACAGCCATGTCCGCATCCAGCCACCCGACCAGGCGCGCTACATCGCCGCGTTTCGGCGCGAACTCAGCCATCGCGCGCAGCTCGCGCCCGGCCGCACGGTCTCCTCGATCTTTTTTGGGGGCGGGACGCCCTCGCTGATGGAGGGGCGAACCGTCGGCGCGATCCTCGATGCGATCGGCGAATTCTGGGCGATCGATCCCCACTGCGAGGTCTCGCTGGAGGCCAATCCGACCAGCGTCGAGGCCGGGCGTTTCGCAGATTTCAAGGCGGCCGGCGTCAACCGCGTTTCGCTCGGCGTGCAGGCGCTCAACGATGCCGATCTCAAGGCGCTGGGGCGGATGCATTCGACGCAGGAAGCGCTGGACGCGGTCGCGATCGCGCGGAAGTATTTCGAGCGCTACTCCTTCGACCTGATCTATGCCCGCACGCCGACGCAGACCCCGGCCTTGTGGCGGGCGGAACTCGAACTCGCGATCAGCCATGCGGTCGAGCATCTCTCGCTCTATCAGCTCACCATCGAGCCCGACACGATGTTCGAGCGCCTCTACAAGGCCGGCAAGATCGCGATTCCCGACCATGAGGCGGGGGCCGTGCTCTACGAGATCACGCAGGAGATCACGGCGCGACACGGCCTGCCGGTCTACGAGATCTCCAACCATGCCCGTCCGGGTGCGGAATGCCGCCACAACCTCGTCTACTGGCGCTATGGCGAATATGCCGGGGTCGGTCCCGGCGCCCATGGCCGTCTCGTCACCACCGACGGGCGCATGGCGCATTCCACCGAGAAGCGGCCCGAAGCCTGGCTTGAGCGCGTCGAGGCGGAAGGCCACGCGCTGGTCGAGGAAGAGCGGCTCAACCTCGAAGCGCAGGGCGACGAGTATCTGCTCATGGGCCTTCGGCTGGTCGAGGGGATCGATCCTGCGGTGTTCAAGGCGCTGTCGGGGCGGAGCTTGAGCGAACGTCGGGTGGCGAGCCTGATCCTTGACGGGCTTCTGACCCGCAAACCCGGTGGCAAGATCGCCTGCACACCCGATGGGGCGCTGCTGCTCGACGCGGTGGTCGCGGATCTGGCGGCGTAAACAACCACCGTCATTCTCGGGCGAAGCGGAGGCGCAGACCCGAGAATCTCAGGACGAGATTGGCACGAGATGCTCGGGTCTGCGCCCGAGCATGACGCGGAACCTCACTGCGTCCGCGGCCCCAGATCGCGCGGCGCGGCATTCACAGTCACGATCTGGCCGTTGCGCAGTTCGAGCACGGCGAGACCGCGATCGATCTGGCCGTCGGGGCGGAAGCGGAAGACGCCGTCGGCACCGGCGAAGCCGGACGCGTTGGTCAGAACAGCCTCCGAGAAGCGCTGCGAGCCCTGCGTACGCGCCAGTGCCGCTGCCAGCGAGACCGCGTCATAGGCCAGCGTCGCGGTGCGGGTCGGAGCCGCGTTGAAGCGCGCCTGATAGCGGCCGGCGAAGGCGTTGAAGCCGGCGGTGTCGGGCGAGGCGAACCAGCCGCCCTGGATCGCCGGCACACGCGCGACATTGGCGTCGTTCCAGACGCCGGTGCCGAGCGGCTTGACCTTCGTCGGGTCGTAGCCGGCCTGCTGCAGCGCAAGGCCAAGCGCCGGCATGGTGTCGGCGGCGGCCGGCACGAACAGCGCATCAGCCTGCTGCAGCGCCGGCGTCAGC
>QBLV01000056.1:9950-10508 GCA_003241815.1 Hyphomicrobiales bacterium | reverse complement strand
CGCGCTCATGGAAGTCTGGTCAGGAGAGAAGCGCTCGATTACCACGACGCGGCCACCGCGCGCCGCGACCGCCTGCTGGAAGGCCGCCTCGACGACCTTGCCATAGGCGGTGTCGGGCACCATCGCGGCGAAGGATTTGCGGCCCTGCTGCGAGGCATAGGCGATGACGCGGTTGACGTCGTTTTCGGGCGGGAAAGAGAGCAGATAGACACCCCGCCCGGCGACGTTGCTATCGCTGGAGAAGGCGATGACCGGGCGGTTGGCGCCGCGCGCGACCTGGCCTGCCGCCTGGACGGAGGGCGCGAAGAGCGGGCCGACGATCAGTTCAGCGCCCTCGCGCAGTGCTTCCTGCGCCGCAGCCTGGGCGCCTTCGGGCGTGCCGCGATCATCCTTGACCAGCAGCGTCAGGTCGGCATTGGGGAATTCGGACAGCGCCATTTCGGCCGCGTTGCGCAGCGAATTGCCGACGACGGCGCCCTGCCCTTCCGCCGTGAGAGGCAGAATCAGGCCGACCTTGACCTTGCCCGTGCCGATGGTCTGGCCGGTGCTTTCGGCCGG
>QBLV01000056.1:0-9940 GCA_003241815.1 Hyphomicrobiales bacterium | reverse complement strand
GCTCTGCGCCGTGGAGCTGTCGAGGCCCGGCAACCCGCCCGGCCCGCCGGTGCAGCCCGCGAGCATCAGGCAGGCGAGGGCGACCAGCGAAGGCGCAGGTCGGCGAAGGACCGGTGCAAGGAGCCGATGACGCAACACGGGCGATCTCCAGATCTAGTGCCGGACCGGCACGTCGCCCGTCCGGCGGTGCAGTCCCCCGACCGTGAGGACTCTCCTGCCAGTGCGGCATTGTATTTTCAAGTTGTTAACTCTGTGTTGCGCCCGCCAAAGGAGGTCATGCTCCTGGCCGACAGATGGCGCCAAGCGTTGAGCTGTGGCAGGTTCGCGCCGATGTCGATCGCCCCCACACCTGCGCCGCGCGCACTGAGCTACACCGCCTTCGGGCTCAAGGCAGAGGCCGAGCCGCTTTCGCCGGGCCTGCACATCGTTGCGACGCCGATCGGCAATCTGCGCGACATCTCGTTTCGGGCGCTGGCAACGCTGGCTGCCGCCGACGCCGTGCTCGCCGAGGACACCCGCACCTCCAAGACCCTGCTGGCGCATTACGGCATCTCGACGCCGCTCTACCCCTATCACGAGCACAATGCCGAGCAGATGCGGCCCAAGATCCTCGCCAAGCTGCGCGAGGGCGGAAAGCTGGCGCTGATCTCGGATGCGGGCACGCCGCTGGTCTCCGACCCCGGCTACAAGCTCGTCGCCGAACTCGTCGCCGAAGGGCTGCCGGTGACCGGCATTCCCGGCCCTTCCGCCGTGCTGGCGGCGCTGGTACTGGCGGGCCTCCCGACCGACCGCTTCTTTTTCGAAGGCTTCCTGCCGCCCAAGGCGGCTGCGCGGCGCGGTCGGCTGACCGAACTCGCCGCGATTCCCGGCACGCTGGTCTTCTTCGAATCGCCGCGCCGGTTGGCCGAGATGCTGGCGGATGCGGCAGCCGTGCTGGGCGAGCGTCCGGGGGCGGTGGCGCGCGAACTGACCAAATATTACGAGAACGTCCGGCGTGGCCCGCTCTCAGTGCTGGCTTCGCATTACGATAGCGAAGAAGAGGCGCGCGGCGAGATCGTCGTCATCATCGGCCCGCCCGGCGCGGAGGAACTGACACCGGCGGGCGACGTCATCGCGGAGCGCCTGCGCGCCGCTCTCTCTCAGGTATCGCTGAAAGAAGCGGTGGCGCGGGTGGCGGCCGAAACCGGCCAGCCGCGCCGCAAGGTCTATGCGCGCGCGCTCGAATTGACGCGCGAGGAGCCTTGACCGGCGAGGCTCGAAGCCGGCGCGCCCGCCGATCCGGAATCACCGGCCGGCGTTCGGAATGGCTGGCGATCCTCTGGCTCACTGCGAAGGGTTACCGGCTGCTCGCCCGGCGCTTCGGCGGCAAGGGTGGCGAAATCGACCTGATCGTGAAGAGGGGGACGACGATCGCCTTCGTCGAGGTCAAGGCACGCGGGGCGATCGAAGATGCCCTGGCGGCGATCACCCCGCAAAAGCAGCGTCTTGTCGAAACCCGTATCCGGCAGTGGCTTGCACAGAACCCCTGGGCCATGGACCATCATCTGCGGGCAGACGCCGTCTTCCTCGCGCCCCGGCACTGGCCGCGCCATGTGCGCGCCGTGTTCGAGCTTGTCTTGTGACGCAAGGCTCGCCACTTGCCGATCCGGCCTGCGTCGTCCGATAAGGGCGCGTACAACCGGAGCGGAAGCCATGACCCTCACCGTCGCCATCCAGATGGACCCGATCGAGCGCCTGCGGGTCGCGGGCGATACCGGCTTCGCGCTGATGCTGGAGGCGCAGGCGCGCGGGCATACGCTGTTCACCTATACGCCCGACAAGCTGTCGATGCGCGAGGGCAAGGTCACGGCACCGATCCGGCCGGTGACGGTGCGCGACGTCGAGGGCGATCACTTCACCGCCGGCGCCGAGGTGAGGACAGACCTCTCGACGCTCGACGTCGTGCTGCTGCGGCAGGACCCGCCCTTCGACATGGCCTATGTCTCGACCACGCATATGCTGGAGCGCATCCACCCCAAGACGCTGGTGGTCAACGACCCCTTCCATGTCCGCAATGCGCCCGAGAAGATCTTCGTCACCCAATTCCCCGAACTGATGCCGCCGACGCTGATCACGCGCGACAAGGCCGAGATCGAGGCCTTCCGCGATGAGTTCGGCGAGATCGTCATGAAGCCGCTTTACGGCCATGGCGGCGCGACGGTGTTCAAGACCAGCAAAGACGACCCGAATTTCGGTTCGCTCTACGACCTCTTCGCCAATCTGTTCCGCGAGCCCTGGGTGGTGCAGGCCTACATCAAGGAGATCTCGGAGGGCGACAAGCGCATCATCCTGATCGACGGCAAGGCGGCGGGCGCGGTCAATCGCGTGCCGGCGGTCGGCGATCTGCGCGCCAACATGGTGCGCGGCGGCGCGGCGCGGCCGACCGATCTGTCAAAGCAGGAACTCGCCATCTGCGAGGCGATCGGGCCTTCGCTCCGCGAGCGCGGCCTGCTGCTCGTCGGCATCGACGTGATCCACGGCAAGCTAACCGAGATCAATGTGACGGCACCGACCGGCGTGCGCGCGATCAAGAAGCTCGGCGGGCCGGATCTGGCGGCGCAGCTCTTCGACGTCATCGAGGCCAAGGTCGCCCATCGCGCGTGAACCTCGCGGGCGATCAGTCCTTGATGAAGCCTTTCCAACAGGCGCCGAGCGCGATCTCCCGGCGCCCGCCCAGCGCAGGCGCATAGACCTTGTGAAGCCTCTGATTGGCGACGGTCACCGGGCATTGCGGTAGCAGGACGAGATCGGCGGCCGCAACGGCCGCCAATGCCTCGCCATCCGGCTCCGGAACGGCGCGGAACGGGTCTGCTCCGATGGTGATATGGCGCACGCCCGTGCGGCCCATCAAAGCCGGGAACGGGTTGACGAAGTTCAGGCTCATGATCGTCTCGAACCGGATACCCGTTTTCGCCTCATGGGCCAGGATTGCGGCGATGCCGGCATCGATCGCCATCAGCCAGCCGAGCTGAAAGTCGAGCTCCGAATAGAGCGTCTGCCCGGGCAGTATCTCCTGTGCCGCCATCGACCGGAAGGTCTCGATCGAGTCTGCATAGATCCTCTGCATCTTTTCCGCGCGGCCGACGACTTCAGGGTGCTGCGACACCTGGCCGAGTGGTCCGAGATGGGTGTGAGGCAGCGCGATATAGCCTGTCTGCGCGAGCACAGCCCGCCCCGCGCGTTGCAGCACCGTCTCGAGCGGCGGGATCGCGGTGGCGGCGACCAGAGCGAGTACCGCGAAAGCGCCGCGACGGCCGCTGCCGGCCCAGCTCTTCACGATACCCAAAAGAACCGGCCAGATGAAAATGAAGGCCTGGCCGCCGGTGTTCTGTGTTTCCAGAAAGAGGCCGGCCGCCATGGTGACGGCGAGCCAGGCGATGTCGCGGTCCAGCAGGCTTCGCAGCGCCGTCGGCGAGCGTTCTCGAACCAGATGTCCGACATCCGCCGCGAGTTCGCGCCGTTCCAGCCAGGCCAGCACGACGATCAAGGCGCCGCCGGCCGCGACGATGTCGAGATGCAGCGAGCCGGCCCGGAAAAAGCGCTCCAGGATGCCACCGGAATTGATCTCCAGCAGCGCGAGGATACTGCCGACATAAGCGCTGACGAGCCCGCCCCCTATCTCCAGTGCAAGCAGCACCACGCCTGCGATGGCTGCGGCCGTCAGGCTCAGGCGCATGTCGAAACGGCCTGCGAGCAAGGCGAAGGCGACGACGAGCCCGCCAGCGAGGAAGCCCGTGATCTTGATCAGGAGCAGCGCAAGCAGACACCAGACCAGCACGGCCATCAGTGCGCGACGGTCACGCAGAACAACCAGGGCGCATACCAGCACATAGAGCACGATGCTGATCTGGCGGTTGTAGATGCCGAAGCCGTCAGTGCCCGGAAAGAACGAGTACTGCTCGACATTGATCGGCAGGATCTGGAAAACGAGATAGGGCAGGAGCAGCCCGAATGCCGTTGCGCGCGAACGCTTGTCGGCCTCCCAAAGAATCAGAGCCATCGCCGGGGCGGTGATCACGAACAGCGACCATTGCGCCAGCAGCAGAGGCTGTGCCCGTGGAAAGAGTTCGCCGAGCCAGGCGAAGAGCCAATAACCCAGGGGTCCGACCGGCGTGAGAAAGTCGAGCAGCGGCACCTGTCCGTCGGCGATGCGGTTGGCTGCGTCGATGTAGAGAACAAGGTCCCAGTACATCGCGCCCAGCGGCAGGATGAGGGGCTGCGTCAGCAGCCCCGCGCAGACGAGGACTGCACCGCCCAGCAGGAGCAACGGCGAGGGAAAAGCGCGAAGGCCAGCGGCCGCAGAAGGCGCGGCTTCGATCGGTCTGTCGGCCTGCATCCCCACCTCGCCCTTGAGTCGTTCTGGACGGCTGCTCGATAGCAGAGACAGGTTAAAACTCCGCTGAAGCGAGCACGGAGCAGACTTGCCGTTCAGGCAGACGTATCGTCAGGCGGGTTTGCCGCTCAGGATGTTGGTCTCGTCCCAAGCATAGCGCATCGTCTCGAAGCGCATCGTCAGGGCATCGACCAAAAGGAGCTTGCCGACAAGCGACTCGCCGAAGCCTGTAATCGCGCGGATGACCTCCAGCGCCATGAGCGAGCCCATCACGCCGGGCAGCGCACCGAGGATGCCCGCCTCCGCACAGGTCGGCACGGTTCCCGGCGGCGGCACATCGGGGAAGAGGCAGCGCCAGGTCGGGTTGGGGCGGCCATCGGGGCCCGTCTCATGGGCCCGGATCGTCGTCAGCGAACCGTCGAAGCGGCCGAGCGCCGCCATCACGACAGGCTTGCGCTCATGAAAGCAGGCATCCGAGACGGCATAGCGCGTGGCGAAATTGTCCGAGCCCTCGGCGATCACATCATAGAACGCGATCAGCGCGCGGGCATTGTGCGGGTCCAGTCGGGTGACGTGCTCCTCGACCACGACATGCGGGTTGAGGCGCTTGACGAAGGCCGCCGCCGCCACTGCCTTGTGGGCGCCGACATCGTTGGTGCCATAGATCGCCTGACGCTGCAGGTTGGACAGCGAGACGATGTCGTCATCGACGATGCCGATATGGCCGACGCCGGCGGCGGCGAGATACTGGATCAGCGGCGCGCCGAGGCCGCCGGCCCCGACCACGAGCACCCGCGCCCGCTTGAGCTTCTGCTGCCCCGGCCCGCCAATCTCCGGCAGAACCAGATGGCGTGCATAGCGTTCGACCTCGTCGTCGTTCAGGCTCATGCCGCAGGCTTAGGCTGATCGGGCCGATCGGGCAATCGCCTCCCTTCCCTGACAGAAACCGGGTGTCGGCCGCCCATCTCGGCTGCGATCAGGCGCCTTCGGTTTCGCCAACAGACAGGAAGGTCAGCACATGCGAGCTCTCGAGAACAAGGTCGCCATCATCACCGGGGCGAGTTCCGGCATCGGCCGGGCCGCTGCCGTGCTCTTTGCCCGCGAGGGAGCACGGCTCGTCGTCACGGCGCGGCGGCAAAGCGAACTCGATACGCTGGTCGTCGAGATCGCGGCGGCGGGAGGCGAGGCAGTTGCGCTCGCCGGGGATATCCGCGACGAGGCGCTGGCCGGGCGACTGGCCGAAACGGCAGTGCAGCGCTTCGGCGGCCTCGATATTGGGTTCAACAATGCCGGCGTCGTCGGCGATCCCGGGCCGACTGCGGATTATCCGACGCAGGCCTGGCGCGACCTCCTCGATATCAACCTCACCAGCGCCTTCCTCGGCGCCAAATATCAGATCCCGGCCTTGCTGGGGCGGGGCGGCGGCTCGCTGATCTTCACCTCGAGCTTCGTCGGCTACACGGCCGGCCTTGCCGGCATGGCGGCCTATGCCGCGAGCAAGGCGGGGCAGATCGGTCTGGTGAAGGCGCTGGCGGCGGAGCTCGGCGGCAGCGGCATCCGCGTCAACGCGCTGCTCCCGGGCGGCACGGATACGGCGGCGAGCTTCACCAACGCTCCCGGCGCCACCCCCGAGGTGCTCGCCTTCGTCGAGGGCATCCATGCGCTGAAGCGAATGGCCAGACCGGAGGAGATTGCGCGGGCCGCGCTGTTTCTCGCCTCGGACCAGTCGAGCTTCGTGACCGGCACCGCCTTCCTTGCCGACGGAGGCGTTTCGATCCAGCGCGGTTGAGCCGCCTCGCTGGTTTCAAGGCACCGGGCGCGACCGGCTTGGCCGCGCCCGAAAGCCATGCCATCGTGTCGCCCAGATGGGGCGGGCAACGACCCCTCAATCGAACAGGGGATTGTTTCATGCGTTTGAAATCGCTCGGGCTGGCCTTGGCTGGCGTCGCTCTCTCGGCCGTTGCGGCACTGGCACAGACGGCGATCAAGCCGGCGGTCGTTTACGATAAGGGCGGCAAGTTCGACAAATCCTTCAATGAGGGCGTCTTCGCCGGTGCCGAGAAATTCAAGGCCGAGACCGGCGTCGAGTTCCGCGATTTCGAGCCGACCAACGACGCCCAGATCGAACAGGCGCTGCGGCGCTTCGCCCGCGACGGCCATTCGCCGATCATCGCGGTGGGCTTCTCCCAGGCGACCGCGCTGCAGAAAGTCGCGGCCGAGTTCCCCGATCTGAAGTTCACCATCATCGACATGGTCGTCGATCTGCCCAATGTGCAGTCGGTCGTGTTCAAGGAGCATGAGGGCTCCTATCTCGTCGGGCTGCTCGCGGGCATGGCCTCGAAATCCAACAAGGTCGGCTTCGTCGGCGGCATGGACATTCCGCTGATCCGGAAATTCGCCTGCGGCTACATCCAGGGCGTCAAGGCGGCCAAGAAGGATGCCGAGATCTTCCAGAACATGACCGGCTCGACGCCGGCGGCCTGGAACGACCCGGTCAAGGGCGGCGAACTCGCCAAGTCGCAGATCGATCGCGGCGCCGACGTGATCTATCACGCCGCCGGCGGCACCGGCATCGGCGTGCTGCGCGCGGCGGCCGATGCCGGAAAGCTCGGCATCGGCGTCGATTCCAACCAGAACGGTCTGCAGCCCGGCAAGGTGCTGACCTCGATGCTCAAGCGCGTCGATGTCGCCGCCTATTCGTCCTTCCAGGCGGCCCGCGACGGTACCTGGAAGCCGGGCATCTCGGTGCTGGGCCTGAAGGAGGACGGCGTCGGCTGGGCGCTCGACGACGCCAACAAGGCGCTGGTCACGCCCGAGATGAAAGCCGCCGCCGACAAGGCCCGCGGCGACATCATCTCGGGCGCGGTCAAGGTGCACGACTACATGTCGGATTCGAAGTGCGCGGTGTGAGGCGGCCGGCGTTCGTCGTCACCAGGCCGTCATTCTCGGGCGGAGCAAAGCGCAGACCCGAGAATCTCTTGCAGGAGATACTCGGGTCAAGCCCGAGCATGACGCCACGATCTGTCGCTCCCGCGCCATGACGGCCCCCGCTCCCGCCATCGAACTCACCGGCATCTCCAAGCGGTTCGGAGCCGTCCAGGCCAACCGGGACGTCTCACTGCGCGTCGCGGCTGGCTCGATTCACGGCATCGTCGGCGAGAACGGCGCGGGCAAATCGACGCTGATGTCGATCCTCTACGGCTTCTACGAGGCGGATTCCGGCGAGATCGCCATAGCGGGCAAGCCTTGTCGCATCCGCACCCCGGCCGATGCGATCGCCGCCGGCATCGGAATGGTCCACCAGCACTTCATGCTGGTGGACACGCTGAGCGTCGTCGAGAATGTCGTGCTCGGCGCCGAGGGTGGCGCTTGGCTCAGCGGCGGCCTCAAGCGAGCCCGGGCCGAGCTCACGCGGCTTTCCGCCGAATATGGTCTCGCCATCGACCCCGATGCGATCGTCGGCGAGCTCTCGGTGGGCTTCCAGCAGCGCGTCGAAATCCTGAAAGCACTCTATCGCGGCGCGCAAATCCTGATCCTCGACGAGCCGACTGCCGTGCTGACGCCGCCCGAGGCGGACCAGCTTTTTGCGTTGCTGCGGGCGCTGCGGGATCAGGGCAAGACCGTCGTCCTGATCACGCACAAGCTGCGCGAGATCATGCAGGCGACGGACAGGGTCTCGGTGATGCGCCGCGGCGAGATGGTCGCGCATCTGGCAACCGCTGAGACCTCGCCGCCCGAACTGGCCGAGGCTATGGTCGGCCGGCGCGTGCTGCTCCAGGTCGAGAAAGCGCCGCGACCGCGCGGTGCCAAGGTGCTGGAAGCAGTCGGGCTCGACCTCGTCGATGCGCGCGGGGTCGCGCTGCTGAGCGGCATCGACGTGACGCTCCATCAAGGCGAGATCGTCGGCATCGCCGGTGTCGCCGGCAACGGCCAGAGCGAGCTGCTCGAGGTCCTGGCCGGGCTCAGCCACCCGTCGCGCGGCGTCGTCAGACTCGACGGCCAGATGCTCACCGGAGCCGACCGGAGCCCGGCACATTTACGCAAGCTCGGGCTGATGCATATCCCCGAGGATCGGCATCGCACCGGTCTCGTCACCGCCTTTTCGGCGGCCGAGAACGCCATCCTGGGTTATCACGACGATCCGGCGCTCGGCCCCGGCCCGTTCCTCTCGCCCGCGACGATCGCTGCGCGCGCCGGCGAGACCTTCGCGGCCTATGATGTGCGCCCGCCGGACCCCGCCCTGAAGACCGCCAACTTCTCCGGCGGCAACCAGCAGAAGATCGTGCTCGCCCGCGAGATCGAGCGTGCGCCCAAGGTGCTGCTCGTCGGCCAGCCGACGCGCGGCGTCGATATCGGCGCGATCGAGTTCATCCATCGCCGGCTGATCGCGCTGCGGGATGCGGGCGTCGCGATCCTGCTCGTCTCGGTCGAACTCGAGGAGGTGATGGCGCTGTCGGACCGGATCCTGGCGATGTGCGGCGGGCGGATCATCGGCGAGCGCACGGCCGAAGCTGCCGACGAACGCGATCTCGGGCTGCTCATGGCCGGCGTGACGGAGAAGGCGGCGTGAGGACGGGCTTTCCTCAAGCGGAAAAGCACGTGGAACCCCTCTCCTGTAAGGAGAGGGGCAGTGGTGAGGTGAAGGCCCGAAATCGTTGGCTTGAATTAGGCAGCGGGCAGGTTTTCGTCTTACTGGTCGAGGGGCCGACCCCTCTCCCTGCCCTCTCCCTATGGGAGAGGGTTCCTCGCGCCTTATCCTACAAGCGCACGCCATGAGCGCCGCCCCCATCGACTTGCCGCGCTGGGCCGACACGGCGCTCGTGCCACTCGTCAGCGTCTCGGCCGCGCTGGTCGTCGCCGGGTTCGTCGTGCTGGGCATTGGTGAGAGCCCGCTGGAGGCGACCGCACTGCTGCTGCGCGGCGCGCTCGGCTCGGCCGAGGGCATCGGCTTCACGCTCTATTACACCACGAACTTCATCTTCACGGGGCTGGCCGTGGCGGTCGCCTTTCATGCCGGGCTGTTCAATATCGGCGGCGAGGGCCAGGCCACGATCGCCGGCATTTTCGCGGCGCTGGCCTGCCTCTGGCTCGCGCCGCTGCCGGGGTTTCTGCTGGTGCCGCTGGCAGTGCTGGCGGCAGCCGGCGGTGGAGCGCTTTACGGGCTCATTCCAGGCTGGCTGCAGGCGACGCGCGGCAGCCATGTCGTGATCACCACGATCATGTTCAACTTTCTGGCCGCGACTCTGACCGTTTATCTTCTCGTCGAGGTGATCGGGAAACCCGGCTCGATGCAGCCGGAAACAGCCGAGTTCGCCTCGCACGCCATCCTGACCCCGATGCACAGGCTGCTCGCACCTTTGGGACTCAAGCTGCCGGCGACGCCGCTGAACAGCGCCTTCCTGCTGGCGCTGGCGGCGCTGGTCGCGGTCTGGGCTCTGATCTTCCGCTCGCGGCTGGGCTATGCGATCCGCACCGTCGGGGCCAATCCGAAGGCCGCCGCTTACGCCGGCATCTCCCCGGCACGCATCACCATGGTGGCAATGGCCATCTCGGGCGCGCTGGCGGGCG
>QBLV01000055.1:18227-23572 GCA_003241815.1 Hyphomicrobiales bacterium | reverse complement strand
GTGTTCAGGCCCGCGACGTCGCGCTGCGTGTCGCGGACATAGCTCGCCGCGTCATGCGCTGCCTGATCGGCATGCTCGGTCTGACGGGTGAGTTCGCGGATCGAGGCTTCGATTTCCTCGGCGGCAACCGCGACGCTGCCAATGCGGCTCGACGCGCTCTCGGCTTCCCGCGTGGCCGCGACAGCGCGGCTGGTGGTGTTGTCGGCGCTCCGCGCCATTTCAGCGCGGCGGGTTTCCAGCGTCCGTTCGTCGGTCGCATTGAACAGGATGCCCTCCCAGATCATCGTCCCGTCGGGCAGCCGCCGCATGGTGGCCTCGCTGCGCATGGCCACGATCGAACCGTCTTTGCCGTGATAGCGAAGATGCAGGCGCCAGTTGTCCTTGTCGTCGAAGCCGGTCCTGCAGGCCTCCTCGAACCGGGCCCTATCCTCCGGTATCATCCTGTCGATCCAGACGCGTGCATCGCGCTCGACGTCCTCCTGCCGGATCCCCAGCAGTTCGCCGAGCTGGAACGACGCGAAACGATAACTGACCTTGCCGTCGGGTCGCAGGATTCGCCGATAGAGCGTTCCGGGCACGCGTTCCGCAAGGGTCTTGAAGCGATAGGCCATTTCGCGCCGCTCGGCATCGACAACGATAATCAGCGCGCCCAAGGTCGCGCCCAGGACATTGACGACGAGGGCGACGGGAAAAGCCTCCGTCAGCATCTGCCAGACGAGAGCGCGCCCCGGCAGCAGCAGCAGTGGCGGCAGCAGCACCAAGCCCGCAGCGAGGGCGACATAAGCGATATCGTGGCGCGTGGTCGCGCGTTCGCTTCTGTCCATCCGCCAGAAGATCGCAAGGCCGACCGCAGCGCTCAGCACGATGGCCGCGATGCCCATCAGCATGCCGGCTCCGCCATTGGCATAGCGGATGAAAGCAAGAAAACCCGCCACGACGACGGCGGCGATCGGGCCGCCGAAGGCGCCGGCCAGCAGCGCCGCGACATTGCGCGCGCTGACGGTCACGCCGGGCTCCAGCATGAAGGGGTAAGCCATGCTGAAGTACCCGGCGCCCGAGAACAGCAGGCCGACGGCCAATTGCCGCGCGACGGGATAGCGCTCGAGATGCGGGGTCACCGCCGTCACCGCGAGCGCTGCCAGCAGGATGAAGGACAGACTTTCGATGAGGGCGACGATCAGCGGCATCGAGTTGTCCCGGTTTACGATCCGACAACCGTGATTGAGATTGTTGAAGGGTGTCCTAACGGACGCCCCGGGCGAGGCCTCGGCGCTACAGACGGCGACGCAGGCTGCCCACGAACTCGACGACATAGTTGTCGAGCGAAGCGGTCTGCTCATCGACCTTGCGAGCCACATCGAGAACGCGCTCCGCCGCGCCGCCGGTGACGGACACCTCGTCGGCGACCGAACCGACGCTGGCCGTCACGGCGCTGGTGCTGCCGGCGACGGCCTGAGCATCGGCCGTGATCGTCGAGGCGATATCGGCCTGTCGACTCACGACACCGGCGATGGCCCCCGAGGTCTGCTCGATCGTGGTCATCGTGTTCTCGATCTGGGCCACCGCGTCCGATGCCGTCGCCGCAGCACCGCGAATGTCCTGCAGCGTCGCGGCGATGTCGCGCGTCGCCTTCTGGGTCTGCTCGGCCAGATTCTTCACCTCGCCCGCCACGACGGCGAAGCCGCGCCCTGCCGCCCCCGCACGCGCCGCCTCGATCGTCGCGTTCAACGCCAGCAAATTGGTGCGCGAGGCGATATCCTCGATGAAGTCGAGCACCGTGCTGACCTTGTCGGCGGCTTCTCCAAGGCCCGCGACATCCCTTCGGGTGGAGCGGACATAGCTGGCGGCATCGCGCACGGTCTGGTCCGCATGCGCGGTCTGGCGGGTCAACTCGCGGATCGAGGCCTCAATCTCCTCAGCAGCGACCGCCACGCTGCCGACGCGGAACGACGCGATCTCCGCCTCGCGGGCCACCTCGCTGGCCCGCAGGGCCGTGTTGTTGGCACTGCCGACCATTTCATCGGCCGCCTCATGCATGCCATGAACCGACGACGCCACCTCCTGCAATGCCTTGCCGACCGTCACCTCCAGTTGCGTGGCGAGGTTCTCGATCGCCGCCTTGCGCTCGTCGTCGATGTCGACCCGCCGCATTTCAAGTGTTCGCTCCGCGGTGACGTCGGTCATGATTCCGTCCCAGCAGATCGAGCCATCCACCAGCCGACGCGGTGCGGCGTCGGTTCGCAGCCAGATGATCGAGCCGTCATCGCGACGGTGACGCGCCTCGAAACGCCAGGGTTTCAGGGTCCTCTCGGCGGCGGCAGCCGCATTGGCCTTCGTCAGGATCTCGCGATCCTCGGGTAGCATCCAGCGCAACCAACTCTCGGGATCGCGCTCGACCTCCTCACGTGTGACATCAAGGAGTTGTTCGATCTTGGAGTTGGCCAGCTTGTGCTGGATCGTGCCGTCGGGCCTCAAGATCTTCTGGTAGAGGACGCCGGGCATATTGGCGGTACAGGCTTCGAGACGCAGCAGGGCCTCGATCCGCTGCTGGTCGCTCTTAATAATGAAACCCACCAGAACCGCGCCAAGTATGTTCACCACCGTGGCGCCCGGCCCGGATATGGCCACGATCAACCCCCAGGCGCGCGGGAACGAGACATGGGTCACGATCATCGCGATCGGCATCCAGGCCGCGACGAGGCTGAGGCCGACGAGCCCGCCCACGGACATGTTGCGCCCCACACGCCGAAGCCAGCCGGCATAAGCCAAACCGATGGCCGAACAGAGTACGAGGCCGATGATGCCCGCCTGGGCACCTTCGCCTCCAAGATGGAACCTCAGAACCGAAAGGCCTACCGCCGCGATACCTGCAGCGATTGGGCCACCCAATGGACCGGCAAGGATGGCGGCAATGTTGCGGAAATCAAGCAGGATGCCCGGTTGGACGACGATCGGATCCAGCATGCTGGCGCATCCGCCCGCCGTGAAAATCAACCCGATAACGACCTGCCGCAGCCTGTGACGTTCGCCGAGCCGCTGCGTCGCCAGCGGCACCAGAACCGCAGCGACGACGAGATAACCAAGGTCCTTGGTCAGTTCCAATAGCATCTGGGGTTGCCCGCTGCGGTCGAGGACGACGTCCTTCCATCATCTAGCTCGATTACAGCTAACGAATGCTGAAGTTTGGGGCGCCCGGGACATGCGGGAGGCGCATCCACATCAAAAAGCCCCGAAAAATGCGTGATCCTGGCGATGTGGTTTTCAAACCGCGCCCGAATCGCTAGCGTTCGCGCCATGCGTCATGTCAGCCAACCTCATCACGCGCGGGTCGATCCGCCCGCCGCCCCCGTGGCTGCTGCCCGGGATGATGCCGGCCGCGTCACCCCGATGATGGCGCAGTATGTCGAGATCAAAGCGGCCAATCCCGACTGCCTGCTGTTTTACCGGATGGGCGATTTCTACGAGTTGTTTTTCACCGATGCCGAGATCGCCTCGCGCACGCTGGGCATCGTTCTCACCAAACGCGGCAAACATCAGGGCGACGACATCCCGATGTGCGGCGTGCCGGTCGATCGCGCCGACGACTATCTGCAGAGGCTGATTGCGGCGGGACACCGCGTCGCGGTCTGCGAGCAGATCGAGGATCCGGCCGAGGCCAAGAAGCGCGGGCCCAAATCCGTCGTGCGACGCGACGTGGTGCGGCTCGTCACGCCCGGCACCATCACCGAGGAGCGTCTGCTGGAGCCGGGCCGTGCCAGCCTGCTGGTGGCGGTGGCCCGGCGCAAGCTCGGGGATGCGAGCGCGCTCTACGGCATCGCCGCCATCGACATCTCGACCGGCCGCTTCAGCGTGATGGAGGCGCCCCAGGAACGCCTCTCGATCGAATTCGCCCGGCTCGAACCGCGCGAGATCGTCTGCCCTGACGCGATCCACGACGATCCCGAGATGAAGGAGTTCTGGCGCGAGATCGGCGTGCCGGTGACGCCGCTGGCGCGCGAAGGGCTCGATGCGGCCTCGGCCGAGCGCCGGCTGAAGGAGTTCTTCGGCGTCGCCACGCTCGATGCCTTCGGCAGCTTCAGCCGGGCCGAGGTGGCCGCTGCGGGAGCCGCGCTCGCCTATGTCGAGCGCACGCAGTTCGGTGCGCGGCCCCCGCTCTCGGCCCCGGTGCGCGATGCCGGCTCCGACACCATGCTGATCGACGCGGCGACGCGCGCCAATCTCGAACTCACGCGAACGCTGTCGGGCGAACGCAGTGGCAGCCTTCTGGCCGCGATCGACCGCACGGTGACGCCCGGCGGGGCGCGTCTGCTCGCCGAACGGCTGGCCGGACCGCTGACCGATCCCACCGCGATCGCGCAGCGCCACGATGCCGTCGAGGCGCTGGTCGCCGATGGGGCGCTGCGCGAGGATCTGCAGGCCGCGCTCGGGAAGGTGCCCGACATCGCGCGGGCCTTGGGGCGGCTCTCGCTCGACAGGGGCGGACCGCGCGATCTCGCCGCGCTGGGTTCAGGCTTGAGCGCCGCGCGCGCCATCGTCGGCATGCTGCTGGGGCGGGCCGCCTTGCCGGCCGAGCTGTCCAAGGCCTCGCTCGCGCTGTCGCGGATCGAACCCGATCTGCCGGCGCGGCTCGAGGCGACGCTCGCCGACGAGTTGCCGCTGAACCGCCGCGATGGTCGCTTCGTGCGGGAAGGTCATGACGAGGCACTCGACGAACTTCGCCTGCTGCAGGTCGATTCCCGCAAGGTGATCGCGCAATTGCAGGCACGCTATGCCGCCGACACAGGCTGCCGCACGCTGCGGATCAAGCACAACTCGATGCTCGGCTATTTCGTCGAGGTGCCCCAGGCGATCGGTGAGGATTTCCTGAAGGAGCCTTGGCGGGCGACCTTCGTGCATCGCCAGACGATGTCGGATGCGATGCGCTTCTCCTCGGTCGAGTTGGGTGGGCTGGAGGCCAAGATCGCTTCGGCCGCCGACCGCGCATTGAAACTCGAACTCGGGATATTCGGCGCGCTGAGCGAGGCTGTTCTCACCCATGCCGAACCCATCAAGCAGGCGGCGGCAGCGCTGGCCGAGATCGACGTTGCGGCGGGACTGGCCGAGCTCGCCAGCCGCGAGGACTGGAACCGGCCCCTCATCGACGACAGCGCCGCCTTCACCATCAAGGGTGCGCGCCATGCCGTCGTCGAGGCCGCGCTCAAGCGGGATGGCAAGCCCTTCGTCGCCAACGACACCGAACTGTCGCCGCCAGGAACCGATGGCAAGGGCGGCCGCATCTGCCTGATCACCGGCCCCAACATGGCGGGCAAATCGACCTTCCTGCGGCAGAACGCGCTGATTGCGGT
>QBLV01000055.1:17612-18217 GCA_003241815.1 Hyphomicrobiales bacterium | reverse complement strand
GCCCAGATGGGCGCCTTCGTGCCGGCGGCGAGCGCCCATATCGGCATCGTGGACCGGCTGTTCTCGCGGGTGGGCGCCGCCGACGACCTGGCGCGCGGCCGCTCGACTTTCATGGTCGAGATGGTCGAGACGGCCGCGATCCTGAACCAGGCCGGCCCGCGCGCACTCGTCATTCTCGACGAGATCGGCCGGGGGACGGCGACCTTCGACGGCTTGTCCATCGCCTGGGCCGCGATCGAGCACCTGCACGAGGTCAATCGCTGCCGGGGGCTGTTCGCGACGCATTATCATGAGCTGACCGCGCTCGGCGACAGGCTGGAGCGCGTCACCAACGCGACCGTGCGCGTCACCGAATGGAACGGCGAGGTGATCTTCCTGCACGAGGTCGTGCCCGGCGCCGCCGACCGCTCCTACGGCATCCAGGTCGCCAAGCTGGCGGGCCTGCCGTCGGCGGTGGTCGAACGCGCCCGCAACATTCTGAGTGAACTGGAGAAAACCGAGAGGGAGAAGCCCGTGGCCTCGCTGGTCGACGACCTGCCGCTGTTCGCAGCGCCGCTCAGACGGGTGGCTGCCACGCCGACGGTCCCAGCGGAGGACCCGCTACG
>QBLV01000055.1:15961-17494 GCA_003241815.1 Hyphomicrobiales bacterium | reverse complement strand
GACTTGACCTCGACGAGATGACGCCGCGCGAGGCGCTGGAGGCGCTGTATCGGCTCAAGGGATTGGGGTGACAATCACAGCGACCTCTCCCAGTTGCTGTGTTGATGGAGAATGCGCAAGACGAGCACATCCTTCCCCTCGATCTCATACACAACGAGATGGCTGCCATGAGGATGAACGCGGACAGGCTCAATGATGTCGGTCCGTTCGGGCGCCATCGCAGGAAAGTTGGCCAGGAGCTCAAGGCATGCATCAAGGCCATCGCTATAGCGTTCAGCCTGACGCGTGCCGAAATTCGACGCGCCTTCAACATAGATGTCGTCGAGATCCTGCTCGGCCTGCTTCGTCAGCCTAAGTGCCATCGACACCCATCTCTTTGGCGCGCTTGCGGGCGGCTTCGCGAACCTCGGCCAGGCTGCGCGTACTGATGCCGCTGGCGCGCCCTTCCTCGATCAGCCGCTGGAACTCCGCGATCTTCTCCTGCCGTTCCTGATCCCGGCGGATCAGGTCGCGAACATAGTCGCTGGAATTGCCATAGCGGCCGCTATCGGCCTGCCTTTCGACCCAGGCTTTCATCTGGTCGGGCAGGGATACGTTCATCGTCGCCATGGCAGCCTCCTGTCGCGGCAGGATACCATTTTGGCAAGGATTGCCAAGATCGCTCAGCCGATCCGGCGGATGCTCGTGATCGCGCCGAAGCTCTTCGCCAGGATGCGGTCGCGGGCGGTGCGCAGCGGTTCGCTCATCACCGTCATCGAATAGGCGGTTGCGTGGAGCAGGGTGTCGGGGTCGGTCAGGATGCCGACATGGCCTTTCCAGAAGACCAAATCGCCACGGCGCAACCCCTGAAGGCTGTCGTCGAAAGCCACGGGTTGGCCGATGCCGTTCTCGAGCATGTCGGAATCGCGCGGCGAGGCGATGTCGGCGGCGGCGAGCGCCAGTTGCGTTAACCCCGAGCAGTCGAGCCCGAGGCTGGTCTTTCCACCCCAGAGATAGGGAACGTTCAAGAAGCGCTCGGCGACAGCGACAAAATCCGGCGCCGGCGTCGACGGCGACCCGACATGGCCGGCGAAGACATAGCCTGCCGCATAGCGGCCGAATTCCGACAGCGTGACGAAATCGCCGGACTCGCCCGAAACCGCGATGCCGGCGCCCAGCGACAGCGCCGCCAAAGGCGGCAGTTTCATGGAGGGGCCGGGATAGACGAAAGTCCGCAGCGCGCCGACGCGATGCGTGGGGGCCAGTGCGTCGCCTCGCAAGGCGTCATCGGGGACATAGCCGACATAACCGTCGGAATGGAGCTGAACCCAGGCCCACCCCTCGAACCGCTCATAGACGTCGACAGCCTCGCCGCACAGCGCCTCGGTATCAAGCGGGGCATCCGGCCGCGGCTCGCGACGCAGCGGCGCCGACGGAGCCACCACGCGCATCGGCACCGGATCGACGAAGGCCCTCGCCTCGACCTGACCCTCCAGGTGGCGTGCGGCGAGGTCGGGGCGGGCCGGCGTGATGCGGCGGTCGAGAATCGTGATC
>QBLV01000055.1:14015-15951 GCA_003241815.1 Hyphomicrobiales bacterium | reverse complement strand
AGCTGACGCAAGCCATTCCAGCATCCTCGCGACGAGGATGCTGGAATGGCTTGCGTCAGCTTCCCCCCATCTCCCGCGCGCGCTCGACCACGAGATCGGCAAGTCGCTCGACCGCAAGCGCACCGGCGACGGTGCGCTGGATCACGACGTTGCGGCGGTCGAAATCGTCGCGCTTGCGGGTGACGAGGCCAAGCTTGCCCATGGTGTCGAGCGCGCGGGTGATGACCGGCTTGGTGACGCCGAGCTGGGCCGCAAGGCCCCGCACCGTATGGGGCGGCAATTCCAGGTAGATCGTCAGCAGGATCGCGGTCTGCCGCGCCGAGAGGTCGGCATCGCCATCCCGCACCAGATCGAGATGAACCTGCCGCCACAGCCTGAGCGCCTGAGACGGCTTGATCTCCAAGGGCATGAGCGTGCGCGATCCCGATCGTTACGGACCCGTATCATTATCCCGCAGACGCGAAGGCGCAATCGCCTTCTCGCGATACGCTTAACCGGCCGGATAGAGCTGCTTTGCCAGCGCGTAGGTCAGCCTCGCTGCCTGGCATTCGCCGCCCTCGGGCCGCCCGGGCTTGCCAGAAGGATTCCAGGCGTAGATGTCGAAATGCGCGTAGGAGGCGGTCTTCTCGACGAAGCGATTGAGGAAGAGGGCCGCCGTGACCGAGCCGGCAAAGCTGCCACCGGAGACATGGTTGAGATCCGCAATCCGCGAGTCGAGCATCCGCTCATAGTTCGGCCAGAGCGGCATGCGCCAGACAGGGTCGTTGACCGCCTCGCCGAGCCTGCCGATCTCGGCCGCCAGCCCGTCATCATGGGTGTAGAAGGGCGGCAGTTCCGGTCCCAGCGCGGTGCGGGCGGCCCCCGTCAGCGTCGCGTAGTCGATCAGCAGTTCCGGCGCCTCCTCGTCGGCCAGAGCCAGAGCGTCGGCCAGGATCAAGCGGCCCTCGGCGTCGGTGTTGCCGATCTCGACGGAGAGGCCCTTGCGGCTGGCGAGCACGTCGCCGGGACGGAAGGACGAACCCGAGACGGCATTCTCCACGGCGGGCACGAGCAGTCGCAGACGCACCGGCAGCTTCGCCAGCATGATCATGCGCGCGGCAGCGATCGCCGCAGCCGCGCCGCCCATGTCCTTCTTCATCAGCAGCATGCCGGCGGAAGGCTTGAGATCGAGGCCGCCGGTGTCGAAGGCAACCCCCTTGCCGACCAGGGTGATCTTCGGATGGGCCAGATCGCCCCAGACCAGATCGATCAAACGCGGCGCACGCGGCGAGGCACGGCCGACGGCATGGATCATAGGGAAATTCCGGGCGATCAGATCGTCGCCCATGATCGCGGTCGCCGTGGCTCCGCATTCGGCGGCAAGCGCGCGGATGGACGCCTCGATCTCGGCTGGCCCGAGATCATTAGCCGGCGTATTGACGAGATCGCGGGCGAGCGCGACCGATTCCGCGATCCTTATCAGATCCTCGCCATCGACGCCCTCGGGCAGGACGAGACGCCCCGTTTTGGTCGCGGACTTGCGATAGCGCTCGAAGCGATAGCCCTGGAGAAGCCAGCCAAGCGCCGCGAGGTCGGGATCGCCGATCTCGCCGGCCAACGCATAATCGCCGGCGGGCAGCAGGGCGGCAAGTCGTCCCGGAGCGAAGGGGTCGCGCCGGCGTGCATCAGCCGCCTCGACGCCGAGCAGAACGGCCACAATGGCGCCCGCCTCATTCGGCAGAACCAGATGCTGGCCGACCGAGGCGGAAAATCCCTGCGCCTCCGCAAAGCGCCGCGCGAGTGGGGCCAACTCCGCCAGCAGCCCTGCCAGCCCCGCTTTCGAAACGCAATGGACCGGAATGGCGGCTGACGCCTGGGGCGCCGAGGCTTGAACGATGAGGCTGTGCACGATGGTCGGATACCTGATCGGAGGGTGCGGCGGGAGCCGGTTAAGAAT
>QBLV01000055.1:0-14005 GCA_003241815.1 Hyphomicrobiales bacterium | reverse complement strand
ATGCGTTAGGGTTAACGTTTTATCACCGGAGCGACCAGATCTTCCATCGTGGCGAGGCGATGCGACCCATGACTTCCAGTCACCCAGCACTTTCGCCAGCACTCGCGCCAGCATCCCGCTCGCGCCGGCTGTCGCGCCCGGCCCTCGGCCTGGCCGTCGGCCTTGCCGCGCTGGCGCTGGCCGGCTGCCAGGGCCGCGGGGGACTCGGCGACATCACCGGCTCGATCGGAAAGAGCACGGCGCAGCCGCGTACATCGGCCGACTGGCATGCCGAGAGTGAACGCTGGGGCAAGCGCTACGACGCCAATCCGAAAGATCGGGACGCCGCCTTCTATTATGCCCGCGCGCTGCGTGGGCTCGACCAGAACGCGCAGACGCTCGCCGTGCTGCAGAACGCCGTCCTGACTCATTCCAACGATCGCGCGATGCTGGGCGCCTATGGGCGCTCGCTTGCCGATAACGGCCGCCTCAAGGAAGCCGACGAGGTGCTCTCGCGGGCGCATTCCCCGGAGCGTCCGGACTGGCGCATCCTGTCTGCGCAGGGCACCGTGGCCGACCAGCTCGGAGAGCATCCTCGCGCACAGCAGATCTATCAGGCGGCGCTCAAGATCGCGCCGGGCGAGCCGACCGTTCTCTCCAATCTCGGCCTGTCGCTGGCCCTCTCCAGGCAATTGCCCGAGGCCGAACGCGTGCTGCGCGAAGCAGCGGCCGCTGGCGGCGGCGATCCCCGCGTGCGCCAGAACCTGGTGCTGGTGCTCGGCCTGCAGGGCCGCTTCGCCGAAGCCGAAACGCTGGCGCGACAGGACCAGAGCCCGGCCGAGGCCGCGGCCACGATCGCCTATCTCAAGCGTAGCGTCAGCCAGCAGAACAGCTGGGAGATGCTCAAGACCGGTGGGTCGAAGGCCAAGTCCCGGGGCGCCACGGCGGCGACGGCCGACTCGGCCGCGCCGCAGGGCTGAGCGAGAGTTAGAACCCCCCTGCTCGACCCTGTTTCGCAGCTCAGCCGTGATGCCCCTTGCGCGCGGCGCATCTCGTTTTCCCGCCCTCATCCCTGATTGCCGCCGACGGTTGCTGGGCTCAACAATGGTCCAGCCGGCTACAGAGCGTCACTGGGGCATCTTCCAGATCCGGGCTGCCGCGCGATCCTCAGGCAAGGGTCGCACGGATTCAGTGGAGACGCGCCAAAAGGCCAACGCCTCCACAGCGCTTGCCCCACCCTCAATCGAGCTTCATCACCTGGATCACTGCGGGCGTCATAATGACGATGAACAGGACCGGCAGGAAGAACAGGATCATCGGCACGGTCAGCTTCGGCGGCAGGGAGGCGGCCTTCTTCTCGGCCTCCATCATGCGCTGGTCGCGGCTTTCCTGCGACAGCGTGCGCAGCGCGGTGCCCAGCGGGGTGCCGTAGCGCTCGGCCTGGATCAACGCCGTCGAGACCGATTTGACGCCTTCCAGTCCGGTACGCTGGGCGAGGTTCTCATAGGCCTGGCGGCGCTCGGAAAGATAGGAAAGCTCGGCGGTGCAGAGCGCAAACTCCTCGGCCAGCGGCACGGACTGGCCGCCGATCTCGGTCGAGACCTTGCGGAAGGCATGCTCGATCGACATGCCGGACTCGACGCAGATCAGCAGCAGGTCGAGCGCATCGGGGAACGCCATCTTCATCGAGAGCTGGCGCTTGCTGATCTGGTTGGAAAGGAAGATCTCCGGCGCCTTGATGCCGAGATAAGCGCCGAAGATCGACATCGCGATCCTGATCATCGTCGATTGGCCGAAGTCGTTCAGGACGAAAACGTAGAACAGCGTGAACAGGAACAGCCCGATCGGCATCACCAGCCGGAAGAACAGGAAGCCGACTTCGGCCTGCTGGCCGCGATAGCCGGCCATGGCGAGCTGCTTCTTTGCCGTCTCGGTTCCGAGCCAGTCCCCCAGCTTGAACTGGTGGACGACGCGCCGCATGAACTCCTTCGGCTCCTGGCGCAACGAGACCCGATCGCCTTGACGGCTCAGCCGTTCACGCTCGCGGGCCCGGATCTTGTCGCGTTCCACGGCGACACTTTTCATGCGCTTCTGAAGGCTTGAGCCTTCAGTCAGCGGAATCGCGATCGTGAGGATGGTCGCGGCGGCCGCGATCGCGACGAACAGCGACAGCAGAAACTGGCTGTCTCCGGCCTTTTCTGCGATCAGGGAGATCATCGTTACCGCCTCAGATGTTGAAGTTGATCATCTTGCGCATCACCAGCACACCCATCAGCATCCAGATGGCACTGGCCACGAGCGCGAACTTGCCGGTCTGGGTGATCCACAGAAGCTCAATGTAGCGCGGGCTGGTCAGGTAGACCATGATCGCGACTGCCGGCGGCAGGCAGGCGATGATGCCGGCCGAGGCCTTCGCCTCCATCGAGACCGCATTGATCTTGTCGCGCATCTTGCGGCGCTCGCGGATGACCTTCGACAGGTTGCCCAGCGTCTCCGAGAGATTGCCGCCCGTCTTCTGCTGGATCGCCAGAACGATGCCGAAGAAGTTGGATTCGGCGCAAGGCATCCGCTCGTAGAGCTTGGCGACGGCATCGCTCAGCGGCAGGCCGAGCGTCTGGCTCTCGATGATGAGGCGGAACTCGGTCTTCACCGGTTCGGCGGCCTCGGTCGCGACGATTCGCAGGCAGTCGTTCAGGGGCAACCCGGCCTTGATGCCGCGCGTGATGACGTCGATCGCATTGGGAAATTCATTGCCGAACTTTTTCAGCCGGCGGTTCCTGCTGTGCTGCAGGAACCAGAACGGCACGCCGAAGCCGCCGATCAAAAGGCCCGCTCCGCCCAGTACGGGGCCGCCACTCAGCACATACAGCAACAGCCCCGTGCCAAGCGAGAGGGCCGCGCTGACGATGTAGAATTTCCGCCGGTCCCAGCTGAGCCCGGCCTGCGAGATGCGCTGCTCGAGGGTCAGCTTGTTGCGCGCGTTCTCACGGTTCTCGATGTCCTTCAGGCTCTGTGCGATCTGGCCGCGCTTGGCCTTTGCCTGCGCTTCACGGTCGAAGGAACGCGCCGCCACCGGCGAGGCGAACTCCTTTCGGCGCTTCTCGGCGCGGGCCTCACCGCTCAGCAGCGGATAAAACAGCGCATAGGTGACGCCGCCGGCTGCAACCGTCGCCAGCGCCACGATGGCGATGAAGCTCAGATCCATGGCCGTCGCTCCGGCCTGTCGGCGCCGTCAGGCCGCATTGGCTTCGCCCTGATCGAGCGCGTCGATCGCCGTGGCGAGCCTCTGTTCCTCGCCGTAGTAGCGCGCGCGCTCCCAGAAGCGAGGCCGGCCAATGCCTGACGCGGTGTGACGGCCCATCAGCTTGCCATTGGCGTCCTCGCCGAGAATCTCGTAGCTCATGATGTCCTGCGTGATAATGACGTCGCCTTCCATGCCCATCACCTCGGTGATGTGGGTGATGCGACGGGAGCCGTCGCGCAGGCGCTGGGCCTGGATGATGACATCGATCGACGAGCAGATCATCTCGCGCAGGGTCTTCGAGGGCAGCGTGAAGCCGCCCATCGTGATCATCGATTCGATACGGCTGAGGCACTCGCGCGGAGTGTTGGCGTGGAGCGTGCCCATCGAGCCGTCATGGCCGGTATTCATCGCCTGCAGCAGATCGAAGGCCTCGGGTCCGCGTACCTCGCCGACGATGATGCGCTCCGGGCGCATGCGCAGGCAGTTCTTGACGAGGTCGCGCATCGTGACCGCGCCGGTGCCCTCCAGATTGGGAGGGCGGGTTTCGAGGCGCACCACATGCGGCTGCTGCAGCTGCAGCTCGGCTGCGTCCTCGCAGGTGATGACGCGCTCATCCTCGTCGATGTAGTTCGTCAGGCAGTTGAGCAGCGTGGTCTTGCCCGAGCCGGTACCGCCCGAAATGACGATGTTGCAGCGGACGCGGCCGATGATCTTCAGGATCTCGGCGCCCGGCGGCGAGATCGCGCCGAACTTCACGAGCTGATCGAGCGTCAGCTTGTCCTTCCTGAACTTGCGGATGGTGAGCACGGGGCCGTCGATCGCCAGCGGCGGGGCGATGACGTTGACGCGCGAGCCGTCAGCCAGGCGCGCGTCGCAGATCGGCGAGCTTTCATCGACGCGACGACCGACCTGGCTGACGATGCGCTGGCAGATGTTCATCAGCTGTGCGTTGTCGCGGAAGCGGATGTTGGTCAGCGTGATCTTGCCGCCGACTTCGATGAAGGTGCGCGTGGCGCCGTTGACCATGATGTCGGCGATGTCGTCGCGAGCGAGCAGCGGCTCGAGCGGGCCATAACCGAGCACGTCGTTGCAGATGTCGTCGAGCAGTTCTTCCTGCTCCGCGATCGACAGCACGACGTTCTTCAGCGAGATGATCTCGTTGATGATGTCGCGGATTTCCTCGCGCGCCGATTCACCGTCGAGCTTGGCGAGCTGCGACAGGTCGATCGCCTCGATCAGCGCGCCGAAGATCATGCTCTTCATCTGGTAGTAGTCGTCCGAGCGCGGCTGCTCGGTGGGCGCAGCAGGCGGCGGCGACCGGCGCGTATCGGCGGCGAGTGGCGGCGGCTCGGGCTGACGCGACGGAGCGGCGGGGGCCGGCGTCTTCAGGACCAGGGCCGGTGCGGCAGTTCCGCCGGGAGATCGCTTTCCGAACATCTCAACCCTCTTTCGCGGCATCGAGCCGCGTAGCCGACCCAGCCGCGTTCACGCAGTCCCAAACCGCGACCCTGGCCCGGTGACGTCGCATCGTTCAGGCCTTGCGCCGCAGTTTGGCGACAAGCGGCTCGAACAGGCTGCGTTTGCCGCGCTTGGCCTCGCCACGGCCGGTCAACGAGCTGGCGATCTGCACGAAAGCCTCCGCGATCTTGCCGCCGGGCTGGACCTCGGCGATCATCTGGCCGTTGTTGGCGGCGGTGCCGAAGAGCTGTGCATCAAAGGGAATCGAGGTGAGGACCTCGACGCCGAGCGCCTTGGCGAACTCGGCCGCATCGATCTCCGGCCGCTTGGGCATGCCGACCTGGTTCAGCACCAGTCTCGCGCCGGAATCGTTGGGCCGGTTGGCGCGGGCGAGGTCGATCAGGTTCTTGGCGTTCCTGAGCGATGCGAGCTCCGGGCCGGCGACCACCACGATCTCGTCGGCGCTGATCAAAGCGCGCCTGACCCAGCCGCTCCAGACATGGGGCACATCGAGGACGACGCAGGGCACGGTGGTCCGCAGCAGGTCGAAGAGCTGCTCGAAGGCATCCTCCGGCAGGTCCAGTGTGCGGTCGAGCATTGCGGGCGCGGCCAGCAGCGCGAGATTGTCGCTGCAGCGCGAGAGCAGGCGGTCGAGCATGTTGGCATCGAGGCGCTCCGGGGCGAAGACGGCCTCGGCGACGCCCTGCGGCGGATCCTGGTTGAAGTCGAGACCGGCGGTGCCATAGGCGATGTCGAGATCGACGATCACCGTCGAGGCGTCGAGGTTGCGGGCGATCGCCCAGGCGACGTTGTGGGCCACGGTCGAGGCGCCGACGCCCCCCTTGGCGCCCATCACCGCGATGATGCGGCCGAGATTGCGGGCCCCCGGCGAAACATAAAGCTCAGACAGCGTGCGCAGCACATCGAGCGTGCCCAGAGGCGCGATCAGATATTCACTGACGCCGCGGCGGATCAGGTCGCGGTAGAGCTGGACGTCGTTGACGTGGCCGATGACGACGACCTTGGTCCCGGCATCGCAGCTCTCGGAAAGCTGGTCGAGATGGCCGACAAGGGCGGCGGGGTCGGAGACCGTCTCGAGCACGATGATGTTGGGGGTCGGCGCCGCGCGGAAGGCCTCGACCGCGGCGGCCGGTCCGCCCATCTGCACCCGTGCATGCGCCTTGTCCATGCGCCGGTCGGCGATGGCCGCCTGCATCGTCGCGGCGACTGCCGGCGTCTCGCAAAAGGCCTGCAAGGTGATGCGCGGAAGCGGCGCGACGACCTCCTCGGCCGCAGCACCGCCCGCCCGCGTCTCGAAGTCCTGCCCGGCGCTCATCAGCGGCCTCCGACCGACGAATTGATCTGCGGCGTTTCCTGCCGGTACTGGGTCGACGGATCCTTGCCGTCGCGAATCTTGGCAATCGCGCCCATGCGCTTGGCGATGTCGGGACGGCCCTCGCTGCGGGAGCGGACGAGATCGATCGGGTCTGCCACCTGCGCGGCCAGGGTCGCCTGGCTGGCACAGCCGAAGTTCCAGTAGGGCTCGTTCGTCATGCCCTCCTTCATGCTCGAGACGCCGGTATCGGCCGGCCACTGCCCGCAATCATGCGGCAGGCCTGCCTGAAGCGAGGCGAAGGTCAGACGAATCGGCGAGGCGAGGCCCGGATCGGCGACGGGATAGGTCCGCACCGACAGCGCCGTTCCCGGCACGCCGCCTCGCGACAGCGCCGCGCGGATGCCGTTGAGCGTGTCATGGGCCGCCATTTCACGCCGCGTTCCCATCGGAACCTGGGCGACAAGACCGCCCTTGCCCGAACGGCGGTACTCCTGAGCGAAATCGGCGACATCCTCGGCCTGGCGGGCATCGAGCCCACCACCCGAGCGCCCGACGAAGACATCGAGCGAGCGCGGCGCGTCACGCAGCACGATCGGATGGCGCTGACGCACATCGACGGGGGCTTGCGAGCTGGTGAGATCGCCCTGCCTGGCGCAGGCGCCGAGCATCGTCGCCGCAGCCAGGACGATGCCAAGGCCGGCGTGGCGGAACATGGTCTTCTGTGATCGAGCCGTCATGGTCTCGCCATCCCTTGCGCGTGCAACTTCACCGTCAGGCACTTCCGCCATCAGTCGGCGATGAAGCCGACGCGGCCCTTGTAGGCTTGCGGCTGCGGTCCGCCGCCGCTTCCGTAGATCTTGTTCAGGCGCCCGAGCAGGATGGCCTGCGCGTCATGGACATCGACGAAGCCGTCATCGGGCCGCTGGACCTGGTTGGGCTCCATTGGCCTGGCGATGTAGGGCGTCGCGGTGATCATCAGTTCGGTCTCCTCACGCTGGTAGTCGCGGGAGCGGAAGAGCACGCCGATGATCGGCAGGTTCATCAGACCGGGGAAGCCGTTGATCGATTGCTTGGAGACGCGCTGGATCAGGCCCGCCGTCGCCAGCGTGCCGCCCGAGGGAAGCTCGACGGTCGTGTCGGATTTGCGGACGCGGAAAGCCGGAGTGTTCAGCGCTTCCTGGTTGGAACCGCTGAGACGCAGCTGATTCTCGAAATCGAGCTCCGTCACCTCGGTAGCGATCCGCATGCTGATCTTGTTGTCCGACAGCACGATCGGCGTAAAGTTCAGCGCGACGCCGATCGGCTTGTATTCGATCTGGAACTGGCAGGTCTGCCGGCCGACGAGATCGAACGAGCAGGTCTGTCCCTTCGGCACCGGGACCTCGCCACCGGCGGTGAACTTGGCGCTCTCGCCGGAAATCGCGGTCACTGTCGGCTCCGCCAGCACGCGCGAAAGACCGGCCCGCTCCAGCGCGCGCAAGGTGAAATTCGTCGAGTTCCCGACGCCTGCGCCGATCGCCGTCGCCGCGAGTTGCTGCGGCTGCAGCGGGAACGGATTGTCGATGGACGGCGTGATCGAGAAGTTGCCGAGCTTCCACTCGCCGGTCGAGTTGATGCCGAGCTGCTTGATCGCCTTGCGCGAGACCTCTGACACCACGACCTTGACCATGACCTGGTCGCGACCACGGATCGTCAGCGAATTGATGACGGCGCCCTTGGCCGACGAGAAGAAGCCGCCAGCCTGACCCACGAAAGCATTGGCGATGTCGACCGCCTGGGTCGCTTCGGAGGCGTTGGCCACATTGCCGATCAGCAAAATCGAGTTGCCGGCAGGCTTGATCTCGATCTGAGCCCTGGGAAGCGCCGTGCGCAGCGTCTGGCGCAGCACGTTCAAGTCCCGCCCGACCTCGATCTCCAGCGCCGTGATCTGGCGGCCTTCGCCGTCGATGACGAACATCGTGGTCTGGCCGTCGGCGATGCCGATGATGAAGAGCTTGCGGGCGGAGCGGACGACGGCATTGGCGACCTTCGGATTGGCGACGAAGACCTCCTTGGCGTCGCGCGGCAGCTCGACGATCAGCGAACGGCCGATCGACAGGTCGAGCTTGCGGGCAATGGCGTGCTCGCTCGTGCCGACGTTCAGGACCGGCGCGGGGCTGCCGGACTGGGCAACTGCCTCGCCCGTCAGAACGAGGGCGAGGATGGCGGAGAGGACGATACGTTCCCGGTTCACTGGTTCGCACTCCTCATGGTGACGCCGTATTTGACAATCGTCATGCTCCCTTCGGAGGCGCCGGGACCTTTTACGATCTGGCCTGCATCCTTCAGGCTGCGCAGGGACAGCGACAGGGTCCCCATCTTTTGGGCACGAAACAGCGTCTCGGCCTGGCCGGGATCGACTTCGAGGGTCGCGGTCTCGCCGATCACCACCTTTTCGCCATTGCGTTCCTGGACGTTCTGGCCAATGGCGAGCACCCGCAGATTCTGCAGAATGGTCTCGCTCAGGAAGGCTTCGCCCTCTCCCTCGACCGAAGGCCCCTTCATGGTGACGATCACATCGACGCGATCATTGGGCAGGATGAAGCCGCCGGCCGTGTTGGCGCCGCGGCTGTCGGTCGAGATCGCGACGGCGCGCATTCCCGACGGCAGCACGGCCGACAGAAAGCCGGTACCATCGGTCTTGATCAACTTCTCCCGCCGGATCGGCTCCGAGACGAGCATGCCGTAGCGCGCGACCTGACCAATGAGTTCTTGCTCGGCGGCAGGGGCCTCGTCCTGGCGCACCACGCCGGCGGGCACACTGGCCACAGGCCAGTCCAGCCAGCGCATATCATTGGCGGTGACGACGTTGCCGACCGGAATGTCCGCAGCGGCCACGAGAACCGGGACGGTCGGTGCCGCCTCGAGCTGCGCGACCGGAGCGGGCGCCTGCGATGGCTTGCTGATCAGCATCGCTGCACCGACGCCGGCGGCCAACGCGACCAGGAGAATGATGATACGGGCGGGACTCATGACGACTGACCCTCAGCCAAACCCAGTTGGCTCTCGACGAGGATCGTGCGGCAGGAGTCGTCAACTTATGGTTAATCGGACGTATCTTTTTTTCGCATCCGTGGTTCGGGGGATGCCGCCTTCAGATCCCGATCGCGGCACGCCAGAGGGCGGTTTCGGGCAGCACGAGCAGGGCGGCGAAGGCGAGCGCGATGCCGTAGGGCACGCCTTCCTTCGGCGAATGCAGGCGACGTGCCCAGGACCAGCCGCTCGCCAGTTCCGGCAGCGGGGCCGACCGGAGCTTGAGCATGGCGAACGTCAGCACGCCGCCGCCCAGGGCCGCGATGGTCAGATAGGGCATCAGCTGGTCGAAACCGAACCAGAGCGCCGTGACTGCGGCAAGCTTGGCATCGCCGCCTCCAATCCAGCCTGCGGCGAACATCCCGAAGCAGATGGCGAGCACGAGACCGCCGGCGGCCAGATGCCAGCCGAATTCGGCCCAGCCGAGGCCAAGCATCGCGGCGCAGACCACAAAGGTTGCCAGCAGCAGGAGGCAGAGCCGGTTCGAAATCGTCATCGAGACGAGGTCGCTGGCCGCCGCGTAAGCCATGGCGGCCGGGAAGACAAAAAGCAGGGCGATGAGCGGGAGCGACATGACGTCCCTTCGAGATCGGCGGCGCGCCGGACGGTGGCGTATCGGGCGATGATGGCGCAAAGCGCCTCACCAAACCCTTACCGCAACCCAATCACTCCAGCCGACCCGGAGCGCTGTATTCATATCAAAACGCCCCGGACCAGCCGGGGCGTTTCGGTGTCGAGAGTCGCAGGCGCGGGAGCGCCTGCGGCGATCTCACTTGAGGCCGGTATTGATGGCCGTGAACTTGGCCGAGAGCGAAGTGCCGACCTGCGTCCAGACGCCGATGCAGACGACGGCGATCAGGGCGGCGATCAGGCCGTACTCGATGGCGGTGGCGCCGGACTCATCCTTGACGAAGCGAGCGAAGACGTTGGTCATGTGAAACTCCTTTAGAACCACGGTTTGACAGCTGCCTTCGCTCTGAAGCGGCTTCGGTCAGCGACATCTGGACATTACCGCGCCCACCTTGCCGATCGGTTAAGCCGATAGAAGAATTCGCCCCATTTGCGTAACATCGTTTCGATGGTTAACGCTGACTTTACGCAATCCCTGGAAGCAAGAATTCCCATCTACGAAAATCAATACAAGTCATTCCTAATATAACAACCACGTAAACTGACATAAAACCTGCGAAACCGCATCGATCCGGTCTCTCGCCAGCGTTCCGGGACCGACATCTCTCTCTTCGTCACCCGTTGCCAACGCCGGTCAAACCCATCGGCGCGATCGGATTAGCGTTTGATTCATCATTTTGCGCTTTCCTACCCTTGTCGGAAATCTTGAGGCACCGCCATGTCCACTCTCTCGGTCGCAGCACGGGGTGTCTGCCGACGCTCGCTCTGGGCGGAATGCCTGCTTGCCGCCGCAGCATGCGGGCTGATCCTGGCCGCAAGTGCGACACCTGCCGGCGCGGCTCCCCAGACGACCAGGATCGAAACGACCAAGCTCGACAGCGTGATCGTCATGGTCGATCACGCCAAGGTCATCAGGCTGCCGGCGAAGGCGCAGACCGTGATCATCGGGAACCCTGCCATCGCGGATGTCGCGGTCCAGCGCAACGGCGTGATGGTCGTCACCGGCAAGAGCTTCGGCGTCACCAACTTGATCGCGCTCGACGCGAGCGGCGCGCTGCTGGCGGAATCGCTCGTGCGCGTGGGCGCTGATTCCGATTCGGTTATGACGGTTCAGCGCGGGCTCGAGCGGGAAAGCTATTCCTGCACGCCGACCTGCCAGCCATCCGCGCAGCTCGGCGACGCCACGAGATTTTTCAGCGAGGTCGGCGCGCAGGCCGCGACGCGCAATGGCTTTGCGCTCGGCGCCTCGAGGCGCTGAGGCACTCGCCGCCTCCATTGCGCGCGATTCCGCTCCTGAGACGCGCAAGTCGGGGGACGGGCAAGTCTGCTCTCTTCTACGAGTCCGGGGGGCCGTCTGCCGCCTGCCCACGCCAGGCCCGGCAGGGTGAACGATATCCTAAAGGCGTCTCGACCGGGCCGGGTGCCCCCCTAACGGATCGGAAATCCTTTGACGCTATGACTTGAAGCCGTGGTCGGGCGACGCCGTGCCCGCCAACGGCCCGGCGACAGCTGGCCCGACTGCCTGCGGCGAGGATCGGCGAAGTGACAACCGGACGCCAGGGCGCATGACACCTCCCCAGATCGCAACCGAAACAGACACCGCTGTTGCAGCAAAGCCCGCGCCCCCCCGGCGAACTCGCCTGCTCGCCCGCTTCCGCCGCTCGCAGGACGGCGCGACCGCGGTCGAGTTCGCCTTCATCGCATTTCCGTTTCTGATCCTGCTGGCCGCGATCATGGAAACGGCCCTGATGTTCTGGACCAGCCAGGTTCTCGAAGAAGCGGTGTCCCAGACCTCGCGCAAGCTTCTCACCGGCGAGTCGCAAACCCGCTATGCGGGCACGGGGCCGCAGAACACCACCAAATTCCGCGAAGACGTCTGCGCTGCGGCGACGACCATGGTCGATTGCTCGAAGCTGACCATCGATGTCCGGACCTATTCCTCCTTCGCCGGCGCCAGGACGGGCATCGATGCCAGCAACCCGATCGCGGGCGGCGGGCTGAACACGACCGGGTTCGGCTTCAACCAGCCCCAACCGAGCCAGATCGTTGTCGTTCGCGCCGTGCTGGAATATTCGCTGTACTTCAGCCAGTGGAGCTCGAGCCTCGCCAATATCGGCAACGGCCGGCGTGGGATCGTCGCGTCCACGACGTTCCGGACCGAGCCCTTCAACGTCCCCGCAACATGAGATTCCCGATGATCCGCGCATTCTCGGCAAGGCGCAACCGGGCCGCGCTGCGACTCCTGACCCGACGGTTCAGCGGCAATCGTCGCGGCGTGGCGGCCGTCGAATTCGCCATGATCCTGCCGGCCATGCTGGCGATCTATTTCGGCATCGTCGAAACCGGCCAGGCCGTCATGATCGACCGCAAGGTCACCCAGCTGTCACGCTCGCTGGTCGATCTGACGTCGCAGGCGAGCACCATCTCGAACACCGAGATGAGCAACATCTTCGACGCGGCCCAGACCGTGATGATGCCGTACACTGTCGTGGTGCCGAAGATGTCGGTCCACCACATCGTGATCGACAGCGCCCGCGTCGCCAGGGTGTGCTGGAGCGAGGAGCGCAACTCGACCAAGTTCGCGCGGGGGACGACGGTCACCGTCCCGGATGATGTGCGTCTCGCCAACACGTCGATCATGATGGCGCAGGCGAGCTACGACTTCACGCCGGTCGTCGGCTGGATCATCAAGGGCGGCGCGTTCACCATCGGCGGCTCGCCGATCTACATGCGCCCGCGCCTCGGCAAGGCCGGCGGCACGGCCAGCATCGAGCAGGTCGAGCGCTCGGGCGTGGCGATGTGCCCCGGCTTCAGCTGAGAAAGCCCTTCAGCGTCCGCCGGTTCAGATGGTCTGGTTGTAGGCGCCGACTTCCGGGGTTCTGGCGCAGCACGCCATCGATGGCTGCAACCATGTCGCGCATGCGCGCTTCGGAGACCGGGCTCTTGAAGACGACGAGTTCCGGCTTGTTCGACGGCGGCCCTGACCAATCCCAAGGTGCCGTCGACCGCCATGACGGTGGGTCGGTGAGTTGTCGGGGATCGGGATTCATCAGGCGCGCGGCTCAGCCGCGCAGGACCATGCGGCCGGTCTGGACCTCGTAGCCCCTAAGCTTGCCGAGGAATGAGGTGCCGAGCAGGCTCATTGAGAGCGCGCCCTCCGGAAGGACGACTGCCTCGACATTGCGCACGAGGATCGAGCCGAGCCTGACCTCGCGCAGGTTGACGCGGGCACCACGGACGGTGCCGTTGGCGGTGCTCAAGGACATCTTGTAGTCGGAGGAGGACAGTCGAATTCCCAGAGCGCGGGCGTCGGCCGCAGTCAGCGCGACGAGGCTCGCACCGGTATCGACCAGCATCTTGACGCGGAAATTGTCGACCGAGGGATGCACGACATAGTGCCCGCGATAGTCGGCGGCGACGGTCAGGATCGGCGGTTCCGGCGGCTTGTAGGCACCGACCTTGCCGGCTTCAGTGCGGGCGGTCCCGGATGGAGTCGAGGTGGTGACTAAGGCCGCGCTCGGCGCCTCGTCCATGCCGACGAGACGGGCCAGCCGAGGGCCGTAACCCAGCGCGCTCAACGACGCCATGGCGACGACGCCGAGCGCCCAGATGATCGGTCTTTGCGCCATCGCGACCGTGTCCCTGCCGTTGACCTTTCGGAAACGATGCCCGCCCGGTCCCTGCGGAAGAGTGAAGGCGCATGCTCGGATTACGCCATATTGCCTGCTCTGGTGCCTCCAGACGCGAACAGGCTTAACGCCGGATTGCCACGTTCCGCGAGACGATGATGGTCGGGGCACCAGAGGGAGGCAGGCGCTAGAGAAACGACTGCCCGACCAGCGCCTCGATGGCCTCGCTGCGGGGCACGCTGGGTTGCGCACCGGCCACGGTACAGGCGAGCGAACCGGCCGCAAGACCGCGCTGAAGCGCTCCGGAAAAGCCATAGCCGACGGACATCGCCGCAGCGAAGGCGCCCGTAAAGCTGTCACCGGCCGCGACCGTGTCCACGACCGCGACCGCAGGCGCGGCAAGCCTGCGGCAGACGCCGCCATGCCAGCCGACGGCACCGGCTGCCCCGAGCGTGACGATGCAGGCGATGCCGCGCTCAGCGTCGCAGCGCCGGGCGATCTCGTCGGGCTCACTCTCCGGCCAGCCCAGGGACTGCGCCAGCACCAGCGCCTCATGTTCATTGACGACGAGCACGTCGAGGCAGCCGAGCAGGTCGTCTGCCGGGACGCCGGCCGGGGCGAGGTTCAGGATGACGCGGCCGCCGGCACGCTTCATCA
>QBLV01000054.1:561-34041 GCA_003241815.1 Hyphomicrobiales bacterium | reverse complement strand
CCTGAACCCCGTAGATCGACTGCTTCTCGTCGCCGACGACGAAGACCGTGCGCGGCCTCGGGCTCTCCGCGCGCCCGCCGGCGCCGGCGCTGAACTCCTCGGCGAGCTTGCGCAGGATCGTCCATTGCGCCTCGCTGGTGTCCTGCGCCTCGTCGAGCAGGATGTGGTCGATGCCGGCATCGAGCTTGTAGAGCACCCAGACGGCCTCGACACGCGTCAGCAGCGAGCGTGTCCTGGCGATCAGGTCGTCATAGTCGAGCAGCGAGCGCTGGCTCTTCTGGCGCTGATAGGAGGCGAGCATCCGGGTCACCAGCAGCGCCAGCGCATGGCTGCGGTCGCGGATGGCGATGGCGTTGAGGCGGTCGATGGCGCCGCACAGTTCCGTTTCCAGGATGTCGAGCGTCGCGCTGGCAGCAGGCGGCAGGCGTGTCTTGTCGGATCGCCCACGCACATCGGCATGAACCGCCTGGGCCTTGGTCAGCAGCCCCGATCGGCAGAGATCGACGGGATCGTCGCCCTTGCCGGCCAGCGCGCGCCGTAAGATCTCGGCGGCGTCCTTCTGCGTCTTGGATCCGCCTGACAGGGCCTCCACTAGGTCGGCCATGCCCGAGGCATGGGCCAGCCAGTGCTCGAAGCCGCTCCGCACCGTCTCCGCCGCAAGATCGGGCTTAATTCCGAGCACGCCTGCGATGCCATTCAGCATCTCGTCCGGATCGCGGGCGCGCCCGTCTTCGTCGTTGAACAGGGCGCGCTGGCGCAACGCCTCCTGCATCATCGCATCGAACGTGTCCTGCGCCGCCTGGCGGGCGAGCAGATCGAGCGCCCGCGCCTCGGCGCCGTCCGGCGCTGCCGCAACCGCCGCCAGCAGGTCCCGCCGCGCCTCGCGCAGCATCTCAGCCTGGGCGAGGTCGTCGGCGACGTCGAAGCGCGGCGGCACATTGGCCTCGAACGGCGCCGATTGCAGCACGCGCGTGCAGAAGGCGTGGATGGTTTCGATCTTGAGGCCGCCCGGTGTCTCCAGAGCCTGCGCGAACAGCCGCCGCGCATCCGCGCGCTGTTCGGGCGAGGGCGCGTCACCCGTCAGCTTCGTCAGCGTGTCGACGAGATCGTCCTCGGTCATCGTCGCCCAGGCACTGAGCGCGGCGAAGACCCGGTTCGCCATATTGGCGGCGGCGGCCTTGGTATAGGTGATGCAGAGCAGCCGACTGGGTGCGACGCCGTCGAGCAGCAGCCGCAGCACGCGGTTGACCAGCACATGCGTCTTGCCCGAGCCGGCATTGGCCGAGACCCAGGCGCTGAGGCGCGGGTTCGCCGCCAGCGACTGGCGCTGGTTCGTCAGCGGCGGAACGATCCAGCCGTCTTTCATGGCTCGCCCCCTTCGTCACTCTCGGAGGCGGCCGACCATTCCTTGACGCGCGCCAGATGGTCGTAAGGCGAGGCGTATTTGATGTAGTCCGGCGCCCTGCGCGACACGAAGGCCTCGCGTCCGCTCCGCAACGCGTCGAGATGCGCCAGCAGCCGATCGAGATGGCGCGCCGCGACATCCGCCAGCGGCTCGCCATCGAAGTCCAGCGGCTTGTCCTTGGTCCAACCCTTTGGGTCGTGATGGAGCTTGAGATAGACCAGTTGCGCGACGGGCGTCGGCCCGGCCAGCGGCGGAAAGCCAGCCCGTGCGGCGAGTTCCGCCTCGAGCGTCAACTGCGGCGCAAAGCCCTTCTCGACCTGCGCCTTGCTCGGCGGCGCCCCGGTCTTGAAGTCGATGATCCGCAAGGCGCCCGCCCGCGTCAGCTCGACCCGGTCGGCCCGGCCGCTCAGGCGGAACCGCGAACCATCAGCCAGAGTGAATTCGGTTCCTGTCGCAAGTTCGACGCCGATCCGGGCGATATCGGCACGCCGCCGCTGTTCCCAGCCAATGAAATGCCCAGCGGTGATCAGGAAGCGCGGCCACCAGAACGCCCGCACCTCCGGCGTGTCCGCGAAGGCCTGGAACTTCAGTTCGCCGATCGCGATCAGTTGCCCGAGCGCGTCTGCCGGCAAGTGCTCGGGATAGGTTTTTGCGAAGGTCTCGACGATGTCGTGCAACAGGCTGCCGCGATCCTGCGCTGTGGGGTCCTCGACCAACGCCTGGAGGGCGTCGAGCTTCAGGATTCTGCGGGCATGGATCTGGTAGGGGTCGCGATAGAGCGTCTCGACGTCGGTGACGCTGAGCGAGCGCGGCTGCAGCGCCCGCGGCGGTCGTGGTGCCGGCCGTGCGACGGGCCGAACGTCGGCGGGGGCGGAGAGCGCGGCCGCCATCTGCGTCAACCGCGCTCCGCGAGCCAGCGCCTCCGTCCAGACGGGCTCCGGCGTCACCGCCTTCAGCCGCTGCCAGAAGCGCGAGGCGATCGTCTCGGCCTCGCCGGCCTTGCGCGCGCGGGTCAGCGTCACGCGGCGAGCGCCCAGCGCCATGACGAAATCATGCGCCGTCTGGCCGATGCGCCGTTCCGGCGGCGACAGGCCCAGTTCCGCCCGCATCGGCCGGTTGATGAAGGAATCCGTCTTCGTCTCCGGCGGCCAGACCGTCTCGTTCAGCCCGCCCAGGACGACATGGTCGGCCTCCAGCAGGCGGGCTTCGAGCAGGCCCCAGATCTTGACGCGCGGATGGCCGCCGCCTGTCCGCCGCACCACGCGCTCGGCCAGGAGCCCGTCGAGGATCGCGACGAAATCGCGTGGCCGCCCGCCTGCCGGCATGTCGGGCTGGGCTGCGTCGAGATCGTCGAACAGACCGGCCAGCGCCTCGCCATCATGGCCCGCGAAGGCACGCGGTCGGCCCTCCTCGTCGGCGCTGACGGCGTCGAGCGCGGCTCGCGCCGCGAGCGTCACCCGGACCAGGGTGGGCTCTTCCAGAAACAGCACCTCCAGCAGCGGCGACAGCGCGCCGCCGAGTGCGTTGAGGACCTGCGTCGCTGCCGCCTCGTCGGTTTCGGTCAGCCGGCGTCGGGGGCCCGGCGCATGGCGCGCCTCGCGCAGCTTTGTCCAATGTCCGAGGTTTTCATGCAGCCCCGCGAGTCCCCGGCCGACGGCTTCGCCCCGCCACAGCCCGATCTCGAGCGCGCAGGCGCCACGCTCGATTTGTCCGCGCGACAGGCCGAGGCGGCAGAGCGGATGCGCCAGCAGCGGCACGATCGCGGACGGTGTCATCTGCGCCAGCGCCGCCTCCAGGATCAGCCGCAGCAGCGAGCCCGCCGGCCAGCGCGCCAGCGGCAGTCCGGCGGAATCATCGACCTCGACGCCCCAGCGCTTCAGTTCGACCGTGACACGCTCGGCCAGGCCCCGATCGGGCGTGATCAGCGCCGCCTGCTGGCCGGGTTCCTCCAGCGTCTCGCGCAGCGCGACTGCGACCGCCAGCGCTTCTTCCCGCTCATCGGCCGTTTCGACGAGGCGCAGATCGTGGAAGCCGAGTGCGGCCGCGCCATCGTCGAGACGCTCGCGCAGATCGGCCCAGCTTTGTGTCACCGAGGCCGGCAGCAGCGCCTCGCGCAGCAGCCGCGACCGGGCGGCGCGTGGCGCGTCCGCTTCGGCCAGAAGCCGCACATCGGCGCGTGTCGCCTGCAGCGTGTCGAGCAGATGGTGCAGCGCCGCCTGCGGATGAGACGGAGCGGGCTCGTTGGCGATGGCGTCCCAGTCCGGTGCGGGCAAATCGAGATCGAGGCCGGGCAGCACGACGGCCCCGTTCGGCAGCCGGACGATGGCGGCGAGCAGCCGCGCCGTGGCGGGCACGGTGCCGGTCGAGCCGGCGGCGATGATCGGGCCGTTGACTGCGCCTGCCAGCAGCCGCTCGCGCTCGGCGGCCAGCATGCGGTTGCGGAAATCGGCCGTGTCGCAGGCGCCGCGCTCGGCCAGAATGGCTGGCCACGCTTCGCCGAGAATGGCGAGGAAGCTCGCATTGAGCTGCCAGATCCGGTCGAAGCGCGTGGCGTCGAGCTGTCCCAGCCGTTCGACCGAGACGCCTTCAGTCTGCATCTGGTCGAGCAGGGCCGCGAGATCGCCGGCCAGTCCATAGGCTTCCGCCAGCGTCGCGGGCACCAGCGAGGGTTCCGACGGATCGAGCCGGAGATGGCTGCGGTTGGCGCTGCGGCCCCAGGCATCGACGAGTTTGGTCAAAACCATGCGCCGCGCCAGCGGATCGATCGGCACAGGTCGGTCCTGCGCGAAGGCGCCAGCGCCGATCAGCGCTGTCTCGGCCTCGTCGACATCGCCGAGCGGCATGATGCGCGGCAGCAGCAGCGGCCGCCCGCCGAGCCTGTCTGACAGGCAGGCGGCGAAGGCGCGCGCCGCCCGTCGCGTCGGCAGATACAGTGTCGTGCGCGCCATTGCGGCGGGATCATCGGGGTCATGAATCCTGCCGAAGCGGCCCTCGACCATCGCCTGCGCCAGCACCTCCAGAAACGGAGCGCCGGCCGGAATGGTGAAGAGGTTGAGCTCAGGCATGGACCTCTGTCGCTGCCGCGAAAGCGGCTTCCGCCGGGGCGATGGCGTCCGGCGTACCGACATGCAACCACTGGCCGTCGAGCACGATGCCATGCAGCCGCCCGGTCGTAATCGTCCGGTCGAACAGCAGGTTGAGCGAGAACGGTCCCTCGGGGGTGTCGGCGAACAGTTCGGGCGTCATGATGGCGACGCCGGCATAGACGTAAGGTGCGCTCTCAGCGCTGCCGCGCCGTGTCAGCAGCCCATCCTCGGCCCGAAAGAAATCGCCCCGCCCGTCGAAGCCGACGCTGCCCTCGCGGCGCGCCAGCAGCAGAAGCATGTCCATGGTGGCCGCGTCCCAGGCTTGCGCCATGGCGCTCATGTTGGAGCAACCCGTTTCGCTCCAGAGCGAATCCGAATTGACATGGAAGAAGGGGTCGGCGCCCAGCAGCGGCAGCGCCTTCCTAACTCCGCCGCCTGTTTCCAGCAGCAGCGCCCGCTCGTCGGAGATCGTCACGCGAGGGCTCGTCCGCGCGGCGAGATGCGCCTCGATCTGCGCGGCGAGATGATGGACGTTGACCACGGCATCGATCACACCCGCCTCCGCCAGCCGGTCGAGCGCATGATCCAGCATCGGTTTGCCGCCGATCGCCACCAGCGGCTTGGGCAGCGTGTCGGTAATCGGGCGCATGCGTTGGCCGAGACCGGCTGCGAGAACCATCGCCCGGCGGATCGGTGTCGGGCTGGCTTGTGTCACGCGAATCTCCCTCATGGTCAACGCATGGTATCAGCAACACGCGCCATCGACATCACAGCGCGTCATCCCGGACGGAGCGAAGCGGAGCTCCGGGATCCATCATAGAGTGCCGCCGTGCCCTGTGATGGATCCCAGAGCGGCGCGGCTTCGCCGCTTGTCCGGGATGAAGGCGGAGGGTCTGACGGTCGACGGATCAAACGTCTGCAAACAGCGTCGGCAGATGCGCCTGGTACCAGCCCTTGAGCTCTTCGAGCGCCGGGTGTTCGAGATTGCGGCGCAGATAGGCCTCGATGCGCGGCAGGTGTTTGAGATAGGCCGGCTTGCCGTCGCGCTTGTCGAGGCGCGCGAAGATGCCGGCGATCTTGGTGTTGCGCTGGGCGCCGAGGATGGCATAAGCGCGGGCGAAGCCGGCGAGGTCGAAGCCCGGATCGTCGCCGCGCCGCGCCTTGCCATAGGCGGCGAGCAGGCGCAGTTCGAGCGAGGCCGGCACGTCGACGCGCGCATCCTGCCCGAGCGAGGCAAGATCATAGGCCGGGTGGCCGATCACCGCGTCCTGGAAATCGATCAGGCCGACTTGGGCGAGACCGTCGCGAGCGGGCAGCCAGATCAGGTTGGGCGAATGAAAGTCGCGCAGCGTCCAGGTGCCGGGCCCTTCCAGGATTTCGTCGAAGAGCCGGTTCCAGATCCGCGTGAATTCCGCTTGCGTGACGGCCGGCAGCGTCACGCCCGCGATATGCGGCGCATACCATTCCAGGATCAGCTCGGTCTCGATCGCCAGCGCGCCGCGGTCGAAATCGGGCACGATATGGTCGCGCCCTTCGGTGACGGGCAGGATCGTCGGCAGCGTGTGTCGGTGCAGATCGGCGAGCAGGCGGGCTGCCGCCTCGTAGCGTTCGGGGATCGGTGCTCCCTCGCCGTCGAGCACACCCTCAGTTCCCAGATCCTCGATCAGCAGCAGCCCTGTCTCGAGGTCCTGCGCGTAAATCTCGGGCGCTGAATAGCCCAGCGAATGCAGGCCTCGATCCATCGCCACAAAAGCATCGACGTTCTCGGCGAGGTGGGCGATGGCGCTGTAGGGCTTTCCAAGCCTGATCGCCGGCCCGTCCGGACGCTGCGGCGAAATCATCAGCACGGCGCTGCTGCCGTCTGGTCTCGTCAAGCGCTCATAAGCCCGACTGGATGCATCGCCCTGCATGTAGTCACGACGGGCATCGTCCCAGCCTGCCTCGTCGATCAGCAGGCGCGTCGCGATCGCGATCGAAAGCCGCTGGCGCCAGAGCACGCCGCCGGACAGATCGGCGATGCGCCCGGTTTCGGGATTGGCAGGATCGACATCGAGCACGATGTCCAGCCTGCGGCCGCCCGGCAGGCGCGTGCCGGCGCGGTCGGGCCACTCCACCAGCGTGATCAGCAGGTCGAGATCCTCGACCAGGCCGATATCGTCGAGTTCGTCGGGTGAGCGCACACGGTAGAGATCGGCATGGAGCACGCCGCCGCGCGGTGTCTCGTAGCTCTGGACCAGGGTGAAGGTCGGGCTCGGCGCCTCCAGCGTCGGGTCGTCCGCCAGCTCGCGCAGGATCGCGCGTGCCAGCAGCGATTTGCCGGCGCCGAGTTGTCCCGACAGCGCGACGATGTCGCCGGGCCGCAGGATGGCGGCGAGATCGGCGGCGAGCCGCAGGGTCGCGGCCTCGTCGCCCAGCACGAGCCGGTGCGTGCCGGACCTGCGGGTCTCGTCGGTCATTCCGCCGCGTCCGACATGCGCGCGCCTTCGGACGGGAATACGGCCGTGACCCGTGTGCCGCGTCCGGGCGCCGAGTCGAGCTCGACGCGGCCGCCATGCAGCTCGACGATCGAGCGCACGATCGAGAGGCCCAGACCGACGCCGCGATGGCTGGAGCCGAGCGAGTGGCTCTCGAAGCGGTCGAACACCTTCTCCTTGACCTCGGCGGGGATACCCCTGCCTTGATCCGCCACCGTGATGTGGACGTTGTCGCCGTGGCGGGAGGCGCTGACCGTGATGGCCTGCCCCGGCGACGAGAAGCCGATCGCATTGGAGATCAGGTTGAACAGGACCTGGCGCAGCCGCTTGCCGTCGGCACGGAGCGGTCCCGCCTGCGGCGAGATCTCGACCTTGAGCTCAAGCTTGCTGCCGGTCAGCCGATCATGCAGCCCCGCCGCCGCCTGGGCGATGGTCTCGGCGACATCGACCTCCTCGATCTCCAGCGTCAGCGCGCCGTTGTCGATCGTGGCGAGATCGAGAATGTCGTTGATGATGGCGAGCAGGGCGCCCGAGGAGCGTACGATATGCGACGTGTAGTCGCGCTGCTTCTCGTTCAGCGCGCCGATCGCCTCCGTGCCGAGCAGCTGGGCAAAGCCGATGATGTTGGTCAGCGGCGAGCGCAGCTCATAGGAGACGTGGTGGACGAAATCCTCGCGCAGCCGCGAGACCTTCTCCAGCGCCTCGTTCTTCTCGGTCAGGGCGCGCTCGACATTCACGCTGGCCGTCACATCGGCAAAAGAAATCAGCGTCGCTCCGTCCGGCAGCGGCGCGGCCGCGCAATCGAGCACGGTGCCGTCGCGCCGCTGCATCCGGCAGCCATAGTCCTCGCGCGCATCGCGCACGCCGGTGATGACGCTGTTCAGCTCGCTCCAGATCTCGTCCTCCGGGAAGAGCGGCCGGCACAGCCGTACCACCTCGTCGATATGGGGGGCAGCGCCGACGAGATCCGCCTGGATCTTCCAGGATTGCGCGAAGGCGGGGTTGGAGAGCTTGAGCCGCCCGTCGGAGCCGAACACGGCGACGCCTTCGCGCAGCGAGTCGAGGGTCTCGCGCTGGGTGCGGGACAGCGCGTTGAAGCGTGACTCCAGCGTGAAGCGCTCGGTCACGTCGTCGAGCAGATAGGTCACGCCGCCCTGGGGATTGGGGCTCGCCACGACATGGATGGTGCGTCCGTCGGGCAGATACCACCAGTCTTCGTTGGCGCGGGTCGAGGTATAGGCCGCCTGGACGCCGGCCTTCCAGCTCCGGTAGTCGCCGAACTCCGGCAGGCGCCGTTCGGAGCGCAGCCGGTCGAGGATCTCGCCGTCGCGCGGATGGCCGTCGAGAAAACCGGGATCGAGCGACCACAGCGTCTCGAAGCCGGGATTGCGATAGACCAGCCGCTGCGAGGCGTCGAACACGGCGACCGCCGTCTTGAGCCGGTCGAGCGTGCGCACCTGCGCGTCCATCTGGCGCTGCAGATCGGCCCGGACCGCTTCCAGCTCGCTCATATCGGTGGCGATGCCGGCAAAGCCGGTCGGCGTCGGCATTTCGAGGATGTCCAGCGTGCGGCGCTGGCCCGCGACGACGGCAGGCGCCCGTGTCGAGAAAACCTGTCCTTCGCGCCGCGCCCTGGCTGCGCCCTCGCGCTCGCTGCGGTCGAGCAGTTCGAGTCCGTTCTTGATCGCCTCAGTGCCCTCAGTGGCCTCGACGGCCCGGGCATAGGCGGCGTTGCACCAGCTCAGCCGCCCCTCGGGGTTACGTGTCCAGGCCGGTTGCGGCAGGCCGGCAAGCAGGCCGGCCAGCGCCTTGTGGTCGCCGCTGAGACGTTCCAGTTCGGCGCGCAGCGCCAGAACCTGGGCGCGCTCGCCGCTGACTTCGCGCAAGCGGATCACGGCACGGCCCGCGACGGGGCGACCCTCGGCGTCGATGAAGGGACCCGCTTTGCTGCGCAGCGTGAAGCCGAAGGACTCGCCCCGCTCCTTCAGCGCGTCCGTCGCGAGTTCGAGCTTCTTGGCCTCGCTGGGGGGCGCCCACGCTCCGTAGGCGAGGGCCAGCGTTGCGCCGGGTGCGCCAAGAAAACCGCTGTCGCCTTCGAAGACCGGCTCGGCGTCGCGGCCGTTCCAGCTGACGACGACCTGCGCATCGGCTGCGAGCAGGGCCGAAAGCCGATCCTGCTGTGCGCGTGTCGCTTCGAGTTCTCCGGCAAGGGCGGATTCGCGGCGGTACCAGCGGGCCCGCTCGCGCACATAGACCAGCGACGTGGTGGTGGCGAAGACCGCAAGACCCGCAAGCACGACTGACAGCGCGCCGGTGCTGAACAGATCGGGGCGCAGTGGGGCCAGCCATTCTGCCTGTGCCAGGGCCATGGAAGGAGCCTGGCTGGCTGCAAGGCCCGGCAGGAGCGCGTGCCGGTGCCAGCCCCCACTGCTCCGTTCCTGTCGGCTCGACCGTCTCATTCCGCGTCCGTCTTCCTCGAGGCGGCGCAGGGCCGCGAGTTACCGGCGCGACAATGCGTTCCGGTAGGCAAAAATCCAGGCATCCGACGGCGCCACGCCGCGCGGGACGCCGCCCTGAGAGCTACCGACGCACGCTTGCCACGACACCGATCACTGTGTGTCGATCCGGCTCGCGCGAAGGCGAGGGGCCGAATCATGTCCACTCTACCCACCCCCTGACTCCGGCAGGAAGTGCTTAATCGACGGTAAATTCGGCGAAATTTGAGGGCATTTGCCCGAGGGGCGGCCGCGATCAAGCCGTAGCGGTTACTGGGCCCTAACAGTCTATTAGTAGGGGCTGATGCCGAAAAGACTCGTGGCCTGACAAAGGAAAAGGCCCGGCGCGAACGCCGGGCCTTTCCGATTCCAGCTGTGCCGGATGTCAGTAGCGGTAGAGCTCGGGCTTGAACGGGCCGGTCGGGGCCAGGCCGAGATACTTCGCCTGCGCGTCGTTGAGCACGGTCAGCTTGGCGCCGACCTTGGCCAGATGCAGCGCCGCAACCTTCTCGTCGAGATGCTTGGGCAGCGTGTAGACCTTGTTCTCGTATTTGGCGTGGTGGTTCCAGAGCTCGATCTGGGCCAGCGTCTGGTTCGAGAACGAGCAGGACATCACGAAGGACGGGTGGCCTGTCGCGTTGCCCAGGTTCACCAGGCGGCCTTCCGAGAGCAGGATGATGCGCTTGCCATCGGGGAATTCGATCTCGTCGACCTGCGGCTTGACGTTGTCCCACTTGAAGTTCTTCAGGCCGGCGACCTGAATCTCCGAGTCGAAATGGCCGATGTTGCAGACGATGGCGCGGTGCTTCATCGCGCGCATGTGGTCGACGGTGATGACGTCGAGGTTGCCGGTGGCGGTCACGAAGATGTCGGCGCGCGGAGCGGCGTCCTCCATGGTGACGACCTCATAGCCCTCCATCGCCGCCTGCAGCGCGCAGATCGGGTCGATTTCCGTGACCATGACGCGGCAGCCGGCCTGGCGCAGCGAGGCAGCCGAGCCCTTGCCGACGTCGCCATAGCCGGCGACGACTGCAACCTTGCCCGACATCATGACGTCGGTACCGCGACGCACCGCATCGACCAGTGACTCGCGGCAGCCATAGAGGTTGTCGAACTTCGACTTGGTGACGGAGTCGTTGACGTTGATCGCCGGGAAGGGCATGCGGCCGGCCTTGGCCAGCTCGTACAGGCGATGGACGCCCGTGGTGGTCTCTTCCGAGACGCCCTTGATCGCGTCGCGCGTCTTGGTGAACCAGCCCGGATTGGCCTTCAGCTCGCGCTTGATCAGCGCGAAGAAGATCGTCTCTTCGTCATTGGACGGCTTGTCGAGGAACTCGGCCTTGCCGGCTTCCGCCTCGGCGCCGAGGATGATCAGCATGGTCAGATCGCCGCCATCGTCGAGGATCATGTTCGGCGTGCCGCCGTCGCCCCAGGTCGCGGTCTTGAGCACGTATTCCCAGTATTCTTCCAGCGTCTCGCCCTTGATGGCGAAGACCGGCACGCCGGTCGCGGCGATCGCGGCGGCGGCATGGTCCTGGGTCGAGAAGATGTTGCACGATGACCAGCGCACATCGGCGCCGAGCTCGGTCAGCGTCTCGATCAGCACGGCGGTCTGAATGGTCATGTGCAGGCAGCCGGCGATGCGCGCGCCCTTGAGCGGGAACTTGCCCTTGTGCTCTTCGCGGATGGCCATCAGGCCCGGCATCTCGTCCTGGGCCATGTTGATTTCCTTGCGGCCGTACTCCGCGAGGCTGATGTCCTTGACGATGTAATCGGTCTTCGACACGGGGCGTGCTCCTGCTGGTCTTGAAAAGGGTGGTTCTTGCAAACGAGCTGCTTGAACGACGAGCAGGTCTTTAGCAGCGACGGCGCCCAAGCGCAATCAAAGATATAAAGATGTCTTTATATCCTCTGTCGGCGAATGGTCGGATGCGCGCCGGGAGGGCTCTTGGCCGCAACCTTGCTGGATGGCAGAGGAAGGCCTCGTCCTCATCCGCGTCAGCCGCCCCTATCGCCTCTGGAGACCGTCTTGTCAGCCTGTCCCGCCTCCTTCCGGCCCAGCCCGGCGCTCGACGCCGCCGTCATCGCCCGCGAGGCCTTCGCGGCCTCCATCTTCGACGCCCTGCGCGCGGACAGCGTCGACGGGCCGGGCGTGACGCGGACCTCTTACATGGCGGACGAGCAGCGTGCTCATGACAGGTTCGCCGAACTCGCAAGGGGTCTCGGCCTGGCCGTATCTGTCGACGCGGCAGGCAACCTCGCGGCCCGCTTCGCTGGCAGCCGCCCCGATCTGCCTGCCTGGATCACGGGCTCCCATCTCGATTCCGTCCATGTCGGCGGCAATTTCGACGGCGCCGCCGGCGTCATCGCCGGGCTCGTCGCCATTGCCGCGATGATCGAGGCCGGTATCCGGCCTGAGCGTGACATCGTCCTGATGGCCTTCCGCGCCGAGGAAAGCAGCACCTGGTTCGTCGGGCGCCATGGCGGCCATCTCGGCAGCCGCGCCGCGCTCGGTTCGCTCTGGGAGGGCGAACTCGACAGCGCCATCCATGTCGCGACGGGCCGTTCGCTGCGCGCGATGATCACCGAGGCCGGCTTCGACGCAGACCGGATCGAGGCTGGGCCGCCGATCCTGAATCCCGCCGACTATGCAGGCTATATCGAGGTACATATCGAGCAGGGGCCGATCCTCGAGAACCGCGCCATTCCCATCGGCATCGTCAGCGGCATCCGCGGCGCCTATCGCGCCCGCAACGCCAAGGCACTGGGTGCCTACTCGCATTCGGGCGCCGTGCCGCACGAATACCGCCAGGACGCCGTCTTCGCGATGGCCGACCTCGTCATGGCGTTGGACGGCGAATGGGCCAGGCGGCGCGCGGCGGGCGAGGACCTCGTCGTCACGGTCGGCAAGTTCGCGACGGAGGCCGATCGGCATTCGCTGACCAAGGTGCCGGGCCAGGTCGATTTCGCCCTCGACATCCGCAGCCAGAGCCGCGAAACGCTCGACGGCATGGAAGCCTTTCTGCGCCAGAAGGCCCGCACGATAGAGGCCGAACGCGGCGTCGCTCTCACGCTCGATCCCTTTGACCGGTCGTCGCCCTCGCTGATGGCGCCTGAACTCGTCGCTGCGCTCCAGGCCGGCGCGGACGGCCTGCCGATCCCCTATCTGACGATGGCGAGCGGCGGCGGCCACGACGCGCAGGATTTCGCCGATGCCGGCATTCCCGCCGCGATGATCTTCGTGCGCAACGACAGGGGCAGCCACAACCCCGACGAGGCGATGGAGATCGCCGACTTCATGCAGGCGACGCGGGTGCTGGCGAATGTGCTGTGGGCGGTGGCGGGCGCCGGATAGGGCTACTCGCCCTCGCCGAAGCGATCCGCCACCAGCGCCTGGAGCGCCGTCAACGCCTCTTTGGCCTCCCGGCCCTTGGCGACGACCGTGATCGTCGAGCCGATGCCGGCGCCGAGCGTCAGGATGCCCATGATCGAGGTCGCGCCGACCGTCTCGCCGCAGCGGGTGACCGTGACGTCGGCGTCGAAGCTCGAGGCGCATTGCACGAATTTCGCTGTGGCGCGGGCGTGCAGCCCCTTCTTGTTGACGATCTGGAATTCGCCATAGATCGCGCCGGCCGGAATCTCGACCTCGGGGCAGTCGCAATCGTCCTCGCCGTCGCCCATCGTCCTGTCGCCTGCGCTCAATCCGTCCGCATGCACTTGCGTTCGTTCACTTGCCGGCCAGCACGCGGCTGGCGACGGTGATGTATTTGCGGCCGGCATCCTGCGCGCTGGTCACGGCCTCGTCGAGGGTCTTGTCCTCGCGTACGCTGGCGAGTTTGATCAGCATCGGCAGGTTGATGCCGGCGACGACGTCGATCCGGCCGGGCTCCATCACCGAGATGGCGAGATTGGACGGCGTACCGCCGAACATGTCGGTGAGGACGATGACGCCCCGGCCGGTCTCGACCTCTTCGACCGCAGCGATGATGTCGCGGCGACGGCCTTCCATGTCGTCATCGGGGGCGATGGCGATGGTGGCGAGGTTCTGCTGAGGGCCGACGACGTGTTCGAGCGCGGCACGGAACTCCGTGGCCAGATGCCCATGCGTCACGAGGACCAGTCCGATCATTCACTCTGGCACCGGAGAGCGCTTTCGGCGCCCGGACAAGGTGGCGGTTTATGCGGCACGTGCGAAGCATAGGCAAGCGCGTCTGACACAAACTTGTCGAATTATCGACATCAACCCCCATCCGTGAACAGCCGCAGTGCCGTCAGCACCAATCGTTCGTCGCCCGCGCGGCCCGTCACGGTGAGGCGCGGCAAATCGATCCCCGCCAGCCGATCGACCAGATCTTCGGGTTCCGGCATGCGGGCAGGCTCGGTGCCGCTGAGATCGACGATCAGACGCACCACGACGGCCGGCTGATGCGGCTCAGGCGTGAGTCCGAGACCGCGCCGCTCGATCAGCCCTTCGAGCGGCGGAACCGGCCGCGCCAGCAGCCGTCCGCCACAGGCGCGCAGTGCGGTTCGATCATCGGCAACGAGCTGCGAAAACAGCCCGGCCTGCCGTGCCTGGCCGATCAGCGCCAGGGCCAGAACCGATTTGCCCGCGCCGGATGCGCCCCGGATCAGCACTCCGGCTTCCCCGATCACGACGGTCGTCGCATGAAGGGATGTGTCGCTCATGCCGTCTGGGGAATGGCCGGCAGGCAGACAATGAAGCGCGCCCCGAGCCGCGGCTGCTCGCCATCGGGACCCTGCGGGCCAAGTCTGTTCTCGGCGCGGATCGTGCCGCGATGCGCCTCGATGATCTGGCGCGAGATCGACAGGCCGAGCCCCGAATTCTGGCCGAAGCCCTCATTGGGCCGATCGGTGTAGAAACGCTCGAAGACGCGTTCCAGCGCATGCGGCTCGATGCCCGGGCCCTCATCCTCGACCGTGATCAGCACCTCGTTGGCCACGCGCGACAGCATGACACGCACGGGCTTGTCGGAAGGCGAGAAGGAGCGGGCATTGTCGATCAGGTTGACGATCACCTGCCCGAGCCTCGAATCATGGCCGATCACCAGGAAGCCGTCGCGGCCCCCCGGCCGCTGGCTGCGCCGCTCGGTGACGAGTTCGATCAGCGGCTGATTCTCGCGCCGCGTCTCGTTCTGTACGGAGACGACCGCCTCCAGCACCTGCGCCAGATCGACCGGGCCTGAATCGTTGCGGGCAAGCTCGGCGTCGAGCCGCGAGGCGTCGGAAATATCGGAGATCAGCCGGTCGAGCCGGCGGACATCATGCTGGATCACGGCCAGCAGGCGTCCCCGCGATTCGTCGTTCTTTGCCCTCGGCAGCGTCTCGACCGCGCTTCGCAGCGAGGTCAGCGGGTTCTTGAGCTCATGGGCAACGTCGGCCGCGAAACTCTCGATCGCCTCGATGCGGCTGTAGAGCGCCTTGGTCATCTCGCGAAGTGACCCCGAGAGATGGCCGATCTCATCGTGGCGGCTGGCAAAATCGGGGATCTGCTCGCGTGACTTGACGCCCCGGCGCACGCGCTGTGCCGCATCGGCGAGTTTTCGGATCGGCTCGGCGATGGTGCCAGCGAGCAGCACCGAGAGCACGATCATGACGGCGGCCGAGATCGCGAAGACACGGAAGATGGCATAGCGCTCGGAAACAATGACGGTGTCGATATCGCCGCCCTGCGTGGAGAGCAGAAGGGCGCCCTTGACCGCGCGGAACCGCTGCACCGGCACGGCGACCGAGACGATCGTCTGGCCGCGCGCATTGACCCGCACGACGCTGGCGGGCATGCCATTCAGCGCACGGGCGACCTCGTTGTAGGACTTTCCGTTGGCGTTCTCGAAATCGTCGTAGATCGGCATGTCCGCGCGCCCGAACCGGTTGCGCAGCAGGTTCCAGGTGCGCTCCAGCAGCGGCGCCTCGTCAGGCTCGCCGACGCGCGGCAGCTCGAGCCGCAGCACGTCGCCGCGCGAATACAGGCTGCGGGAATCCAGCGTCAGAAGCCCGTCCCGGTCATAGATGCGCGCCCGGGTCTTGGTCGGCGTCACCAGCCGGCGCAGCAGCGGCGCGACCTTCTCCGGATTGATCGAGAAATCCAGCGGATCCTCGGCGATGCCGGCGCTCTCGCCCGCCTGGAGCTGCAGCAGCTTGTCGGGATCGATGGTGATTGCGTCGGTCTCGACGGTCGCCGACGCAGCGATCGCGCCTGCGATGATCTCGCCCTGTGTCAGCAGGCTCTGCACCCGCGCCTCGATCAGGCCTTCGCGGAACTGGTTGAGGTAAAGGAAGCCGACGAGCAAAGCGACGAGGCCGCCAAGGTTCAGGACGACGATGCGCCGCGTCAGGCTGGACGCTGCCCGCGACGAAATCGCACGCAGCGCACGCCGACCCATGGCACTGACGCGCCGGCTCAGCGTGAGCTGGGGCTTGCCCGTGCGCCCATCAGCCCTGCCTTCGTCGTTGATCGTCGCCATTGCGTCCGTCGTGTTTGATCCTCGTCATTGCGAGGAGCGCAGCGACGAAGCAGTCCAGGTCGCCACCGCGCCGCTGGATTGCTTCGCTTCGCTCGCAATGACGGCGGGACGTCAGCCTTCCTTGAACCGGTAGCCGACGCCATACAAGGTCTCGATCATGTCGAAATCGACATCGACCTGGTTGAACTTCTTGCGCAGGCGCTTGATGTGGCTGTCGATGGTGCGGTCGTCGACATAGACCTCGTCGTCATAAGCCGCGTCCATCAGGGCGTTGCGGCTCTTCACAACGCCGGGACGCTGCGCCAGCGACTGCAGGATCAGGAACTCGGTCACGGTCAGCGTGACCGGCTCGCCCTTCCAGGTGCAGGTGTGGCGCTCGGGGTCCATGCGCAGCAGGCCGCGCTCGAGGGCCTTGGCATCCTCGCTGCGGGGAGCGGCGGCGGGATCCTTGGCGCCCGAGCGACGCAGGATCGCCTTGACCCGCTCGACCAGGAGGCGCTGCGAGAACGGCTTCCTGATGAAATCGTCGGCGCCCATCTTCAGGCCGAAGAGCTCGTCGATTTCCTCGTCCTTCGAAGTCAGGAAGATCACCGGCAGGTCGGATTTCTGACGCAGCCGCCGCAGCAGCTCCATGCCGTCCATGCGCGGCATCTTGATGTCGAATATGGCGAGATCCGGCGGGTTCTGCTTCAGCCCATCCAGCGCCGAGGCGCCGTCCGTATAGGTCATGATGCGGTAGCCCTCGGCTTCGAGAGCAATCGAAACCGATGTCAGGATGTTGCGGTCGTCATCGACCAGCGCAATGGTTGGCATAAGCTCTTTGTCTCTTGGCCGCGTTGCAATAACTGGGTCAACTCTCGCGAGAGCGAGGCCAAACCGTGGCGGCAATCTAGCGACGACATGGCGGTTTGCCTATGTCCCCGTCACAGAAAGCCCCAGAAGGCCGAGAAGTTCCATGGTGCAGTCACAGATGCCGGCTCCTGAACGCAAGGATCCGATCCGGCCGACCGACGCGGCGGCGCGATCTCTGGGGAAGGAGCTGTTGCGGGGCACCCGCTCCGGCGCGCTCGCCACCCTGGGACGAGACGGTCATCCGGCGGCGAGCCTCGTTAGCTTGGCGACCGACAGCGACGGTACGCCGCTGATCCTGGTTTCGGCGCTGTCCGCGCATACCGGCAATCTGGAGGCGGAGCCGCGCTGCTCGCTCCTGCTGTCCCCGGGCGGCAAGGGCGACCCGCTCGCCCATCCCCGCATGACGCTGAAACTGCGCGCAAGCAAGGTCGATCGTGAAACGCCTGATGGTGCCCGCATCCGTCGCCGCTTCCTGTCGCGCCAGCCAAAGGCGGAACTTTACGCCGATTTCGGCGATTTTTCGTTCTTTTCGCTGACGGTCGAGGGCGCGAGCCTGAATGGCGGGTTTGGCCGCGCCTATGAGCTGGCGCCGTCCGACCTGCTCAGCGACGCCGTCGCCGCGCAGGCCATTGCGGAGATGGAGGACGGTGCTGTCGCCCATATGAACGCGGACCACACCGACGCGATCAAAGCCTACGCGACCGGATTGCTTGGTGCCGATGACGGCGGTTGGCGCCTGACCGGGCTCGATCCCGAGGGCGCCGACCTCGCCCGCGGCGACAAGGTGATCCGCCTCGCCTTTCCGGAGCCGGTCGTCGATGCTGCCGGGATAAGGACCATGCTCGCCGCACTGGCGGCGAGCGCGCGAGATCGTTAGCCCGCTGATTTACCACGTCGATTTTTTCAAACGATTTAGACCCGATTGTTCATCTGACGCACGTTGCGACAACTTGAGCCGGCGTCGCCATAGCCTTAAAGAACGGTTATCGACGCGACACACGTCGTACCCGCGCAAGCTTCGGCTTTTGCGCATCCTTGCAGATCAGGCGGCTGCGCGACCTGTGCATCGGCCTCGGGAGGTTCTTCGTGAAAACCATCGGTCATTTCAACGCCGCCCATGGGGCGGAGATGTTCGGCTTTCGTCAGCTGAAGACCGTCTACTGGAACCTCGAAGCGGCGCGGCTTTATGAGGAATCGCTTGGGCGCGGCGAGTCTCGGCTGTCACGCGGCGGCGCGATCACGGCCGACACCGGCACCCATACCGGCCGCTCGCCCAAGGACAAGTTCACCGTGCGCGACGCGCTGACCGACAAGACGGTCTGGTGGGAGAACAACGCCGCGATGTCGCCGGAGCACTTCGAGGTGCTGCTGGCGGATTTCATCGCCCATGCCGAGGGCAAGGAGCTCTTCGCGCAGGACCTTTATGGCGGCGCCGATCCGGCTCACCGCGTCAAGGCGCGCGTCTTTACCGAGATGGCCTGGCACTCGCTGTTCATCCGCAACCTGCTGATCCGCCCGCCGACCGAAGACATTGCGGGCTACGTCCCGGAGATGACGATCGTCGACCTGCCGAGCTTCAAGGCCGATCCGGCCCGCCACGGCTGCCGCAGCGAAACCGTGATCGCGATCGATTTCACCCGCAAGATCGTGCTGATCGGCGGCTCGGCCTATGCCGGCGAGATGAAGAAGTCGGTCTTCACCTATCTCAACTTCGTCCTGCCGACGAAGGGCGTGGTGCCGATGCACTGCTCGGCCAATGTCGGCCCCAACGATGATTCCGCCATCTTCTTTGGCCTCTCGGGCACGGGCAAGACGACGCTCTCGGCCGATCCCGACCGCACCCTGATCGGCGATGACGAGCATGGCTGGTCGAAGGACGGCATCTTCAACTTCGAGGGCGGCTGCTACGCCAAGACGATCAAGCTCTCGGCCGAGGCCGAGCCGCAGATCCACGCCGCATCGCTGCGTTTCGGCACGGTTCTTGAGAACATCGTCATGGACGAGATCACCCGCGAGGTCGATTTCGACGACGGCAGCAAGACCGAGAACACGCGCTCGGCCTACCCGCTCGACTTCATCCCCAACGCCTCGCGCACCGGCCGCGCCGGCATCCCTAAGAACATCGTCATGCTGACCGCCGATGCCTTCGGCGTGATGCCGCCGATCGCCAAATTGACCCCGGCCGAGGCGATGTATCACTTCCTCTCCGGCTACACCGCAAAGGTGGCCGGCACCGAGCGCGGACTCGTCGGCGTCGAGCCGGAGTTCTCGACCTGCTTCGGTTCGCCCTTCCTGCCACGTCACCCGTCTGAATACGCCAACCTGCTGCGCGATTTCATCGCCAAGCACCATGTCGATTGCTGGCTGGTCAACACCGGCTGGACCGGCGGCCAATACGGTACGGGCCGTCGCATGCCGATCCGCGTGACGCGCCGCCTGCTGACGGCTGCGCTCGATGGCTCGCTCAACCGCGCCGATTTCCGCCGAGACCCCTATTTCGGTTTTGCGGTGCCGACCTCGGTGCCCGGCGTCGAGCCGCACATCCTCTATCCCGTCAAGACCTGGCAGGACAAAGCCGCCTTCTCCGAAACGGCCAAGAACCTCGTCGCGATGTTTGCCAAGAATTTCGAGAAGTTCGAGGCTCATGTCGATGACGCCGTGAAGGCGGCGGCGCCGGTCAATTCGCTGGCCGCTTGAGGATGTTCGTCCTTCCCGGGCGAGGCGCAGCGCAGACCCGGGAATCTCCTGCAGGAGATGCTCGGGTCAAGCCCGAGCATGACGCGCGATGACCATCCTGCTCATCGCCCTCCGCATCCTCGCCACGCTGATCATTCTCGGCGCGACAGCATGGGGCTCCGGCCTGCTGTTCTTCCGCCTCACGGGCACGATGGCGAGCATCGCGGCCGTCGGCTTCGGCATCGCGGGGCTCGGGGGCGCCTTCGGTCTATGGAGCGGCGCGGCCCGGCTGCCGCTGTCCTTCGCCATGATCTTTGTCGGCCTGCTTGGCTGGTGGAACGGCTTTGCGCCCGCGCATGACCGCGCCTGGATTCCCGAACTCGCCCGCCTGCCCTCGATCGCCCGCGAGGGCGACATGCTGACCGTCTCGAACCTGCGCAATTTCAACTGGCGTAGCGAGAGCGACTATGACGAGCGCTGGGAGACGCGCCGCTACGACCTGAGCAAGGTCGAGGGCATCGACCTGTTCCTGTCCTACTGGTCCGGCGAGGCAATCGCCCATCTCCTCGTCAGCTTCCCCTTCGCCGACCAGCCGCCGCTGACCTTCTCGATCGAGGTCCGGCGCGAGACGGGCGAGGAGTGGTCGGCGCTCGCCGGCTTCTTCCGCAGTTATGAGATGGCCTATGTCGCCGCCCCCGAGCGCGACCTCGTCGGCCTGCGTAGCCATGCCCGCAAGGAGGATGTGCGCCTGTTCCGCATTGCCGCCACGCCGGCCCAGGCGCGCGACGTGCTGCTGGCCTATGTCGCGGACGTCAACGAACTGGCGGGCAGGCCGCGCTGGTACAACACGCTGACGACCAATTGCACGACCGTCGTCTACACGCTGGTCGGCTCCGTTGCCCCATCCTGGAAGTTCTCGCTGCCGCTCGATCCGCGCGTGCTGCTCTCGGGTTACCTGCCGGGCTATCTTCATCGCATCGGTGCGGTCAGGACCGACATTCCGCTCGACGAACTGGTCCGGCAGGCGCGCATCGGCGAGAAGGCCCGCGCGGTCTCGCTCGACGATCCCGACTTCTCGAAGAAGATCCGTGAAGGCGTGCCGGCCGCGCGACCGTGAACCTGGAAAGTTCGTGGGGAAACAACACGGTCATCCTGGTCAAGCCGCGAAGCGGCGCAGCTCCGGGATCCATCATAGGGCTCGACCGTGCCCTATGATGGATCCCGGGCCGACCTTCGGTCGCCCAGGATGACGGTGTGTTTCCTCGCCCTCCGGACGCGGCCTTCAGATCGCGGCACCGTCGCTGACCGTGTCGGCCCCTAGCCCAAGCCGGATCGCGCGCACGATGTCGGCCTCCGCCGCTCCGCCGCGTTTGCGCGGATGCGGCTCGGCGATCCTGTGCTCGGCGATGATCTGGCCCGGCGCGCCCGACAGGATCACCACCCGGTCTGCGAGATAGGCCGCCTCGTCGATATCGTGGGTGACGAAGAGCACGGTCTTGCCCGTGCGCTGCCAGACGCGGATCAACTCGTCCTGCAGGCTTTCGCGCGTCAGGGCGTCCAGCGCCGAGAACGGCTCGTCCATCAGCAGAATCTCGGGCTCCACCGCGAGCGCGCGTGCGAGCGAGACCCGCTGGCGCTGGCCGCCGGAGAGCTGGTGCGGCCAGCGCTGCGCCAGCGCACCAAGGCCGACCAGATCGAGCATCTCCTGCGCCTTCGCCTGCCGGGTGGCGCGCGGGGTCTGGCCCTCGAGGCCGAAGCCGACATTCGCGATCACCTTGCGCCAGGGCAGCAGCCGCGAATCCTGGAAGACCAGCGCGACGGGGCGCCGCGTGGTGTCGGCGGCATGGAACACCACCTCGCCGGCGCTGGGTTTCGCCAGCCCCGCGATGACGCGCAGCAGCGTCGACTTCCCGACGCCCGATGGGCCGACGATGGCGAGGAACTCGCCGCGCGCCACCGAAAGATCGAGCTTGCGCAGAACCTCGGTCGCCTCTCCATCGCGGGTGAAGGTCAGCGACAGACCCCGAATCTCGATCACAATCTTGTCGATCACGCTTTCCATCGCAGCACCCATCTCTGGAAGGCGACGAACAGGGTGTCGAGGAACCCGTAAAGTCCGGCCATGGTGAGCATGTAGACGACGACGATGTCGGTCGCGAGCAGGCTGGAGGCCTGCATCATGCGCTGTCCGACCCCGGCGACGCCGAAGATTTCGGCGGCGACCACCGCCATCCAGGCCTGCCCCAGCGCCGTTCTGACGCCCACGAGAATGCCGGGCATTGCGGCTGGCAGCAGGATCTTGGTCAGGCGCTGCCAGGGCGAGCGGAACCCGAAGGCGTCCGCCACCTCGATAAGGTCGCGGTCGACGCCGCGGATCGCGCCCTGCGCTGCGAAGAAGACAATCCAGAACACGCCGATGGCGATGATGAAGACGGCGGCCGACGGGTTCACGCCGAACCAGATGATGGCGAAGGGAACCCAGGCGAGGCCGGGAATCGGCCGCAGCAGGCGCACGACCCAGGCGGTCGCCTCTTCGGCCGTGCGCGACATGCCGACGAGCACGCCGAGCGCAGCGCCGAGCACCGATCCGGTGATCAGTCCGGTGAAGTAGTGCCCCAACGAGCCGAGAATGGCGGCCAGCCAGGCGCCCGACGTCACCTCGCGCCAGAATGCCTTCGGCAGCACACTCGGCCCCGGCAGGAAGGCCGGGTTGACGATCCCGAAGAATGGCATCGCCTCCCACAGCAGCAGGAAGGCGACAAGGCCCAGAACGGCGAGGGCAGGTGCCCGCAGCGAAGGCACGCGATCAGCCCGCCGCCTTCACGGCGCGCTCGTAGAACTGCGTCTCAAACAGCCCGTCGAAGGGCAACTCCTTCTCCAGCGAGCCGAGCTTGACCTGATAGGCCTGCATGGCCCGTGACGGCTCGATGATCTTGCGCGGATCGATCTCGAACTTGCTCGCCGGCGAGGTCAGGCCTTTGCGGATCAACGCAGGATCGACAATGCCCTTGCCGAGCGCGGCGCCGACATGAGGCGTGGCCTTGTCAGGGTCCTTCGCGATCAGATCGGCCGCGCGGATGAGCGCGCCGACGACACGCTGCACGGCATCGGGGTTCTTCGTCACGAAGGCGCCCGAGCCGGCGAGAACGGTGCCGGGCTGACCGGGGAAAAGTTCTTCGCCGCCGGCGATGAGCTTGATCTGCGGGTTGCGCGTCTGGATGATGGAAAGGGCCGGCTCCCGGACGGTCGCGCCTTCGACCGCCGCCGCGAGCACCGCTTGCTGTGTCGCATCGATGCCCATCGGCACGATCTCGACATCGCCCTTGTCGGCCTTGGCGATCTCCCAGAGCCAGTATTGCAGGGTGGTGTTGGGCACCGAGCCGGCCGGCTGCGTGGCGAGCCGCGCGGCCTTGCCCGTGGCGGCCTTGTGCGCCTTGAAGGCTGCTGCCGGCGCGACGCCCGGTGTAAAGAACTTCGCCAGCGCCGGAGCTGCCACGAAGACGTTCTCGGCGATGGCGGTCGCCGCAACGACGCGGACATCGACGCCGCGCGAGCGTGCCACCGCCAGCGGCGCAATCCCGGCAAGGTAGAAGTCGATCGTGCCCGAGGCGAAGGCCTGGATCATGTTGGGGCCGGATTCAAACACGGTGAAGGTTGCCGCGATGCCGGCCTCCTTCAGCCAGCCCTCGCCATGGGCGACGAAGACCGGGGCTGTGCCGATGATCGGAATGTAGCCGATGCGGGCCGCAACCGGAGCCTGCGCCAGCGCTGGCGCGAACGGCGCAGCAGTGAGGAGCGAAGAGCCGGCGAGCAGAAACTGGCGGCGATCCATCGGTCAAATCCTTCGTCACGACGGCGCAAAACGGGGCGCCCTTGACAGATGGAGAAAAGGATTTTCTATCTGAATGCAAGTGCGGCCGCTCAAAAAGAACTTTTCTCTCTTTACGGCCAGCTATTGGATGTCATTTTCTTTTTGTGGCGGATTTCAGAGATGGACGCGATCGACCGAAAAATCCTGACGGTTCTGCAGGGCGACGCCGATATCTCGATCGCGGAATTGGCCGATCGTGTCGGGCTGTCGCAGACGCCGTGCTGGAAACGCATCCAGAAGCTGGAGCAGTCGGGCGTCATTTTGAAGCGCGTGGCGCTGGTCGCTCCGGAGAAGATCGGGCTGGGGCTGACGGTCTTCGTGCAGATCGAGACGGCCGACCATTCCGGGCCCTGGCTCGAGAAGTTCGCGCAGTTGGTCTCCGCGATGCCGGAGGTGATGGAGTTCTACCGCATGGCCGGCGATGTCGACTACATGCTGCGGGTCGTCGTCGCCGACATGACCGCCTATGATGGCTTCTACAAGAAGCTGATCGAAACGATTCCGCTCAAGAACGTGACCTCGCGCTTCGCGATGGAGCGGATCAAGTCGACGACCGCCTATCGTGTGCCGGATCTGCCGAAAGCGTGAGGCGATGCCCTACCGGCGCAATTTGCTATCAAACGCCGTCATCCTGGGCGGCCGCAGGCCGACCGGGATCCATCATCGGGCTAAAGACGGTGCTCGATGATGGATCCCGGCCTGCGCCGCTTCGCGGCTTGTCCAGGATGACGATTCCGGTTGATGCGAGTTCAGTGATCAGGCCGCGACGGCCTCGATGGTCTTCTTCTCCCACTCCTCGCCCCAGATCATCACAGCGTGTCCCGGTGAGACGTCGCGGAACTGGCGGATCGGCGGAACATAGTCCGGTGCGCGCACCGGGCTCTTGATCTCGTCGTTGGAGACGGGGTTCTTCTCGTGACGACGCGTCGGATCGGCGATCGGCACGGCGGCCAGGAGGCGCTTGGTGTAGGGATGCTGCGGATTGCCGAAGATCGCCTCGCGCGGGCCGATCTCGACGATCTCACCGAGATACATCACCGCGACGCGATGGCTGACGCGCTCCACCACCGCCATGTCGTGCGAGATGAAGAGGTAGGCCAGCCCCATGCGGGCCTGCAACTCCAGCATCAGATTGACGACCTGCGCCTTCACAGAGACGTCGAGCGCCGACACGGCCTCGTCGGCCACGATTAGCCGTGGTTCGACCGCAAGCGCGCGCGCGATGCAGATGCGCTGGCGCTGGCCGCCCGAGAATTCGTGCGGGAAGCGGCTGGCCATGTCGGGTTGCAGTCCGACGCGGCGCAGAAGCTCGGCGATCTGGTCGCGCGCTTCCGAACGGGTCGCGAGCTTGTTGATCAGCAGCGGCTCGGCGATGGCTGCACCGACATTCATGCGCGGGTTGAGCGATGCGAACGGGTCCTGGAAGATCATCTGCATGCGCTTGCGCTGCTCGCGCAGATCGTTCTGATTGAGTTTCAGCACATCGACGCCATCGAGCAGCACCGAACCTGACAGCGGCTCGATCAGGCGCATGACCGAACGGCCCGTGGTCGATTTGCCGCATCCGGATTCGCCGACCAGGGCCAGCGTCTCGCCGGCCTGAACGCTGAAGGACACGTTTTCGACCGCGTGCACGCGGCCCTGAACCGAGCCGAACAGGCCCGAGCGCATTTCGAAGCGCGTCGTCAGGCCCGAGACCTCGAGCACCGGCCGCTCGGCCGACTTGACGGTGTCGGGCGTCTCCTCGGGAATGTCGGATTCGCCGGTGGCGCGATCGACGACAGGAAAACGCATAGGGCGCGTGCGCCCGTCCATCGAACCGAGCTTGGGTACGGCGGAGAGCAGCGAGCGGGTATAGGGGTGCTTGGCGCGCGCGAAGATGTCCTCGGTCGAGCCGGTTTCGACCGCCTGGCCGTTATACATCACCACCGTGCGGTCGGCGATCTCTGCGACGACGCCCATGTCGTGGGTGATGAAGAGCACCGACATGCCCTCCTCCTCCTGTAACTCCTTGATCAGCTGCAGGATCTGCGCCTGGATCGTCACGTCGAGCGCGGTCGTCGGCTCGTCGGCGATCAGCAGCTTGGGCTTGCAGGCCAGCGCCATCGCGATCATCACGCGCTGGCGCATGCCGCCGGAGAAGCGGTGCGGATATTCGTGGAAGCGCGACTTGGCCGCCGGGATGCGGACCTTCTCCAGCAGGCGGATCGTCTCGGCCTCGGCCTCCGAGCGCGACATGTCGCGATGCAGGATCAGAGCCTCGGCGATCTGGAAGCCGATGGTCAGCACCGGGTTCAGCGACGTCATCGGCTCCTGGAAGATCATCGCGACGTCGTTGCCGCGAATGCGCCGCATCTGCGGCTCTGGCAGCGTTAGCAATTCCTGGCCGGAGAGCTTGATCGAGCCCTCGATCTTGCTCGAACCCTGAGGTGTCAGCCGCATGATCGACAGCGCCGTCACGCTCTTGCCCGAGCCCGACTCGCCGACGACAGCCAGGGTCTCCTTCGGCGCGATGTCGAACGACACGCCGCGGACGACCGACTTCCACGCACCCTCGACCCGGAACGAGGTGGTCAGGTTGCTGACGGACAGGATGGGTGTGGTCATGCGAATGCCTTCCGAAGGTTTTGGGTCAGACGACTTTTGCGTCAGATGACACGGCGCGGGTCGAGCGCGTCGCGCAGGCCATCGCCGATGAAGTTGATCGAGAGCACGGTGAGGAAGATCGCCGCGCCCGGGAACAGCGCCCAGTGCGGGGCGGAATCGAGATGGTCCTTAGCGTCGAACAAAAGACGTCCCCAGGTCGGGATATCGGGGGGAAAGCCGAGGCCCAGGAAGGATAGCGTCGATTCCGCAATGATGGCCGAGGAGACCTCGATCGTCGCCGCCACGATCACCGGGCCGATCGCGTTTGGCAGAATGTAATGGACCATCTGCCGAAACTTGGTCGCGCCATTGGCTTTTGCTGCCTCCACGAACTCCTTCTCACGCAGCGACATGAACTGCGCACGCACAAGCCGTGCCACCGGCATCCATTTCAACCCGCCGATGACCACGACGATCAGCACGAAGACTCCGCCTTCGACGCCGAAGACCGCCTTGAGCTGCTCGCGGAAGAAATAGATCACCAGCAGAAGCAGCGGCAGCTGCGGCAGGGAAAGGAACAGATCCGTCACCCACATCAGGAAATTGTCGACGGCGCCGCGCGACATGCCGGCGATCGCGCCGATCAGGATGCCGACGAAGGTCGCGACGAACATCGCCGCGAGCCCGACAGCCAGCGAAATCCGCCCGCCATAGATCATCCGTGCGAGCAGATCCTGCCCGAGATCGTCCGTGCCGAACGGGTGCTGCCAGGAGGGCGTCTGCAACTGCGCCGAGAAGTCGATGTCGTTGATCGCCACCGGCCAAAGCCAGGGGCCGATCACGACGCCGAGGATCAGCGTGCCGAGCACGAAACTGCTCGCCATCGCCAGCTTGTGACGTCGGAAACGCTTCCACGTCTCGCGCCCTGGCGAGGTGCCGGCGCTCGTTTGAGCCGGGCCCGACACGGGCTCAGCTGAAGGAGATGCGAGGGTCGAGCCAGCCATAAAGGACATCCGCGATGAGATTGAAAATGACGACGAGGCAGGCGAAGACGAAGGTCACGGCCATGATGACCGGCGTGTCGTTGGCCAGGATCGCGTCGATGAGGAGCGAGCCGATGCCGGGAATCCGGAAGATCTGCTCGGTGACGATGGCGCCGCCGAACACCGCCGGCATTTGCAGGGCAATCAGGGTGACAACCGGGATGAGGGCGTTGCGTGTAATGTGCCGCAGCGTCACGGTCTTCTCGCCCAGCCCCTTGGCGCGTGCCGTTGTGACGTAATCCAGGCGGATGACATCGAGCACGGCCGAGCGGACATAGCGGGTGTAGGACGCGGCCTGAAACAGGCCCAGCACCGTGATCGGCATGATCGCCTGGCGGAACATCTCCCAGTACCAGCGCCAGCCCGTCGCGGCGAGGTCGGAGCGGTAGACGAAGGGGAACCAGTCGAGCGAGACCGAAAAGATCAGGATCAGCAGCAGGCCGGTGAAAAATGTCGGCAGCGAGAAGCCGACAAAGGCGAGCGTGTTGGCAACCTGATCGAATAGCGAATAGGGACGCGTCGCCGCGTAGATGCCGACAGGCAGCGCGATGCACAGCGCGAGGATCTGCGAGGATCCGACGACGAAGAGCGTGGTCGGGACGCGCTGCAGGATCAGCGTATCGACATCGATGCGGCTGGCGAAGGAGAAGCCCCAGTCACCCTGCACCATGTTCGACAGCCAGCGCACATAACGAACCATGATCGGGTCGTTGAGCCCGAAGCTGGCGCGCAGGGCCTCGCGAACCTCCGGCGGCACGTTGGGATTGGTGGCCATCTCCGAGAACGGATCGCCCGGCGCCAGAGCGAGCACGGTAAACAGGATCAGGCTGATACCGAGCAGGCTCGGAATAGCGATCAGAAGTCGCCTCAGCAGGTAAGCGCCCATCAGTTAAACTCTTTTTACGCGGTCTTGCGCCGCTACAGGCAACGGACCGCCGGTCGTGAAAGAACGAGCGGCTTCGTATTGTCGAAATGAAAAGGGAGCGGACTTTCCGGCTCGGCATGCGCCGCGCCGGGTTGCCGCTCCCTTGGTGTTTAGCTGCGATACCAGGCTGCGAGGTTCCAGGTATCGACGTCCCACCCGCTGTGATCATGCATCAGGTTGGTCACGGATGCCGCGACGCGGGTCCGGGACAGCAACGGCAGGATCACATGGGCCTCGCAGAAGATCTCGTTGACCTTGATCAGCAGCGCGGCGCGCTTGTCGGGGTCGAGTTCCTTCTGGGCGGCCTTGTAGGCTTCGTCGGCATCCTTGTCGGTGTAGCGCGAGACGTTGCGGCCCAGCCATTTGTTCTCCTTGCTGGCGACTTCCCAGGAGACGAACTGGTTGAGGAAGCGCTCCGGATCGGGCTGGGGCTGCGTGGTCGTGTACATCTCCATGTCGACATAGAGCTTGGTGTAGGTATCGGGGTTCGCCACGTCGGATGAGAAGAACACCGAAGCGGTCACCGACTTCAGCTCAAGGTCGATGCCGGCGCGCTGGCAGGCCTGCTTGATGATCTGCTGCGTCTTCTGGCGCGGTGCGTTGATCGAGGTCTGGAAGACGTATTTGAGCTTCTTGCCGTCCTTCTCGCGGATGCCGTCGGAACCCTTCTTGTAGCCGGCGTCGTCGAGGATCTTGTTGGCCTTGTCGATGTTGAACTCGTATTTGAGCTTCGTCGACTTGAACTTGGCCGGCTGGTTGACGAAGCTCGCCGTGGCGATGCCGCCGCGGCCATAAATGAACTTCTGGACCGAGTCCCGGTCGATCAGCAGGTTGAGTGCCTCGCGGACCTTCGGATCCGACAGCGTCGGATGCTTGGTCTTGATGCTCGAGCGTTCGCCATCGACCTCGGTCCAGGGATCGGTGGTGTTGAGGATGATGAACTCGATGTCGCCCGACACCACGGCGCTGATCTTGCCGCGACCGCCGGTCTCCATCCGCTTGAGGACCTCGTCCTCGACCTGGAGGTTCCAGGCATAGTCGTATTCGCCGGTCTGCAGCACGGCGCGCGCCGCCGAGACGGCATCGCCGCCGCCCTTCACCTCGAGCGTGTCGAAATGCGGATGGTTGGCGACGTGGTATTCGGTGTTGCGCTCGGCGGTCAGGATGTCGCCCGGCTTGAAATCGGCGAACTTGTAGGCACCGGTGCCGACCGGCTTGAGGTTGGCCGGCGCGTCACGGGACTTGGTGCCCTTATACTCGCCGAAATGATGCTTGGGGATGATCATGCCGGCGACGCCGACGAAGGCGTCGGCCCAGAACGGCGTCGGCTCCTTGAAGATCACCTTGATGGTCAGGTCGTCGACCTTCTCGACCTTGATGTCCTTGTAGGCGCCGGTGGTGTAGGCGGCGGTCGCCGGATCGGCGGCATATTCCCAAGTGAAGACGGCGTCGTCGGCGGTGAGGGGCTTGCCGTCATGCCATTTGACGCCCGGCTTGATCTTCCAGATCACTTCCTTGCCGTCGGCCGAGAGGCCGCCATTTGCCTTGCTCGGAATTTCGGCCGCGAGCTGCGGGAACAGGTTTCCCTCCTTGTCCCAGCCGGCGAGCGGCTCGTAAAAGATGCGCGACGCGATCTGGTCCTTGGTGCCGCTGGCGAAATGTGGGTTCAGCAGCGTCGGGGCCTGCCACAGCAGCATCTTCAGCGGCCCGCCGCCGCCGGCCTTGGTCGGCTTGTAGGGCAGATTGGCCTTGGCCATGGCAACGCCGTTGAACGCCAGCAATTGGTTGGCGAAAGGCGCAGCCAAGCCGACGGCGGCCGCCTTCCTGATGAAGGAGCGCCGCGACAGGGCGCCTTCCTTCACGCGGGCGATCAGATGGCCCAGGTCCTGGTCTTTCATGCGAATATCTCCACTCATAAGCTCATTGCCGGTTTTCCGACGCCTTGCTGCGCCGTTTTCCCTCTTGGTCGCCCTCAGCAAGCCATGTGCCAACGAAAGCGTCAACTGTGCAGCGCAGAGCAAACGTGCGCCCATCGCAGGGCGCAATGCCTAATCCGACAGCAAATGACTGATCTTGTCTCGATCGGCGCAATGTGCGCAATTTTATGCCCGTCAATCCGGAAAGACGACCGTTTTCTTTCCGTTGAGGATAACGCGATCCTCGAGATGGTGCAGCACGGCACGCGCCAGCACGCGCCGCTCGATGTCGCGGCCCTTGCGCACGAGATCATCGGGCATGTCGCGATGCGAAATTCGCTCGACATCCTGCTCGATGATCGGACCCTCGTCGAGATCGGGCGTGACGTAGTGCGCCGTTGCGCCGATCAGCTTCACGCCCCGCTCATGCGCCTGATGATAGGGCTTGGCGCCCTTGAAACCGGGCAGGAAGGAATGATGAATATTGATGCAGCGTCCGAGGAGTTTGGCTGAAAAGCCGTCCGAAAGGATCTGCATGTAGCGTGCGAGAACGACGAGATCGGTCTGCGTCTTTTGTACCAGCCGCCAGATCTCGGCCTCCTGTTCCATCTTGGTCTGCCGCGTGACGGGCAAATGGTGGAAAGGCAGGTCGCCGAGATCGGTCGAGGCGATGTGCTCGCGGCCATGGTTGGAGACGATGCCCGAAATCTCCATCGGCAGCTCGCCGGTTCGCCAGCGATAGAGCAGATCGGTCAGGCAGTGATCGAATTTCGAGACCAGTAGCATGACGCGCTTCTTTTGCGTGCGTTCGCGCAAGGTAAAGGTCATGCCGAAGCGCATGGCGAGTTCGTCGACCGAGGCCGCGATCTCGCCATGCGTGCGGCTTTCGTCGAGGCGGTCGAAGACGACGCGCATAAAAAAGCGGCCGGTCTCGACGTCGTTGAACTGCTGCGCGTCGAGGATGTTGCAGCCAGCCTCGAACAGCAGCGTCGAGACGGCGGCGACGATGCCCGGGCGGTCGGGGCAGGACAGCGTGAGGATGGCGGTGCGGTCGGCAACAAGATCGGGCAGAGTCTGGTCGGACATGGCTGACGCCGCCGGATCGGGCGGCCCTTCGCTGACGGGGAGGGAAGACGGACGAAGAGGGAGAGGCGTGCGCGCGACGCGCTGCGCTCAACCTCGCCCGGTCGAAGGCTTGTCCGCGACGACATCACAGCCGAACTCCGCCACCGATGCGGAAAGCCAGGCCCAGAAGCTGCCGGCAAAGCTGCGTGCCACCATGATCTCGAAAACCGCTCCTTCGGGGCCGTCCTGGGCCCGCCAGAGATGCACGCCGATATGGGCGATGCTTGTCAAGGCGGCCATGCCGACCGGAAAGGCGGATGGGTGAAGATCGAGCATGCAACCCTTGGCCAGTGCGGCGCGAACATGTCGACCAGACACGCTCACCACGGCACGCCCTGAACTCTGGTCTGCGACGGGCGCGAGTCCCGACAGCGCCTGCAGCGCTTCCCCTAAATCAGCCTTATCCTCGGCGACGAGCAGCCACTGGCCGGGCCCGGCCCAGACCGCCGTTTGGGTGGCTGAGCGCGAGACAGACGGCGTCGCGGGCAGATCTAGCCCGAAGCGGACTTTGACGGCCTCGGTCAATGCGGCCGCGCCGCTCCCGGACGCAATGATGCTGGCGATGCCGAGCCCATCGCGCGCCGCGACACGCACGCCGGTCGCGCCCGCCACGCCGAGATGTCCGTCCTGCAGGATTCCGGCCCAGGCGCTGCGAGGCACCCAGATCGTTGTCGTCGCGGCGTCAGCCATGAAGGCGGGCTCCTTCCGGATCGAGGAAGACCGGGTTGCAGATCTCGACCTCGATATCGCCGTTGCGCACGGGATCGACCGCACGAACGCGCTCGCCGATGCGGGCTTGACCGTTCTTGAGCAGGCCGAGCCCCATCCAGTGCTTGAGATGCGGCGAATAGGCGACGGAGGTCATGAAGCCCTCGTCGTTTTCCAGGATCGCCGCCTTGCCGATCCCGATGAAATGGGCACCTGACCGCAGCCGCTCGCTGCGGTTGACCGGGCGAAAACCCACGAGAATCGGCCTGTCCGTCTCAACCAGCGCCTCGCGCCTGGCCATTAGCCGACCGATATAGTCCTTCTTCGACGACATCATCTTGCCGAGGCCCAGATCGCGCGCCGTCGTCTGGCCGTTGAGTTCGTTGCCGGCGACATGGCCCTTCTCGATCCGCATCACGCCGAGCGCCTCGGTGCCATAAGGTGTGATGCCATGAGGCTCGCCCGCCGCCATCAGTGCCCGCATCATCGCGTCGCCGTAATCGGCCGGGACGCTGAGTTCATAGGCAAGCTCGCCCGAAAACGAGATCCGGAACAGCCGGGCCGCAAGCCCGCCGCCGACGGTGACCGCGCGTGCCGCCAGATAAGGGAAGGCCTCGTTGGACAGGTCGTGCTGCGGATCGACCACGCTTTGCAGAACGGCGCGCGCCTTCGGTCCGGCGATCGAGGCCTGCGCCCATTGCTCGGAGACCGAGACCATCGCCACGTCGAGATCGGGCCAGAGCACCTGATGGCAGAATTCCAGATGCTGCATCACCTTGCCGGCATTGGCCGTGGTGGTGGTCATCAGGAAGTGGGTCTCGGCCAGCCGCGAGGTCGTGCCGTCATCCATGACGAAGCCGTCCTCGCGCAGCATCAACCCATAGCGCGCCTTGCCGACCGGCAGCGCCTTCCAGCCATTGATGTAGACGCGTTCCAGGAATTCGGCGGCATCCGCGCCCTGGATGTCGATCTTGCCGAGCGTCGAGACGTCGCAGATGCCGACACTGCTGCGCACGGCCAGAACCTCGCGGTTCACGGTCGTCAGCCAGTCGGTCTCGCCGGCTTTGGGATAATACTGCGCCCGCATCCAGGCGCCGCTTTCGATGAAGACGGCGCCCTGCTGTTTCGACCATTCATGCGTCGGGCTCAGCCGCGTCGGTCGGAAATCCCTGGCGCGGTGGTGGCCAGCCAACGCGCCGATCGCGACCGGGGTATAGGGCGGGCGGAAGATCGTCGTGCCGGTCTCCGGGATGGTCTTGCCGGTCTGTTGGGCCATGATGGCGAGGCCGCTGAGGTTCGAGGTCTTGCCCTGGTCGGTCGCCATGCCCAGCGTCGTGTAGCGCTTGAGATGCTCGACCGGCTTGAAGCCTTCGCGCGCAGCGAGTTCGATATCGGTGTCCGTCACGTCGTTCTGAAAATCGACGAAGGCCTTGCCTTTCCCACTCTTGACCCGCCAGACCGGCGACAAAGCGAGGCCCTCGGGATCCGTCTTGGGCGACTGCATCTCTGACCTCGCCGCAAAACCGCAGTCGGCGGCTGCCTCGGCACCAAGTCGTGCGCCGTCGTCCAGCGCCTGCGCCAGCGAGAAGCGCCCTGCGGCGCTGCCGGCGACGCTGAGCCCTGCAGGCAAGGCATCCGGCACGAAGGCGTGGATTCCGTCGTCCCAGACCGGCCGGGTATTCTGGTGCGAGGTCAGGTGGAGCGTGGGATTCCAGCCATTCGAGACGGCGAGCAGGTCGCAGGCGATGGAATGCTCGCGGCCCGAGGCCTCCCGCACCGTCACGGATGTGAGCGCCCGGCCGCCCGAGGCGCTGGCGACGACGCCAGTGATGACCC
>QBLV01000054.1:0-551 GCA_003241815.1 Hyphomicrobiales bacterium | reverse complement strand
GATCTTGCCGGCGAGCAGGCTCAGCGCCGGATCGATCTCGCTGCGCGGATCGACGATCGCCGCGACGGTCGCGCCCGCCACTGCCAGATCGCGCGCCGTCGCCCAGCCATCGTCGCCGGTCGTGAACACGACGGCCTCGCGTCCCGGCAGAACGCCGTAGCGGTTGAGATACGCCCGCACCGCGCCGGCCAGCATCACGCCGGGCGTATCGTTGCCGGAGAAGACGATCGGCCGTTCGATGGCGCCCGCCGCCAGGATGGCGCGCCGGGCATTGATCCGCCATGCCCGCTGGCGTGGCTGATACGCGGGCGGCACCGGCAGATGATCGCAGACACGCTCGACCACGCCATAGATGCCATGATCATAGACGCCATAAACCGTGCTTCGCGGCATGATGGTGACGTCGGGCAGGCTCGAAAGCTCTGCCAGCGCATCGGCGATCCATTCGCTGGCGGCGCGTGCATCGATCTCGCGCTTCTCGCTCAGCAGTCTGCCGCCAAGCCGGAAATCCTCGTCGCAGAGGATGACGCGCGCCCCGGCCCGCCCCGCTG
>QBLV01000053.1:2715-24390 GCA_003241815.1 Hyphomicrobiales bacterium | reverse complement strand
GCCACCGGTAACGGCAAGCATGAAGGCCGAAAGTCCGACTGATCGAGAGAGCCGCATTCTGAAGGACCGGCTCTTTTGGGTCGACGTCATCGGGTCGCCTATTCCATTTTCTCAGGTCACCACCCCGAAAAGGGGGCCACCACCTGGAGGCAGCGGCACGGCGACATTGCAGTCCATTCGCTTCTACAAAGTTTCCGGCGGGGTGCAAACCGGCATTGTCGTTAACAAAATATTTTTAGCCCCCTCGTTGCCATCGGGCCACGCGTCGTGCCGCGATTTCGCCGCAAAGTGCCACGGTTTTACGGTGGAAAAGACGCCGACTGGCCCGCGTGCGCCGCCCCCTGCCCCATTCGTTTGCGGCCGCAGCTCACTAAAATGGCGTGCAATCCGTTAACGTCACGCGCCGTTGTGAGGACGCTCCGAAACAGGGTCAGGCGCCGCCACAGCCATGATGAGCGATCCTTCCGGCCCATATCACCGGCAATCGGAAACGACTGTCGGACGGCGGTTCGGGCGTATATCGGGGGAGCGCGCTGCTAAAGCAGGGAGCGCACATGGACGACGTCGTTCCAGGTGACGAACAGCATTAGCATCAGCACGAGGCCAATGCCGACGCGGAAGCCGATCTCCTGCGCACGCTCGCTCAGCGGCCGGCCGCGCAGCGCCTCGACCGCATAGAACATCAGATGTCCACCATCGAGCATCGGGACCGGGAACAGATTCATCAGCCCGATCGAGACCGAGAGGATCGCAGCGAGATTGATCAGGCCGAGCAGCCCGGCATTGGTGGCAACAATTCCGGAGACCTGTGCGATGCGAATCGGGCCGGAGAGCTGATCGGCCGATTCCCGGCCGCTCACCAGCTTCGCCAGATAGTCGTAGGTGCGCTCGACGACGTACCAGGTCTCGTTGACACCGACCTTGGCCGATTCGAGCAGGCCGAAATGCTGGGTCTTCCAGTCGCTGGCCTGGCGCGACGCCTGAATGCCGACGACGCCGATGCGCTGCTTGCCGAGCGGCGAGCTTTGTTCGACGAGAGCCGGCGTGACCGGCAGCGTCACCGTTCCGGTCGACCGCTCGACCACGATCGAGAGCGTTTCGTTCGGCCTGACCGAGATCGCGCGCTGCATGTCGGCGAAGCTCTCGATGGGGCGGCCGTCGATCGACAGCACGAGATCGCCTGCGAGAAGGCCGCCACGTTCGGCGGCGCTGCCAGCGACGACCTGGTCGATGCGAGGGAGCAAAACCTGCTTGCCGAAGAAGAAGACCGTCGCGCCGAAGATGAGGATCGCGAGCAGGAAATTGGCGATCGGACCCGCTGCCACGATGGCCGCGCGCTCTCCGATCGACTGCGCCGGAAAAGAACGTTCGCGCTGGCGCGCCGTCATGGCCTGGATTTCGGCGGAATCGGTGCCGCTCGAGGTGGCGTCGGAGTCTCCGGAGAATTTGACGTAACCGCCGAGCGGGATCGCCGCAAATCTCCAGCGCGTTCCGTGCCGGTCGTTGAAGCCGAAGAGTTCGCGGCCAAACCCGATCGAGAACACCTTCACATCGACGCCGCACCAGCGGGCGACCAGAAAATGCCCGAGTTCGTGGACGAAAACCACCACCGTCAGGACGAAGAGGAAGGGCACGAGGTAGCCGAGCAGGAACGAGCCGGCGTTCCAGAGTGTAGCCACGAAGTCCATTACCATCTCCCGATATGCCACCCTTAGGTGACAGCGAAGGGTGCCCGCGACAAGAGCGCCCGCGCGCGGTTTCTCGCCTCATGGTCAATGGCGAGCGCGGCCGCGACATCGGCAGGTGTCGCAAGGTCTTGCCCGGAGCCGGCGCAGACCGCCTCGACCAGCGCCGCGATGCCGGGAAAGGCGATCGCCCCTTCGAGATAGGCCGCAACGGCGATCTCGTTGGCCGCATTGAGGATGGCGGGCATGGCGCCGCCCGCCACCAGCGCCGCGATGGCAAGACCCAGCGCCGGAAAACGAACCAGGTCGGGCCGCTCGAAGGTCAGCGGGGCGGTCGTTGCCAGGTCGAGGAACCGCGCCGCAGGGGCGTCCAGCCTGCCGTCGACACCGAGGCAATGAGCGGCGGCGACACGCATGTCGGGCAAAGCCATGCCGGCGCTGACCGAGCCGTCGCGAAAGGTCACAAGGCCATGAACAAGCTGCTGCGGATGCACGAGCACTTCAAGCTGATCGGGCTTCAGACCGAACAGGAAACAGGCCTCGATCAGTTCCAGCCCCTTGTTCATCATGCTGGCCGAGTCGATCGTGATCTTGGCGCCCATCGCGTAGTTGGGATGGGCCAGCGCCTGTTCCGGCCGCGCGGCTGCGATCTGCGCCGCGCTCCAGGTCCTGAACGGTCCGCCCGAGGCCGTCAGCGTCATGCTGCGGATCGCGGAGATCGGCTCGGAGCCCAGCACCTGAAACAGCGCGTTATGCTCGGAATCGAGCGGCAGAATGCGCGCGCCGACGGCTTTGGCCCGCGCCATCACGGCTGCGCCAGCGCAGACCAGACTTTCCTTGTTCGCAAGCGCGACATTGTGGTGAGCGCGGCAAACGTCGCCTCCAGCCCGGCGGCGCCTGCGATCGCGCTCACCACAATGTCGCTGTCCATCGCGACCGCGTCCAGGACGGCCTGTCGCCCCGCCCCGGATGCGATGCCCGTTCCCGCCAGAGCCTGCGCCAGCGCCTGCCCGGCGCGCTCATCAGCCAGTGCGGCAAAGGAGGCGCCGGTCTCGATCGCGACCCGCGCCAGCGCGAGCGCATCGCGCCCGGCGACGACCGCGCCCATTCGCAGCCGTTCCGGGTTCTCCGCCACGACCTCGCGCGTCGATCTGCCGATGGAGCCGGTCGCTCCCAGAAGCGTGACGGTGCGGAGCATGCGGTGATCAGAGCTCGATATGGGTCAGAAACAGGACGGCCCCTGCGAAGACGAGCACCGCCCAATAGCCGTCGAGCCGATCGAGAAAACCGCCGTGACCGGGAATGAGGCGGCTCGAATCCTTGGCACCGAAGCGGCGCTTCAGGGCGGATTCGAAGAGGTCGCCCATCTGGCTGAACACGGAGGCGGCAAAAGAGCCAGCCATAACCAGCAAGGGCCCCACCACCGACACTGCGGCCGGCGTCAAAGCCCAGACGGCATAGCCGCAGAGCGTGCCGGCGATCGTCCCGCCCACTGCGCCCGACCAGGTCTTGCCTGGGCTGACGCTGGGCATCAGCTTGGGTCCGCCAAGCCTGCGGCCGGTGAAATAGGCGGCGATATCGGTCAGCCAGACGACGGCGAAGCTCCAGATGATGATGGGCAGGCCGAGTTCGGGCAAGGAGCGCAGCGCCGGAGCGATGAGTGCGAAGGCCAGCGCATACGCGACGCCGCAGAGTTCGAGCGAAAGCCGTCCCTTCACCAGCGGTGTCAGAACGGCGCCGCAAAATGCGGCGACGGCAGCGACGCCGGCAAGCGCCGGCTGGCTCGCCGGGAAGAAGCCGAGGAGAAGGCCCGCGAGGACCACGCCGATCGCGGCGGCCATGGCATGGTCCCGGCTCGCCATCGAGAGCCACTCATAGGCCACGAGGCCGGCAACCAGAACCCAGACGATCCGGAACGGCCAGCCGCCCCAGGCCGTTGCGATCAGCACGACCGCAGCGAGCACCAGCGCCGAGGCGATTCGGAGCCGCAATTCGCCCTGGCCGGCTTTGGGCCCGCCGGGGGCAGCCGCGATCACGCTGCGCCTGCCGCGCGGTCGATAGGCTCGGACAGAGCGCCGAAGCGCCGCTCGCGGCGCCCGTACTCGGCCAACGCCTCCTCGAAGGCAGCGCGGTTGAAATCGGGCCAGAGCACCGGCGTGAAGACGAACTCGGCATAGGCGGCCTGCCAGAGCAGAAAGTTGGAAATGCGTGTCTCGCCGGAGGTGCGGATCACCAGCTCGGGGTCCGGCAGGTCGGCGGTGTCGAGACGCGAAGCCAGCGTCGCCTCATCGATCGTCGCGGCGTCGATCCGGCCGGCGGCGGCGTCCCTCGCCAGCTTCCGCGTCGCGCGGACGATCTCGTCGCGCGCGCCGTAGTTGAAAGCGATGACCAAGGTCATGCGGGTGTTGTCGCGCGTCACCGTCTCGGCATGCTCGACCAAGCGCCGGATATCGGGCGTGAGGTCGTCGCGCCCGCCGATGATGCGCACGCGAACGCCGGCGGCGTGGAGTTCACTCAGGTCCTTCTCGACGAAGCGCTTCAGCAGGCCGAGCAAGAAGGAAACCTCGGTCGCAGGCCTGCGCCAGTTCTCGGTCGAGAACGAATAGAGCGTCAGGATCCTGACACCGAGTTCGCCGGCATTCCTGACCGCGCTGCGCAGGGCCTCGAGCCCGCGTCGATGGCCCTCCTGGCGCGGCAGGCCGCGCATCTGAGCCCAGCGGCCATTGCCGTCCATGATGATGGCGACATGGCCGGGATGGGCGGTTGGTCCCGGGCGCTGGCCTGCTGACATTCGTTGTATGCCTTGTTCGGCCTGGCGCCGGATGAGCCTCGCGCTTTAAGACAGCGCCGACGATTTCAGACGCTCAGGATTTCCTTTTCCTTCGTCGCCAATGCCTGATCGATGTCGGAAATGTGCTGGTCGGTCGCTTTCTGAACGAGATCGGACTGGCGCGTCACGTCGTCCTTGGTGAAGGCGCCGTCCTTCTCAACCTTCTTGATGATGTCGATGGCATCGCGGCGGACATGGCGCACCGCAATCTTCGATTCCTCGGCGTATTTATGCGCGACCTTCACCATCTCCTTGCGGCGCTGCTCGTTGAGCTCCGGAATGCGGATGCGCAGGACCTGGCCTTCGGTCTGCGGGTTCAAGCCGAGATCGGATTCGCGAATCGCCTTCTCGACCGGGCCGACCATGCTGCGATCCCAGACCTGCACGCTGAGCAGGCGGGCTTCCGGCACGCTGACCGTAGCGAGCTGCGAAAGAGGCTGGCGCGCGCCATAGGCCTCGACTTGAATGGGATCGAGCATATTGGCAGAGGCGCGGCCCGAGCGCAGGGAGGCCAAATCGCCCTTGAAGGACTGGAGCGCGCCCTGCATGCGGCGTTTCACGTCGTCGAGATCGAATGTCGTCTGGGCCATCGTCTTCAAGACCTTGAACTGGTGCATCGCGCGAAAAGCGAAAACCCGGCTTTCCGCCAGCAACGATGCGACTTCGGTGTTGCATAACCGGGCGTTACGTACCGGGCGCGACCATGGCGGGGGGGCCGGCCAGGGTCAAGAACATCATATCGCGAAGAGCTTAGGGCGTCACATAGGTCGCCCTGCCCTCGCCGCGCAGAACGGCTGCGAGCATGCCGGCTTCCGCAATCGAGAACACGACGATCGTCAGCCCGGCATCGCGCGCCAACGCGAAGGCGGCCGTGTCCATCACCTTGAGGTCGCGCCGGATTGCGTCTTCATGGGTCAGCGTGTCGTAGCGGGTGGCCGTCGGGTCCTTCTTGGGATCGGCGGAATAGACGCCGTCAACCTGCGTCGCCTTGAGCAGATGGCTGCAACCGAGTTCCGCCGCGCGCAGGGCCGCACCGGTATCGGTGGTGAAATACGGGTTGCCGGTGCCTCCGCCCAGTACCACGACCTTGCCGTTGGTAAGGTGATCGAGCGCGCGCTTGCGGGCGTAACTTTCGCACAGCGATGGCATCGGAACGGCCGACATGGCGCGGGCCGGTGCGCCGGCGCTCTCGATCGCGTGCTCAAGCGCGAGCGCGTTCATCACCGTGCCGAGCATGCCGATCGAGTCGGCACTGGTGCGGTCGAGCCCCTTCGTCAGCCCCTGCACGCCACGGAAGAAATTACCGCCTCCGACGACGATGGCGATCTCGACGCCCTCTCGCGAGGCGTTCGATATATCGGCAGCGAGCGCCGTCAGCGTTCCGCCGTCAAGTCCGGATCCTGCTTGTCCTGCAAGGGCTTCGCCGGAGAGCTTCACGAGGACACGTTTGGGTCTCACGGGCTTTACTCCATCCTTGCAAGGGCGCCGATTCGGCACCTGCACCGCCTTCTTACAAAAAAGGCCGCGCTGGGCGCGGCCTTTTTCTCATTCGTCAATCGCCGGGCTCAACCCGTCGTGCCGCCGGCAGCGGCGACCTCAGCGGCGAAATCGGTCTCTTCCTTCTCGATGCCCTCGCCGAGGGCGAAGCGGGCGAAGCCGGTAATCTTCACAGGCGCACCGACCTTGCCCTCGATCTCCTTGAGGATCTGGCCGACCGACTTCGAGCCGTCATGGATATAGGCCTGCTCGAGCAGGCAGTATTCCTTGGCGTAGCTCTTCAGGCCGCTCTCGGTGATCTTTTCGAGCACGTTGGCGGGCTTGCCGGCGTTCTTCTCGGCCAGGATCGCCTTTTCGCGGGCCAGCACCTCGGGATCGACCGAAGCGAGGTCGAGCGCGATCGGGTTGGACGCGGCGACATGCATCGCGAGCTGGCGGCCGAGCAGGCCGAGTTCGTCGGTGCTGCCGGTCGATTCCAGTCCGACGATCACGCCGATCTTGCCGAGACCGTCAGCCACGGCGCCATGAACATAGGAGCCGATCACGCCGGCCGAGACCTTGACCGACGCGACGCGGCGCAGGGTCATGTTCTCGCCGATCGTGGCGATGGCGTTGGCGATCGCCTCCTGCACCGTGCCGCTACCGGGATAGTGATGGGCCAGCACGGCCTCGGCGTCGCCGCCGCGCTCCAGCGCCACATTGGCGATGCCATGGGCGAGCGCCTGGAATTCGAGATTGCGCGCGACGAAGTCGGTCTCGGAGTTGAGCTCGATCACGACGCCGCTATGGCCGGCGATCGCCACGGCGACCAAGCCCTCGGCGGCGACGCGGCCGGCCTTCTTGGCGGCCTTGGCGAGGCCCTTGGTGCGCAGCCAGTCGATCGCCGCCTCGATGTCGCCATCGACGGCCGTCAGTGCGGTCTTGCAGTCCATCATGCCCGCGCCAGTCTTGTCGCGGAGTTCCTTCACCATCGCGGCGGTGATCGCAGCCATTTCTGTCGTCCTTGTCTGTCGTGCGGCACAAGCCCTCAGGCCGGCCGCGTCAATCCGGTCGACCCATCCCGTATCGGGAAACGCCGACGCTCCGTTTCCGGTCGTCGGCGCTGGTCGGCATCAATCGGTATTCAATGCAGCCACCGGACTGCGACGCGCCTGTGACGCGCCGCGATCCGTATCGAAGCCTCAGGAGTCGGCGAGCTCGCGCGACTGGGCGACCCAGCCGTCACGCTCGATGCGGCCGGCCAGCTTCAGGTCCTGATCGACCTTGGTGATGTCGGCCGGGCTCATCGAGGCGAACTGCCAGAAGTGATACAGGCCGCCATCGTTGAGCTTCTGCACGAGCTCGGGGCCCATGCCCTGAAGCTTCATCAGGTCGTCCGGCGCGCCGCGCGGGGCGGTCAGCAGCTCGAAGGCCGGACCGGCGTCGGCAGCGGCCGGCTCGGCTGCGGCGGCCGGCTCGGCAAGAGCCTCCTCGATGATCACCGGGGCCTCGGCGGCGCCGAGATCGACGCCATGGTCGCCCGAGGCGCGCGAGATGCCGTCAATCGCCGAGCGGGCAACCAGGTCGCAATAGAGCTGGATGGCGCGGCCGGCGTCGTCATTGGCCGGAACGGGGAAGGTGATGCCATCCGGATCCGAGTTCGAGTCGATGATCGCAGCGACCGGAATGCCGAGGCGCTGGGCCTCCTTGATCGCGAGCGCTTCCTTGTTGGTGTCGATGACGAAGATCATGTCGGGCGTGCCGCCCATGTCCTTGATGCCGCCGAGCGCCTTTTCGAGCTTGTCGCGCTCGCGGGCGAGCATCAGGCGCTCCTTCTTGGTCAGACCCGTGCCGCCGCCGCTGAGCAGCTCGTCGACCTTGCGCAGGCGCTGGATCGAGGCGGAGATGGTCTTCCAGTTGGTCAGCATGCCGCCGAGCCAACGCGAATTGACATAATACTGGGCCGAACGCTTCGCCGCATCGGCGATCGCGTCCTGCGCCTGGCGCTTGGTGCCGACGAAGAGAACGCGGCCGCCGCGAGCAACGGTGTCCGACACAGCCTGGAGGGCGCGCGAGAGCATCGGCACCGACTGCGACAGGTCGAGGATGTGGATGTTGTTGCGCGTGCCGAAGATGTAGGGCGACATCTTCGGGTTCCAGCGATGCGACTGGTGGCCGAAATGCGCTCCAGCCTCGAGGAGCTGGCGCATGGAGAAATCTGGCAGTGCCATGGTCTGTGACGTCCTTAACCGGTTGAGCCTCTGGGGAGCGAATAACCGAGCATGAGCTGCAAGGTCACCGGAGCGTCCCAGGATATGAGACGATGCTCCCCATGTGGGATGGGCTGCGCCATACAGGGGATGGGGGGCGAATGCAAGGCTGCACCATCGATGACGGCCGCTTCTTTGAAAACTCTCGTGCTGATCCACACGCGAGTTGCGAATCTGTTCACCTGCCGCTGGTAGAGGTGCCACAGCCTCGGCAGGATTGTACAACCCTTGCTCCTCGATCTGCGCACGATCTACGCGGTGGCCGCAGCCACTTCCATCATCCTCGGCTGCATGCAGCTTTGCGCCCTGGCGACGGGGCGGTTCGAGCGCTGGCCGCTGTGGTGGGGACTCAGCAGCCTGCTCATCGGCTTCGGCATGATGCTGACCGTGTTCCGGGGCGTGATTCCCGACGCGGCCTCGATCGTGCTGGCCAATACGCTGACCTGGGCCGGCTATCTCCTGGTGCTGGTCAGCGTGCGCAGCTTCGGCGGGCTTCGGAACAGGCCGGGCTTCTATGTCGCGGCCGTCGCGGGGGCCTCGTTTCTCCTGATGCTCTGGATCGAGCCGGAGGGCTTTGCGAAGAGGGCTGCTCTGGTCTCGCTCCTGCTGGGCTGCTGCGACATCGCCGTCGTGCGCGAGGGCGTCGGTCTGGCGCGGCGCGAAAAGCTGCGCTCGGCCTGGATTCTCGTCGCGCTATTCCTGCCCACCGCCGGACTGTTCCTGACCCGCGCGGTTTTCGCGATCACAGGGGAACTGGGGACGGAGCTGTTCCCGCCTGGACAGGTCCCGCTGCAATGGGCGGCGGTTGGCGCGGCCGGGCTCCTGGTGATTCGCAGCAACGCCCTCATGCTCCTGGCCACGGAGCGCAGCCGCAATCAGCTCGTCGCACTCGCCCGGCACGATAACCTGACCGGGGCGATGAACCGCGGCGGGCTCGAAGGCGCGGTGGCCGGGCTGGTCGGGCGGCAGCGCCGGCCGCGTCGAGTCGCGCTGCTGCTCATCGACATCGACCATTTCAAGGCGCTGAACGACACGCATGGCCACGCAGCCGGCGACGAGATCCTGAAACTGTTCGCAAACGTCGCACGCCAGCAACTGCGCAGCGACGATATCCTGGCACGGCAGGGCGGCGACGAATTCGCCGTCGTGCTGCCGGGGCTGGGCCTGTCCGAAGCGATGCGCGTGGCCGAGCGTCTCAGGGTGGCATTCACCACGGCCCTCCCGCAGCGGCCCGGACTGGACCAGCCGCCGACTCTGAGCATCGGCGTCACCGAGGGCGACGCCGCCTCGCAAACGCTCGACGCACTCCTGCGCGATGCCGACGAGGCGCTCTACCGCTCGAAACGGATGGGGCGAAACCGGGTGCAGCCGCGGCTCGACGCGCTGGCGAGCTGAGCCGGCTCGATTCCGCCCGTCACCGGTCGGCCGCGCGGGTCATCCGCGTCATGCCCTTGCGGGCCGCAAACATGCGGCCATAGACATCGCCAGCCAATTCGGGCCGGTAGCAGCGCTGCTCGAGCAGCGGGTCCCAGATGTGCTCAACGGTATCGATCAGGTCGAAATCGGTCTTCAGCCGGGCCGCGAGCTGATCGCGATTCCTGCGGTTCTGATACTCCAGCAGCACCAGCGAGGTTTTCGACAGGTCGATGCAGTCGAGCACGTCGCCCTCCCCGCCTTCGATGTCGATCTTGACGATATCGGCCGATGGCAGGCTGGCGGGATCGACGACCGCGACCTCGTAGCGCTCGACCATCGCTCCCTCCACGAAGGTGTCACCCGCATAGGAGGCCAGCCCTGATTCGCCGTCGCCAGCGAAGCGGCTGACGAAGCTCGCCGTCTTCGCACCACCGGGAAAAAGGGCCGCGTTGACCGGGACGATGTCGCGGCGCTGGTGCGTGTTGCGCTTGAGGAGTTCGAAGGTGCCTGGATGCGGCTCGTAGGAGGTCACCAGGCTGCCTGGCCAGCGAGCGCTCGCCCAGAGCGCGAAGGAGCCGACATTGGCGCCGATGTCGAGGATGTCGAGACCGACCCCGTCGAAACCGGTCTCGTACTCGCCTTCGAGGACGTCCTTGATCGCCCAGTACATCGCCTCGGGCACGGCAAGGCTCATCGGGATATGTGCAACGTAGTGCTTCACGGCGGCCCCCGGCATGGACGTCCCGGCCGCCTTTGTGGCGTACTCGGCATCCGTCCGCCAGAATGCATTGCCGGCAGGCTCGCACAAGGGCGCAGCGTGCGATTCAGCGCAATTCCACGCTGACCACGCCCGGCGCCGCCCTGACCGCATTGGCGATCTGCTGGTTGACCGGATATTTGCCGGGAAGCTCGATCTCGACCTCCTGGGCGCCGTCGTTCAGGATCATCACCAGCGCGATCTTGCCATCGGCCTTGAGGCCGTCCCCGCGCGGGCGGACGCGCTCGGCGATCGAGGCCAGCGCCTTGTCGTCGCGCAGATAGACCAGCAGGTCTTGCTTCTGGCGCGCGGCGAGATCGTCCAGCACCTCGACATCCTCGATGCGCGGGCGGACGTCGTCGCCGTCCAGCACAGCCGAGAGGCGCAAGACCAGCGCCCTGCCCGGCTCGAGCAGGTCGCGATAGCGCTGCAAGCCCTCCGAAAACAGGATCGCCTCGAACTGGCCGCTGGGATCCGACAGGTTGACGATACCCATCTTGGAGCCGGATTTGGTGCGGCGCTCCGACTTGTCGATGACCGAGACCGCGACCTTGCCGACGCCGGTGCCGTTGGCGCGCACCATCTGGGCGAAATCGGCAAAACGCTGCACGCGCAGCCTCTTCAGGACATGCTCGTAATCGTCGAGCGGATGACCGGACAGGAAGAAGCCGACCGCGTCGTGCTCGCGCTTGAGCCGTTCGGCCGGCGCCCAGGGCTCGACCGGCGGAATCCGGAAAGCCTCCTGCACGGAGTTGCCGCCGAAGAGCTCCGACTGGCCGCCGAGCGCCGCTTCGCGCGTGCGGTTGGAGAGCGCCAGCATGCCGTCGATCGCGGCCATGGCGCGGGCGCGCTCGGGCTCCAGCACATCCATCGCACCGGCCGCGATCAGCGCCTCGATGGTGCGGCGGTTGACGAGTTTGGTGTCGATCCGGCGGGCGAAATCGGCGAGGTCGCGGAAATCCCCGCCCGCGCGCCGCGCGGCCACGATCGATTCGACCGCTGCGGTGCCGACGCCCTTGATCGCGCCGAGCGCGTAGTGGATCGCGCCCTCATGCACGTCGAACTCGACGCCGGAGCGGTTGATCGCGGGCGGCAGGACCTTGATGCCGATGCGCTCGGCGTCGCGCCGGAATTCCGACAGCTTGTCGGTGTTGCCCATGTCGAGCGTCATCGACGCCGCCAGGAACTCGACCGGGAAATTCGCCTTGAGATAGGCGGTCTGGAAGGCGACGACGGCATAGGCGGCCGCATGGCTCTTGTTGAAGCCGTAATCGGCGAATTTCGCCAGCAGGTCGAAGATTTCCGACGCGATATCCTTGGTCATGCCGCCCTCGACGGCGCCGCGCACGAAGCGGTCCCGCTGGGCGTCCATTTCGGACTTGATCTTCTTGCCCATGGCGCGGCGCAGCAGATCGGCCTCGCCGAGCGAATAGCCCGAAAGCGCCTGCGCCACCTGCATCACCTGCTCCTGGTAGACGATGATGCCATGCGTCTCGGAGAGGATCGGCTCCATCTTGGGGTGGAGATAGGTCGGGTCTTCCAGCCCGAGCTTGCGGCGGCAATAGCTTGGGATGTTGTCCATCGGGCCCGGCCGGTAGAGGGCGACGAGCGCGATCAGATCCTCGATCCGGTCGGCTTTCATCTCGACCAGCGCCCGGCGCATGCCGGCGCTTTCCACCTGGAACACGCCGACGACCTCGCCGCGCGCCAGCATCTCGTAGCTCTTGGGATCGTCGAAGGGCAGGCTCGCCAGATCGATCGTAATGCCGCGCTGGGCGATCAGCTTCACGGCAGTGGCCAGTGTGGTCAAAGTCTTGAGGCCGAGGAAGTCGAACTTCACCAGACCGGCCTGCTCAACCCATTTCATGTTGAACTGGGTGACGCGCATGCCGGTGCGCGGATCGACCGAGAGCGCCACCAGTTCTTCGAGCGGCCTGTCGCCGATGACGACGCCGGCGGCATGGGTCGAGGCGTGGCGGTGCAAACCCTCGAGTTTCTGGCCGATTTCGAGCAGACGCGCGACGACGGGCTCCTCTTCGGCCGCCGCCTGCAGTTTGGGCTCGCCTTCGATGGCATCCTTCAGCGAGATCGGCTTGGCCGGGTTCTGGGGCACGAGCTTCGTCAGACGGTCGACCTGGCCATAGGGCATTTCCAGCACGCGGCCGACGTCGCGCAGCACGCCGCGCGCCAGAAGCGTGCCGAAGGTGATGATCTGCGCGACGCGCTCCTTGCCGTAACGCTGCTGGACGTAGTCGATCACCTCTTCACGCCGGTTCTGGCAGAAATCGATGTCGAAATCCGGCATCGAGACGCGGTCGGGGTTGAGGAAGCGCTCGAACAGCAGGCCAAAGCGCAGCGGATCGACGTCCGTGATCGTCAGCGCATAGGCGACGAGCGAGCCCGCGCCCGAACCACGGCCCGGGCCGACGGGAATGTCGTGGTCCTTCGCCCATTTGATGAAATCTGCGACGATCAGGAAGTAGCCCGGGAACTTCATCCGGGTGATGATGGAGAGCTCGAAGTCGAGGCGCTTCTCGTAGGTATCGACGGTGTAGCCCTCGGCCGGACCGTGCTTGGCCAGCCGGGCGGCGAGACCGGCCTTGGCCTGCGTCTCCAACTCCTCCGCCTCGTCGCGGCCTTCCTCGCCGAAGCGCGGCAGGATCGGCTTGCGCAGGCCGACGCGCCAGGTGCAGCGCATGGCGATCTCGACCGTCGCCGCCAGCGCTTCGGGCAGATCGGCGAAGCGGCGCTTCATCTCGGCGCGGCTGGCGAAGTAATGTTCCGGCGTCACCCGGCGGCGCTCGCCATCCGAGACGAGACGCCCCGCCGCAACCGCCAGCAGCGCGTCATGCGCGTCGTAATCGGCCGGCTTGGCGAAGAAGGGCTCGTTGGTGGCGACGATGGCGAGGTCGGCATCATAGGCGAGCCGCAGCAGATGCGCCTCGACGGCGGCATCGCCGTCACCGCCATGCCGCTGGATTTCGACATAGAGCCTATCGCCGAAAATGCGCGACAGCGTCGCGAGCCGGCCACGCGCCTGCGGCAGTTGGCCGTTGCGCAAGGCGAGATCGACCGGCCCACCATGGCCGCCGGTGAGCGCGATAAGGCCGTCATGGTGGGCAGCGAGTCGCTCGAGGTTCGAAATCGGCTGCCCCGACCCCCCGCTTGCCAGCGCCGCTTCGGTCACCAGTTTCATCAGATTGCCGTAGCCCGCCTCGTTCATGGCGAGCAGGACGAGATGCGGCGGCACCTGCTGGAGTGTCTTGCGGGTACCCTCGGCCTCATCGGCGAAATCGACCGAGAGCTGGACGCCCACGATCGGCTGGACGCCAACGCCGACGAGCTTCTCCGAAAATTCGAGCGCTCCGAACAGGTTGTTGGTGTCGGTCAGTGCCAGTGCCGGCTGGCCGTCGGCGGCCGCCATCTTGGCGAGCGTGCCGACCATCAGCGCGCCTTCGAGCAGCGAATAGCTCGAATGGACATGGAGATGGACGAAGCCGACCTCGGAGAGGATGCGCGTATCGCCCGGTTGCCGTGCCATCATCCGCCCTGCGCTGCCCTCCGCGACTCAAGCGTCGCGTCCAGAGCCTTTATGGAGCGATGCACGCATCCGCGTCCACGCCGCCGATCACCGCGCTGTGGATGATCAGACGTTGGGTGCCGACAGCAGCGCCGCCCAGACCCAGACCATGCCGAGGAAGACCCCGAGCGATGCAATCTCCGCGAGACCAGCGGCCAGTTTACGCGCCAAGATCATGGCTGACTCCCTATGTTTCTGATATGTTCAGTTTAATTCCTGTTTTGTTCTCGTCAATGTCTTAGCGTCAATTGCATGGAGCGCATGCCGAAAGCGGTTAACGCGCAGTAAACCGGCGCGACCCTGCCGAGGGGGATGACGCACCTGCGACGTGTCGCTTGGCCAACACGGTCGGCGGCATCTCGCGGCGTCTAATGCAGCTGGCCGGGCCGCAGCAGAGCCCCTGCTCTCAGCCTTACGGCGCCTCTCCCGCAATCGCCTTGTCGAGCCGGCCGATCGTCTCCTCCAGGCTTTCGGCGACGCCGAGCATGAAATCCTTGCCGAAGGCAATGATCGTGTCGGGCGGCTCTCCCTTGAAGGTGTAGACGACGCTGACCTGAAGGGGATTGACGTAGACGGGCTTGCCGTCGGCGGGCGACGTGAACTTGCAGAGCTTTGGCATGGGCCTCTCGCGACTCGCTGCAGGAACTGGAGCTATACGACAGACGCGCACGGCAAACGATCTCGATCCGGCTTGAGGCCGATGCACAAAGCTCTACCATCCGCACGGATTCAACCAGACGCCGCGAGACAAGCGATCAGATGACGGACGACGATGCTCGAGAACCTGCAGCCCCCTTGCAGGTCTATGTGATCCGGCACGGCCAGACCGCATGGTCGCTGTCGGGGCAGCATACCGGCCGCACCGACATCGCGCTCACGCCCCATGGCGAGGATGAGGCGCGGACGCTCGAAGCCTCCCTTCGCGGGCTTGCATTTTCACATGTGCTGACCAGCCCGCGCCAGCGCGCCCGCCAGACTGCGGCGCTGGCTGGGCTTGGCGCGCAGGCGACTTGCGAGCCCGATCTCGCCGAGTGGGATTATGGCGACTATGAAGGCCTGCGCTCGGTCGAGATCCGGGCGAGCAGGCCGGGCTGGAACATCCTCCGCGACGGCTGCCCGAATGGAGAATCGCCGGCCCAGATCGCTGCGCGAGCCGATCGTCTCGTGAAGGCGCTGTCGGCGCTGACCGGCAATGTCGCCGTGTTCTCTCATGGGCATTTCGGGCGCTGCCTCGCGGCGCGCTGGATCGGCATCGAGATCGAGACGGTGCAGCACTTCCTGCTGGGGACGGCCTGCTACGGCGTGCTCGGCTACGATCCCGGCCATCCGGACACCCGTGTGATCGCCCGCTGGAACATCGCCGCCGCCTGATAGAAGGCGACGGCCCTCCCCGCCATTCCGGATGTCAAAGCGCCGCGCTTCATAGTAGATGCGAAACCTTATGGACCTCGCCGCGCCGCTCACGAGCCTTGCCGATCACGGCCCCCTGCTGTTGACGGCGCTCCACCTCGTCAGTGCCGGCATGGTGACGATCCATGCCCTGATCCGGAAACGCGACGTGCCGGCCGCGATCGGCTGGATCGGCCTGGCCTGGCTCTCGCCGTTCTTCGGGCCGATCCTGTATTTCGGCTTCGGCATCAACCGGGTGAAGCGGCGCGCGATACGCCTGCGCGGTACCGCCGATGGTGGCGGCTTCCCGATTCGGGGCGGTACCGTCGCCGGCGGTCCGTCCGGCAGCCTTCAGACCGCAGTGGGCCGGATCACCGGGTCCGGCACTGCACAGGGGAAAGTGGCGGCGGTGCTGGACTGCGGCGACGAGGCCTATCCGCGGATGCTCGCCGCCATCGACGAGGCAAAGACCAGCGTTGCGCTCTCGACCTTCATCTTTCGTCGGGACGAACTCGGGCTTCGCATCATCGCGGCGCTCGTCCGCGCGCATCGTCGCGGCGTGGCCGTGCGTGTTCTGATCGATGGTTTCGGCGGCGGCTTCCTGGTCTCGCAGGCCTATCACCGGCTGCGCCGGGAGGATGTTCCCGCCGCCCGCTATCTGCACTCGCTGCTGCCGTGGAAGATGCCGCTGCTCGATCTGCGGCTGCACAAGAAGATTCTCCTCATCGATGGCGAGACGGCGTTCCTCGGCGGGCTGAATATCGGCGCAGAGAACCTGCGCGCGGCGCGACCGAGCGAGCGTGTGCGCGACGTTCACTTCATGATCGAAGGCCCGGTCGTGAAGCAGGTCATGGAGAGCTTCCAGGATGATTGGGCCTTCACGACATCCGAGACTCTGGACGGCCCGCTCTGGTTTCCGGAGAGGCATCGCGACGGGCATGCGCCGGCGCGGGTGATCTCGTCGGGCCCAGACCAGAGCGTCGATCAGCTCATGTTGGTCCTCTTGTCGGCGATCAACTCGGCTTCGTCGTCGATTCGCATCGCGACGCCCTATTTCCTGCCCGACGAGCAGGTTCTGACCGCGCTCCAGCTCTCGGCCCTCCGGGGCGTCGAGGTTCACATCGTCATCCCCGCCGTCAACAACCACAGGCTGGTGGCATGGGCCATGCAGGCGCATATCCGCCCGTTGATCAAGTCCGGCTGCCAGATCTGGCGCTCGCCGCCGCCCTTCGACCATTCGAAGCTGGCAACGATCGATGAAACCTGGTGCCTGATAGGCAGCGCGAACTGGGATGCGCGCAGCCTCAGGCTGAACTTTGAGATCACCATGGAGTTTTACGACGGCGAACTGGCCAAACGCCTCAACGACATCATCGACGCCAAGCGCGGCGATGCCGTTACGCTGGACGAGATCGACGCGCGCTGGCCAATCGTGAAAATTCGTGATGCGGCCGCCCGGCTGCTGATGCCCTATCTTTGAATTCGACAAGCGAGGTCGCGTGAAGGTCGCATCCTACAACATCCACAAATGCCGCGGCACCGACCGGCGCGTCCGGCCCGACCGGATCGTCTCCGTCCTCGCCGAGATCGGCGCCGACCTGGTCGCGCTTCAAGAGGTTGACCGCCGCTTCGGCCAGCGCACCGGCCTGCTCGACCCTGCCGCCATCCTGCGCGAGACCGGCCTGCATCTGCTGGTTCAGTCCGATGTCGTGGATGGTCATGGCTGGCACGGCAATGCACTGCTCGTGCGGGGTGAGCCGCTGTCCTATCGGCGGTTCCGGCTGAAGCTTCCGGGTATCGAGCCGCGCGGCGCGGTCGTCGCTGAACTTGACCTCGGCCAGGGTCGGTTTCGCGTGATCGCCGCCCATCTCGGCCTGCTGCGCCGCTCGCGGATCGACCAGGCCACCACGCTGCTGCATGCCTTCCTCGAGCTCGCCCCGATGCCGACGATCCTGCTCGGTGATTTCAACGAATGGCGGCGCAGTCGCAGGTCGGCGCTCGATGTCCTCTCCCCCCACTTCACCAATATGAGGCCCCCGGCCAGTTTCCCGTCCCGCCGGCCGATGCTGCCGCTGGACCGCATCCTGGCCTGGCCGGACGGGCTGATCTCCGAATTATCCGTGCATGAATCCGCGCTGGCGCGAAAGGCCTCGGACCACCTGCCCCTGACAGCCCGTATCGACATCTCGCGCTGGCATCTCGGCCTGGAAAGCGCGGCCTAAACCTCTCGGCTGGCTATGACGGCGGCACGGTGAGCCGGCGCCCGGACAAAACGCGCCTCGACTGCGGCGATGTACGCGTCGCGCGATGGCCCCAGATGCTGCCGGCAGAGCGCGACGAGGCGGTCGCGATCGCCGGCTGCGAGTGCGTCCACCATCGCGGCATGTTCGTCGCGGGCGAGCCGCAGATGCTCGGGGCTCGCAGCCGTGATCGAGCGGGCGCCATGGACCTTCTGCGCCATGGCCTGGATCAACTCGACGAGATGGGGATTGCCGCAGGCGCCAAACAGCGTCTCGTGAAACCGCATATTGGCGCGAAAAGCGGCGCGGGCATCGACGCCCTCGACCGCAGCCGCGTGCTGATGCTGCACGGTGCGCAGCTCGTCGAGGACGGTGGCTGAGGCCGGCAGCGGGATTTGCTCGGCGGCCAGCGTCTCCAGCGCCTCGCGCACCGAATAGATCTGCCGCACCTCCAGCGGATCAAGCAGTTTCACGACGGCGCCACGGTTGGGGATCCGCTCGACCAGCCCGACCCGTTCCAGATCGGCCAGCGCCTCGCGCACGACATGGCGCTTCACGCCGAGGCGCTCGGCGAGTTCCTCCTCGATCAGCCGCTCGCGCGGTAGAAGCCAGCCGAGGACGATCTCCTCCTCCAGCATGGCGGCGACATCGCGCACACGCCCGGTGGTCTGGGCCTTGAGGGCGGTCCGGTCCTTGAGGGTCGACATCGTCATGCCAGTTTATAACTCTTCGACATAATTGTTGACAATCCCGGCAACGCTCATATTCCTAGCCGCCATGAGCACGTCCGACGGTACCCCATCCTTGAAGCCTGCTGCACGCGGCATGCGCCGCAATCTCGCGACCTATGGCGATCCCGGCTTCTCGCTGTTCCTGCGCAAGGCCTTCATCAAGGCCGCCGGCTTTTCCGACGACGCGCTCGACCGGCCGATTATCGGCATCACCAACACCTTCAGTGACTTCAACCCCTGCCATGGCAATGTTCCGCGCCTGATCGAGGCGGTGAAGCGCGGCGTCATGCTGGCCGGCGGCCTGCCGATGGAGTTCCCGACGATCTCCATCCACGAATCCTTCGCCAACCCGACCTCGATGTTCCTGCGCAACCTCATGGCGATCGACACCGAGGAGATGATCCGGGCCCAGCCCTGCGATTCGGTCGTGCTGATCGGCGGCTGCGACAAGACCGTTCCGGCCCAGTTGATGGGCGCCGTCAGCGCCGATGTCCCAGCGATCCAATTGATCACCGGCCCGATGCTGGTCGGCCACCACAAGGGCGAAATCCTCGGCGCCTGCACCGATTGCCGCCGCCTCTGGGGCCAGCATCGCGCCGGCCAGATCGACGAAGAAGAAATCGAGGTTTTGAGCGGACGGCTCGCGCCGACCCAGGGCACCTGCATGGTGATGGGCACGGCCTCGACGATGGGCTGCCTCGTCGAGGCGCTGGGCATCGCTCTCCCCGGCTCGGGCACGATCCCCGCCACTCATGCCGACCGCATCCGCGCCGCCGAAGCAAGCGGGCGCGAAGCGGTCAGGCTTGCCCAGGGCGGCCCGAAGCCGAGCGAACTCCTGACCAAAACCGCGTTCCGCAATGCCATGACCGTGCTGCAGGCGATCGGCGGCTCGACCAACGGGCTCGTGCATCTGGCGGCGATCGCGCGCCGCGCCGGACTTTCGATCGATCTCGAGGAATTTGACGCCATCGGCCGCCAGGTGCCGGTGCTGATCGATCTCAAACCCTCGGGCGACCACTACATGGAGCATTTCCATTGGGCCGGCGGCGTGCCCAAGCTGATGAAGGAGCTCGGCGACCATCTCGACCGCTCGGCCCCGACCATCGACGGCCGCACCATCGGCGAGATCGCCGACTCGGCCGAGGACGTGCCCAACCAGAACATCATCCGCACGGCCGCGAGCCCGGTGAAGCCGACCGGCGGCATGGCGATCCTGCGCGGCAATCTCGCGCCCGGCGGCGCCGTGATCAAGCACTCGGCCGCCTCGCCTGCCCTGCTGACGCATACCGGGCGCGCCGTGGTCTTTACCTCGGTCGAGGACATGGTCCGCCGCATGGACGACCCCGACCTTGACGTGAAAGCCGACGACGTCCTCGTGCTGACCAATGCCGGCCCCAGAGGCGCCCCCGGCATGCCCGAGGCTGGATATATCCCGATCCCCAAGAAGCTGGCGCACGCCGGCGTCAAGGACATGGTCCGGATCTCCGACGCCCGGATGAGCGGCACCGCCTTCGGCACCATCGTTTTGCACATCACGCCCGAATCGGCCGTCGGCGGCCCGCTCGGCCTCGTCCGCGACGGTGACATGATCCGCCTCGACGTGGAGGCGCGCGAGATCGCGCTCCTGGTCGAGGACGCAGAGTTGGAGCGGCGCAAAAGCGAATGGCAGCCGCCGGCGCATCTGGCCGAACCCTCGCGCGGCTACCGTCATCTCTATCTCACCACCGTCCTGCAAGCCGACGAAGGCTGCGACTTCGACTTCTGCTGACCGGCCAGCCCGGTCCAAGCCTTTCCACCGAGACCGGAGACTACCGGTCCGCCCTGCCCCTTTGGAGAAAACCCCATGATCAACCGTCGCCTTGTCATCGGTGCGCTTGCTGGCCTGTCCATCGCGCTGCCCGCCACGGCTTTCGCCCAGGCCTATCCCCAGAAGCCGATCACGCTGGTCGTGCCCTATGCGCCGGGCGGCGCGACTGACATCATCGGGCGCGTTGTTGCCGAGGAAATGTCGAACGGTCTCGGTCAACGCGTGGTTGTCGAGAATCGCGCCGGTGCCGGCGGCAGCGTCGGGGCGGCAGCAGCGGCACGCGCGCAGCCGGATGGCTATACCTTGCTGCTGGGCGCGCTCACCAGCCATTCGATCAATGCGAGCCTTCAGGCGAAATCGGGCTTCGACCTTAAGAACGACCTCGTGCCGGTCGGGCTCGCAGGAAATGTCGGGCTTGCCCTCGTCGTTCACCCCTCGGTTCCGGCGAAGACGGTCCCGGAGCTGATCACGCTGATCAAGGCCAAGCCCGACGATTATTCCTATGCCTCCTCGGGGCAAGGCTCCCCGCAGCATCTCTCGGGCGAGCTGTTCAACCTCAAGGCCGGCACGAAGATGCCGGTGGTACCCTATCGCGGCTCGGGCCCGGCCATGACCGACATGGTCGCGGGCCAGGGGAAGATCATGTTCGACACCATCCCCGCCGTCTTGCAGCATGTGAAGGGCGGCTCGCTTCGGGCGATCGCCACCACGGGTACGGAAGTCTCGCCCTTCATGCCGGAGACGCCGACCGCAATCTCGCAGGGACTCGCCGGCTTCGAGGTCTCGTCCTGGTTCGGCATGCTCGCTCCGGCCGGCACGCCGCAGCCGATCCTGGACAGGCTCAACGCCGAGCTCAACAAGGCCTTGGGGAGCCAGAAGCTTAAGGACGCGTTCGTGCTGCAGGGCGTCGTGCCCAAGCCGAGCACACCTGCCGAGGCCTCCGCACGGATCGACAGCGAGATCGCCAAATGGGGCGAACTGATCAAGTCGAGCGGCATCAAGGCCGAGTAACCGGGTCGAAACGCAAGCCATGAATGACGCCGTCCAAACGCTCGCCATCCAGAAGCTAGCCATCGTTGGCGCCGGCATGATCGGCGCCAGTTGGGCGGCGCTTGCCAGCGCGCATGGCGTGGCCGTCCGTGCCTACGATCCCAATCCCGAGGCGGAGCCACGCTTCCTGTCCCATGTCGAACGAGCACGGGCGCAACTGACCGAACTCGGGCTGACGGGAACCGGCAGCGTCACCTTCTCAAGCAGCCTCGCAAAGGCGCTGGAGGGGGCCGCTTTCGTCCAGGAGAACGGACCGGAGAACGAGGCGGTGAAGCGCAAGCTGCTGGCCGAGATCGACGCCCTGATTCCGCCGGACGCGATCATCGCCAGTTCGACCTCGGCGCTGGTGCGCAGCAGCATCGTCGTCGATTGCGCTCGGCCGGATCGGATCATCGTGGCGCATCCGTTCAACCCGCCCCATCTCGTCCCGCTCGTCGAGATCGT
>QBLV01000053.1:0-2705 GCA_003241815.1 Hyphomicrobiales bacterium | reverse complement strand
CGTTGGCGCCGACACTGAGGTGGTGGCACGGGCTTCCGCATTCTACCATGCGCTCGGGCGCCGCCCTGTCGTGCTCAACCGCGAGATGCCCGGCCATATCGCCAATCGGCTCGCCTCGGCGCTCTATCGCGAGGCGGTGCATCTCGTCGAACAAGGGGTTGCGAGCGTCGCCGACATCGATGCCGCGCTCTGCAACGGGCCGGGCCTGCGCTGGGCTCTGATGGGTCCGCACATGACCTATCATCTCGGCGGCGGCGAAGGCGGCATTGCCGGATATCTCGCCCATCTCGGCCCGAGCCAAATGCGGCGCTGGGAATCGCTGGGCACCCCATCCCTCGACGCGGAGGTTCAGGCCAAGATCGTGGCGGGCGTCGCGGAGGAAGCCGCCGGCCGCTCGATCTCCGAACTGGAGGCGCGCCGCGACGAGGGCTTGCTCGCCTTGCTCAAGGCGCGCAGGCTCGTCAGCGACTGACAGGGCCTAACCATGACTGACATGATCGACACGTCCCCGCGCATTGCGCTCATCCATGCGCTTGAAGAATCCGTGCTGCCTGCGCGCTCCGCATTCGCCGCGCACTGGCCGCAGGCGAAGGCCTTCGACCTGCTCGACACCTCGCTCGCGACCGATCTCGCCGCGCGCGGAAGCCTCGACGCGGCCATGACCGAGCGCTTACTGACGCTGGGGCGTTATGCGGCGGCGACCCAAGGCACGGCCGGACCGGCCAAGGCAATCCTGTTCACCTGCTCGGCCTTTGGTCCGGCGATCGACGCGGTCAAGCGCGCCTTGCCGGTTCCGGTGCTGCGGCCCAATGAGTCTGCCTTTGCGGAAGCTCTGGCCCTGGGCGGGCGGATCGGGCTGATGGTGACCTTCGCCCCGTCCCTGCCCTCCCTCACCCAGGAGATCCGCGAGATGGCGGGGGCGCCCGTCGATGTCACCGGAGTCATGGTCGAGGGTGCGCTGGCCGCGCTGAAGGCAGGCGACGGCGCCACCCATGACCGGCTGGCGGGCGAGGCAGCCGCAAAGCTTGCGGGCGTCGACACGCTGATCCTCGGGCAGTTCTCGCTGGCCCGTGCCCGGCCAGCTATCGAGGCAGCGACCGGGCTCCGCGTCGTGACCACGCCGGAAGCCGCCATCCGCGGGCTCAAGCGGGCGATCGGGATTTGAGGCCCATTTCGACGGGCGGATGACCGCGAACTTTCCAATTCCGGCACCCGAGTGGCGGTTTCCGCTCAGTTTTGAAGACAGCCCCTGCAAAAATATTCATGCCGTCCTGCTCTTGAAGCTTGGCGGAGGCCTTCCAATCTCCTGGGGGAACCCGGGTCCGGGCCCCTCTGGCAGCGACGCTGCGATGTCGGACTCTTCCACCTGACGAGCGCGCGAGCGCTCCGATCTTGGGAGCACCGACACCATGTCGATTGCCTATGACCTCTCACCCGCGCCCTCGCGCGCCCAAACCCTCGAGCGGCTCGACGCCATCGCGCGGCTGCTCGACGCCGCGGTCCGCGTCCCCGGCACCAATGTCCGGGTCGGCGCCGACGCGCTGCTCAATGTGATCCCCGGCATCGGCACGATCGTCGCCAAGGGCGTCTCGGCCTATCTCGTCTACGAAGCGCGGCGTCACGGTGTGCCGACGCTGACGCTCTGCCGGATGGCAGGGCGGGTCGGGATCGACCTCGCGATCAGCGCCGTGCCCATCGTGGGCTGGTTCGGCGACGCCTTCTACCGCGCCAACCTCAAGAACATCGAGGAGCTGCGGCGTCATCTGCGCGCTGCCGACGGCGCGCCGCCCTCTCCGTTCGCCGGGAGGGCCTGAGCAATGCGCCGCCTCGTCTGGATCGCAGGCCTGGTCGTCCTGGGTCTCTGGAGCCTCGTCGCCTGGGGCGGCCATGCGCTGCTCGACTGGAGCAGCGACTGGGCCGCGGCCAATGCCGACCAGGTCTCCGGCGTGCCCGAGATCGTCGAGACGCTGTCCTGGGCTGTTCGTAGCGTCGGCAACGCGAGCGAGATCATCGTCCTGATCGTCTGGGCGCTGGGCGCGCTGCTCATCCTCGGCCTGATCGGCCTCGCCAACCGTTTCCTGGGCCAGCGACCGCGGCCGTCCCTCTCCCATCCTCGCAACTGGAGGACCTGAGCCATGCCGACTCGACCGACCCGCACCCAAGGCGATCTCAAGCGCGACCTCGATCTCTGGCATGACGAGGAAGCCAGCCTGCAGATCGAGACCATCGCTGCCGCCTGCGCGCTGATCGCCTATGCCGACGGGATCGTGCGCCCCGCTGAGCATGACAGCATGGCGGCATCGTTGTCCCGCTTCGGCTTGGTTGACGAGCGTTCACGCGCCGAGTTGCTGGCGGAGTTCGAGCTTGCGACCGCCCGCTTCGAGATCGACCCCTCAACCGGTGAACGCGCCGCGCTGATGGCGATCGCGCGGCTCGAGGGCAAGGCGCGCTTTGCCCGCGCCCTGGTCGAGACCTGCCGCGTGATCGGCGAGGCCGACGGGCACTACATCGTCGAGGAGCAATCGGCTCTGGTGAAGATCCGCCGACAGCTCGCGCTCGACCCCGTGGAAGCCGGCGCGTTTGCAGTGCAACCGAGGCCTTGAGCGGCGCGGATGGTGGCGGACCGTCCGCTCACTCCTCGTCTTCCCTCGCTCTTCCGGTCTCGACGAGGATGTCGCGTTTTCCGGCGTGGTTGGCGGGTCCGA
>QBLV01000052.1:16408-24474 GCA_003241815.1 Hyphomicrobiales bacterium | reverse complement strand
GCGCCTTGTGCCAGTTGCTGGCGGCGTTGTGGATGTCGAGCGAGCAGGCGGCTGCCTCGATCGGCGACAGGCCGTAATGGTCGTCGACCGGGTGGAACAGCGTCAGATGCAGGATCGGCGGCACGACGCCCTCGTCCTGCCGAAAGCGGATGGTGTCGCCGCCGACGGTGTAGTCATAGGCTTCCGACCAGCCGTCGCGGCCTGGAACGACCTTCATCCGGTCGGGCCGCAGCGCATAGAGTTCGCGCGGCTCGGCCCCGGTGCTCGCCGCCTCGACATAGGCGTTGCCGGCGACCAGCAGATGGCCGAACAGCATCTCCTTGAAAGCGATGCCGCCCTGGCGCGGATTGGGCCTGTCGATCAGCGCGAGCGCCGGGTGCTCCGGCACCTCGCGCGCGCCGACCTTGGCGATCAGCGGCGTCTGCGCGGCGGCTTCCGCGATCAGCCGGACGCAGCGATGCACGACCGGGTTGCGCTCATAGCCCTCTCGGGCCAGCGCCGCATAATCGCGCGGCGTCCAGACGGGTCGGCCGGCCTCATGCAGCGCGATCAGCGGCCCGACGCGCGAGCGCTTGCGTTCCGGCGCGGCGAGGCCGCGCAGGTGGCGAAGGAAATTGAGCATGAAAGTCTCGCTGTTGAATGCGTCGCGTTCGTCGGGGCGTCATGGTCGGGCTTGACCCGACCACCTCTGAAATCAGTGCGTTCTTGTCTTGAGATTCTCGGGTCGGTGCTTCGCGCCGCCCGAGAATGACGAGGCGGCGGCTAAATCCCCCTCACCCGCGGCCGGCCCTTCGGGCCGAGCATCAGATGGGTCAGCGCCCAGACGAGCGCGTCGAGACGATCGGGCGAGCGGCCGGAGCTGAGGCCGCCGGGGCCGAAATCGCACATCTCATCTTCAAGGGCGGGGAAAGCTCCAGCGTGGCGCACTTTCCCTTGCGCGTAGAGCGCCGCCACCGGCTCGGCCCGCAGATATTTGCCGCGCGTCGCCCGCACCGCCGTCACCGGCACGCCCGGATCGACCTCGCGGATGACGGCGGTCGCCATCTCGCCACCCTGGTTGACCTCGACGACCAGCGCATCGGCCTCGAAACGCCGGTAGAGCGCGACGGCCTTGGCCGCCCATTCATGCGGGCGGGCGCCGGACACCGTGCCGTCCTCCAGCACATGGCCGAGGCCATCGCTGTCGATACCGGCCACCACAAGCCCGCAGGAATCGGCTCGCTGCGAGGACGAGGCCGGCGGATCGACCGCCACCACGATCCGCGCCAGGGCAGGCGCTTCCCGCTCCCGGCAATCCTCGATTATCGCCCGCGTCCAGAGCGCGTCGGCACTCTCCTCGACCAGTTCGCCGTCAAGTTCCTGTCGGCCGAGCCGCGTGCCGCCATAGCTCGCGGTCACGCTGCGAATGAAGTCGGCGGCCAGGTTGAAACGGTTGGCGCTCGTCGCTGCCCGGCTGACGGCGACGCGGCCATCGGCGGCCTGGCTTTCGGCCAGCAGTCGCTTGATCAGCGGCACGGGACGCGGCGTCGTGGTGACGATCTGGCGCGGCCGGTCGCCGAGGCGAAGCCCGAATTGCAGCATGTCCCAGCACTCCTGAAGGTTCGGCCATTTCGCCAGTTCGTCGGACCAGGCAGCGCCGAATTGCGGCCCGCGCAAACCTTCCGGATCCTCGGCCGAAAAGGCCTGGGCGATCGCGCCATTGGGCCATTCAAGCCGCCGCCGCGAAGGATACCAGCTCGGCCGCTCCCAACGGGTGTGGATGGCCATCAATCCGGAGACACCCTCGATCATCACGTCGCGCACCTGCCCTTGCGTCTCGCCGACCAGTGCGATGCGTTCGGTCGCGACCTGCGCATAGGGCTCGTGCCCCAGCGCCATGCCCTTGACCCATTCGGCGCCGGTGCGGGTTTTGCCCGCGCCACGCCCGCCGAGCACGAGCCAGATCGACCAGAGGGGCTCCGGCGGCTTCTGATCGGGGCGCGCCCAGATCAGCCACTCGGCCTTGAGGACCTCGTATTCGTCAGGCGTTGCGGTTTCCATCAAGAGTTTCAGGGCCGGCAGGCGATCCTCCGGCCGCAATGACGTCAAGACGTCGTGCCAGCTCCTTTCGGAGCTCGGCGACGTGGCGCAATCCGGCGGCAGGCGAGAGTTCATCGCTGGATTTGTCCTCCCGGCCGGGCGACGCCGCATCCAGCGCCACCAGTTCGCGCACGGTGCGGGCGAGCACGGCCAGCGCCTTGGCCTCGGTTTCGCTCGCTGCCGCGCTCTTGGGCATGTCGTCGAGCCGCGCCTCATGCGCATCGAGCTGGCGCTGCGCCGCGCGCCACAACCGCGTCACCACGGCCTTGCGGCCAACGGACAAGCGCCTGGCCTTCGCGACCGGCACAGCCGGCGCGTCATCGTCTTCATCGGACATGGGTAAAACCTCGCAGGCTGCGATCATCTGGCCCGGACATGCGAAAGCCGCCGGCGGATAAGCGCGGCGGCTTGGCGTCTGGTCACACTTCGTGAGCGTTCCTGCGGTCTACCCGAACAGCGTGACGCTGTCAAGGTATATTTTCCTATTTCTCAGTCCACGAATGATATCGCTGTAGTCGCAGCGGGCCCGTCCAGATCCAGCGATCAGCGAGGATAAGGTCTACGACATCGGCGTCGAGCCAGCCATCTTCCGCATCCGGCAGCGTAAACGGCATCTCGTCACGCGTGATCCAGCCCATGCCGTGCGGGTAGCGATCACCTTCGAAGCGGCAGCCAGTCTCTTCGAGAAATGCCCAAACCTTCGGCTTCGCGATAAAACGCCATCAGGCACCGATCGCAATTCGCTCCCTGAGACGACGCCTTTCAGCGAGTCGTTTCTCCATTCCCCGCAACATGTCGATCGCCGCAGGCAGATCGGCTTCTGCCTGATCCCGGTCGCGATGAGCGACAAACAGGCCCGGCAGATCGGGGGATGTGAAAACGTGCTGCGTCCCCACGACGCGATGCTCGATTTTGAGGCCCATGATAATCATCGCGTACCTCATTGGAGGCCGAATAATGCGCCGTTTCAAAGCGGCTTGCAAATCTGCCGCCACGCCAGAAAGAGAGGTGGGGTTTCGACTGCTGCCGGACAAGATACCCAGCAAGACGGTGGCCGCAGCACTAAACCTCCTCCTTCTCCACCCATTTATACGTCGCCGCCGGCACATACCCCTCCATCCGGTCGAGCAGGGTCGCGGGCTGGGTGTCGGTAATCGTCATGGCGCGGTGGGTGGGCTTGAGGAAGCCGGCCTCCACGGTGTTGTCGAGGAAGGTCGCCAGCGGATCGTAGAAGCCCGCGACATTGAGGAAAGCCAGCGGCTTGTCGTGGATGCCGAGCTGGCCCCAGGTCCAGATCTCGAACAACTCCTCGAAGGTGCCGATGCCACCGGGCATGGCGATGAAGCCCTCCGACAGCTCGGCCATGCGGGCTTTCCGGATATGCATGGTCTCGACGATTTCGAGCCGGGTCAGGTGGTGGTGGCCGACCTCCTTTTCGCGCAGCGCGCGCGGGATGACGCCATGGACCTCGCCGCCGGCAGCCAGCGCGGCATCGGCGACGATGCCCATCAGCCCGACCGCGCCGCCGCCATAAACCAGTACCATGCCGCGCCTCGCGATCTCGGCGCCCATGGCGCGCGCGGCATCGGCATAGACAGGATCATTGCCGGGGTTGGACCCACAGAACACGCAGACGGATTTCATCGGCTCAGGCCCCCTTCGTCGCCAGCGCCTGCAGGATGCGTGCCCAGGAGCGCTGGCCCTTGTGGAAGGAGGAGAGGTCGTATTTCTCGTTGGGGGAATGGACCCGGTCGTCGTCGAGGCCGAAGCCGACGAGCAGCGTGTCCATGCCGAGCAGGCGCTTGAAATCGCCGACGACAGGCACCGAGCCGCCAGAGCCGATGGTCACCGCCTTGCGGCCCCATTCCTCCGTCAGCGCCACCTGCGCCTTGCGCAGGGCCGGCGAATCGACCGGCACCGCGATGGCGGGGGAAGCGCCATGGGCGATGAACTGCGCCGTCACATCGGCCGGCAGCTGCTCGCGCACGAAAGCCTGGAAGGCGGTGGCGATTGTGTCGGGGTCCTGGTTCCCGACGAGGCGGAACGAAACCTTGGCACTGGCCTTGCCGGCGATGACCGTCTTGGTGCCCTCCCCGGTGTAGCCGCCCCAGATGCCGTTGACGTCGCAGGTCGGGCGCGACTGGATCTGCTCGATCAGCATGCGCCCCTTCTCGCCGACGGAGTGCTTCAGGCCGATCTGGCCGAGAAACTCCTCCTCAGTGAGGTTGAGATCGGCCCAGTCGGCCTTCTGCTGGTTGGTCGGCTCCTCGACGCCGTCATAGAAGCCCGGCAGCGTGATCCTGCCATCCTCGTCATGGAGTGCGGCAACGATCTTCGCCAGCACATGCACCGGGTTGGCCGCTGCACCGCCGAACAGCCCCGAATGCAGATCGCGATCGGCGCAGGTGATCGTCACCTCCTGATAGACCATGCCGCGCAGCGAGGCGGTGATGGCCGGCGTCTGCCGGTCCCACATGCCGGTGTCGCAGACCAGCGCGAAATCGGCTTTCAGCTCCTCGGCGTTCTCGCGGACGAAGGCCGGCAGGTTGAGCGAGCCCGATTCCTCCTCGCCCTCGACCATGACCGTCACGCCGATCGGCAGATCGCCGGTCTCGGCCAGCGTCGCCCGCATTGCCTCGACGAAGGTCATGACCTGGCCCTTGTCGTCGCAGGCCCCGCGCGCAACGATGACCTTGCGGCCGGGCTCGATCTCCTTGACCACCGGCTCGAAGGGTTTCGTGTCCCACAATTCCAGCGGATCGACCGGCTGGACGTCGTAATGGCCGTAGAACAGCACATGCGGCGCGCCGGGCTTGGGGCGATGGCCGAGCACGATCGGATGGCCAGGCGTCTCGCGCAGGCCGGCGGTGAAACCGCGGCGGCTGTCAGCCGCATAGGCCGAATCGGTCGAGATCGAGGGGATTTCGAGCCAGGAGCACAGGCGGGTCAGCGAGGCGTCGAGATCGGCATCGAGGCGGGAAAGGATCGCAGGAAGCTGGGTCATGGTACTCTGCTAGGCTGGGCTCGCGCGGACAGGCAAAGCCGATTCAGGTGACGCCATCATGGCAAGGCTTGGCGGCGTCGTCAGCACCCGAACGCGCATGCGGGGATGCGACGGAGCACGTCATTCTCGGGCGGAGCGTAGCGCAGACCCGAGAATCTTGTCGGAGAGATGCTCGGGTCAGGCCCGAGCATGACGCCGTGTGCTCAGCGCTTCCCGCCCATCATGCTCCCCAGCACGCCTCGCAGGATCGCGCTGCCGACCTGCCGGCCGATCGAGGTCGCGGCCGAGCGGGCGGCCGAGGTGATGATCTTTTCCGTCATGCTCTGCGGCAGCGGCCCACCGCGACTGCCGGGGCCGGTCTTGGGGCGCTGTTGCGGCGCGCCGCCGCCAAGCCAGCCGCCGATCGTGTCGAGAATGCCGCCACCGCCCGTGGTTGAGGCCTCGACCGGCTCGCCGTCCGGAGCCAGGTTCTTGCGGCTCATCAGCTCTTCATAGGCCGATTCACGATCAATCATCGTGTCGTATTTGCCCTTGAATCCAGACTCGGTCAGCGCCTGCTGGCGGATCTGGACCGAACAGGGCCCGACCTGCGCCATCGGAGGCGCGATCATCGTGCGCTCGACGATGGTCGGCGTGCCCTTGCCTTCCAGCGTCGAGGTCAGCGCCTCGCCGACGGCGAGCTGCATGATCGCCTCCGCCGTGTTGATCTTGGGATTCTGGCGGAAGGTTTCGGCCGCAGCCTTGACCGCCTTCTGGTCGCGCGGGGTGAAGGCGCGCAGCGCATGCTGGACGCGGTTGCCGAGCTGAGCCAGCACGGTATCGGGGATATCGAGCGGGTTCTGCGTCACGAAATAGACGCCGACACCCTTGGAGCGAATCAGGCGCACCACCTGCTCGACCGCCGTCAACAGGGCCTTTGGCGCGCCGTTGAAGAGCAGATGCGCCTCGTCGAAGAAGAAGACGAGCTTGGGCTTGTCGAGATCGCCGACCTCGGGAAGCTGCTCGAACAGCTCCGACAGCAGCCAGAGCAAGAAGGTGGCATAGAGGCGCGGATTGGCCATCAGCTTGTCGGCGGCCATGATGTTGACGATGCCGCGACCATAGCGATCGGTCTTCATCAGATCGGCGATGTCGAGCGCCGGCTCGCCGAAGAACATGTCGCCCTTCTGGTTTTCCAGTACCAGCAGCGCGCGCTGGATCGTGCCCACGGTCTGCGAGGTCACGTTGCCGTATTTGGTCGTCAGGTCCTTGGCGTTCTCGGCGATGAAGGCAAGGATCGCGCGCAGATCCTTGAGATCGAGAAGCAGCAGCTTCTGCTCGTCGGCGATCCGGAAGGCGATGTTGAGCACGCCTTCCTGGGTCTCGTTGAGATCGAGCAGACGCGACAGCAGCAGCGGGCCCATCTCGGAAATGGTCGCGCGGACGGGGTGGCCCTGTTCGCCGAACACGTCCCAGAACACCGTGGTGAACTGGTCGGGCTCATACTTCACGCCAATTTCTTCGGCGCGCTTGACGAAGGGCGGCTTGGAGTCGCCCGGCGCCGCGATGCCCGACAGGTCGCCCTTGATGTCGGCGGCGAAGACCGGGACACCGGCCTTGGCAAAGCCTTCGGCCATCACCTGCAGCGTCACGGTCTTGCCCGTGCCGGTCGCGCCCGTCACCAGGCCGTGGCGGTTGGCGAGCTTGAGCAGCAGGTTTTCGGCCTTCCAGCTCTTACCGATCAAAATTGCGCCGTCTTCAGCCATGGACCCGCCTGTTGCGTTATCGAAACGTCAGGGCAAGGGTGTAGCGAAACGCGCCTGCGGGCGGAAGCCCGCTCGCAGCGTGGATCGACGGCTTGATCGAAACGTTGATATGTGAACTATCTCGCCCCAATTGCCGCAACCGACAGGACGAAGACCATGGATGAACTGATCTCCCGCGTGATGGCCGCCTCGGGCCTCAACGAGGAACTCGCCCGCAAGGCGATCGGCATCATCCTCGCCTTCCTGCAGAAGGAAGCCCCCCCGACCGAAATCGCCGAGCTGATGGCGGCGCTGCCCGGCGCGCAGGATCTCGCCAATGCCGAAGGCGCCGCCAAGGGCGGGCTGATGGGCATGGTCGGCGGCATGATGGGCGGCAACGGCGGCGTCATGGCGCTGGGCGGCCAGCTGATGGGCGCCGGCCTTTCGATGGGTCAGATCCAGTCCGTCTCGAAGGAAATGTTCGCGGTTGGCCGCGAAAGGGCTGGCGAGGATGCGATGGGCGCGATCGTCGGCGCCATTCCGGGGCTCGGCCAGTTCGTCTGACATCGAACTCCCCATGAGATTGCGCAACGCCGCCGCAAGGCGGCGTTGTCGTTTCAGCGCCCTTGCCTGGCAGCGCAAGTTTGCGCAGCCCCGTTGCGACGAAGTAGGAATGGCGATGCGTCGCCGCCCATGGCAATCACCGCCTTCGCGACTGCACTGACGCGGTGAGACGAGGATCGGCGCGCATGACATCGGCCCCAGCATCCGATCTGCCCTTCATGGACGCCTTTCCCGCACCCTCTCGGGAAATGTGGCGCGCGGCGGTCGACAAGGTGCTGAAGGGCGCCGATTTCGAGAAGCGACTCGTCGGACGGACGGCGGACGGCATTCGCATCGAGCCACTTTATGAGGCTGCCAGCCCCGCGCTCAGGCCTCTGCGTGGCGAGACCGGCCGCTGGCATGTCGCCGCTCGCCTCGACCATCCCGAGCCGGCGGAGGCACAAAAGTTGGCTCTGGCCGATCTCGAAGGCGGCGCGGATTCGCTGACGATCGCTTTCGCCGGCGCTCCTGCGGCACGGGGCTATGGCCTCGTCGCTCAGGATGTCGCCGCGCTCGATGCCGCGCTCGACGGCGCGATGCTCGATCTGATCCGGCTGCGGCTCGATCCGGCCCCGGAAGGACGGATCAACGCACTGCTGCTGGCGGCTCTGGTCGAGACGCGCGGACTTTCGCCCGAGGCGCTCGCGATCGATTTT
>QBLV01000052.1:15374-16398 GCA_003241815.1 Hyphomicrobiales bacterium | reverse complement strand
CTTTCTTCACCGCCGATTCCCGCCCGTATCACGAGGCGGGCGCCAGCGAGGCGCAGGAACTCGGGACGATGCTGGCGACGTCCGTCGCCTATCTGCGCGCGCTGGAAGCCGAGGGGGTCTCGCTTGAAGAGGCGCGCGACGCGATCTCCTTCGTCCTCGTCGCCGATACCGACGAGTTCCTGACCATCGCGAAGTTCCGGGCGGCGCGGCTGCTCTGGCAGCGCGTGCAGACCGCCTGCGGACTGACGCCGAAGCCGATGCTGCTGCATGCCGAGACGGCCTGGCGCTCGCTGACCCGTCGCGACCCGTGGGTCAACCTGCTGCGCGGGACGATCGCAACCTTCGCGGCCGGGGTCGGCGGGGCGGATTCCCTGACCGTGCAGCCCTTCACGGCGGCGCTCGGTCTGCCAGATATCTTCGCGCGGCGCATCGCGCGCAACACCCAGTTGGTCTTGCTCGAAGAGGCCAGTCTCTGGCGCGTCACCGATCCGGCAGCCGGGGCCGGCGGCTTCGAAGCGTTGACGCTGGCGCTGTGCGAACAGGCCTGGGCCGAGTTTCAGAAGCTGGAACGCCAGTCCGGCAACGGCCTTCCGGGCATCGTCGCCGCGCAGGCCGCCGGCACGCTGCAAGCCGACCTCGCCAGACAGCGCGAGGCGCGCGCGAAAGCCATAGCCACCCGCCGCGAGCCAATCACCGGCACGAGCGAGTTCCCGAACCTCAAGGAAGCGGCGGTTTCCGTGCTCGATGTCGCGCCGGTCGCGCGGGTGAAACCACTGACCGCTCTCGGCAAGGCAGCCGAGCAGGATCAGGGCGACCTGATCGACCGACTGGTCAAGGGCGCATCGCGCAACGTGGCCCTGAGCGCCCCGGAGGATGGGCTGCGAGCGCAGGCCCTGCCGTCACAGCGGCTAGCCGAACCGTTCGAGGCACTACGCGACAAGGCGGATGCAGCATCGCAGCGCCCCGTCATTTTTCTGGCGACGCTGGGGCCCATCGCCGATTTCGCGGCGCGGGCCGGCTTCGC
>QBLV01000052.1:11287-15364 GCA_003241815.1 Hyphomicrobiales bacterium | reverse complement strand
CTTCGCGCGCAACCTGTTCGAAGCCGGCGGGTTGGCGGCTCCAAGCGGCGAGGGCTTCGCGCAAGATGGCGGCACGGACATTGCGGCTCTGACCGCTGCCTTTACGGCGTCAGGTGCGCGTCTCGCCTGCCTGTGCGGATCAGACAGCGTCTATGCAGCCGAGGGCGCTTCCGCAGCGCAGGCGCTGGCAGCGGCTGGTGCTACCGTCTGGCTTGCGGGGCGGCCGGGCGACCTCGAGGCTGCACTAAACCAGGCAGGCGTGCGATCGTTCCTCTATGCGGGCTGCGACGTGCTCGATGCGCTGCATCGCGCGCATGATGTCGCCGCAGTCTGAGGAGCCCTGACAATGACAGCCATCGCCTTGACCATCGCCGGCTCCGATTCCAGCGGCGGGGCCGGCATCCAGGCCGACCTCAAGACCTTCGCGGCGCATCAGGTCTATGGTGCCAGCGTCATCGTCGCCCTGACGGCGCAGAACACGAAGGGCGTCAGCGCGATCCACGCCGTACCAGCCACCTTCGTCGCGCAGCAGATCGATGCGGTGTTCGAGGATCTCGACGTCGCGGCGGTGAAGATCGGCATGCTGGCAACGGCCGAACTGATCGAGACCGTCGCCGCCGGGTTGAAGCGGCACAAGGCCCGTAACATCGTGCTCGATCCCGTCATGGTCGCGGCCTCGGGCGCGCGGTTACTGGAAAACGATGCAGTCGACGCGATCCGCCGCCATATCTTCCCGCTCGCGAGCTTGATCACGCCGAACCTGCCGGAAGCCGCAGCGCTGCTCGGCAGCAGCGTCGCCGAGACCGATGATGCCGTCGAGAGGCAGGCCGACCGGCTCGCCGCCCTCGGCGCCGCCAACGTGCTGATCAAGGGTGGGCATGGCAGCGGCGACAACAGCCGTGATCTGCTCCTGCTTGCAGGCGGAAGCCGCCAGCGCTTCGATGCTCCGCGCGTCGCGACACGCAACACTCATGGCACGGGCTGCACGCTGTCCTCGGCCATCGCGGCGGGGCTGGCGAAAGGGCTCGCCCTGCCGGAGGCTGTGGGCCGGGCCAAGACCTACATCTCGGCCGCAATCGCTGCCGCCGACCAGGTTCCGGTTGGCCATGGCCACGGACCGGTGCATCATTTCCACCATTGGTGGGACAAAACGGGCGGGAGACAGCCATGACAGCCATCCCCGATTTCGCGGCCTTGGCCTTCGCCGACGGCCGTGCATCATGCCCCACGGCCCTGCCGGCCGGCGAAGACTCGCTGACGCCAGAGGGCATCCCGGTCAAGCCGGTCTATACGGCGGAAGACCGCGACCGCCTGCCCTTCGTCGATACGCTGCCGGGCATTGCGCCTTATCTGCGCGGCCCCTACCCCACCATGTATGTCAACCAGCCCTGGACGATCCGGCAATATGCCGGTTTTTCCACGGCGGAGGATTCCAACGCCTTCTACCGGCGCAATCTCGCTGCGGGCCAGAAGGGACTGTCGGTCGCCTTCGATCTGGCAACCCATCGCGGCTATGATTCCGATCATCCGCGCGTCGGTGGCGATGTCGGCATGGCCGGCGTCGCGATCGACTCGATTTACGACATGCGGACCTTGTTCTCCGGCATCCCACTCGACCAGATGAGCGTGTCGATGACGATGAACGGTGCGGTGCTGCCGGTTCTGGCGCTCTACATCGTCGCGGCGGAAGAACAGGGCGTCCCGGCGGCCAAGCTCTCGGGGACGATCCAGAACGACATCCTCAAGGAGTTCATGGTCCGCAACACCTATATCTACCCGCCCTCGCCCTCGATGCGGATCATCGGCGACATCTTCTCCTACACCTCGGCCCATATGCCGAAGTTCAACTCGATCTCGATCTCCGGCTACCACATGCAGGAAGCCGGAGCGACGCAGGACCTCGAGCTCGCCTATACGCTCGCCGATGGCGTCGAATATATCCGCGCCGGCCAGCGCGCGGGGCTCGGGGTGGATGCCTTCGCGCCGCGCCTGTCGTTCTTCTGGGCGATCGGCATGAACTTCTTCATGGAGGTCGCCAAGCTCAGGGCGGCCCGGCTGATCTGGGCGAAGCTCGTCAAGGATTTCGGCGCGACCAACGAGAAATCCCTGCCGCTGCGGACCCATTGCCAGACATCCGGCTGGTCGCTGACGGCGCAGGACGTCTTCAACAACGTGCCCCGCACGATGATTGAGGCGATGGCGGCGACCCAAGGCCACACCCAGTCGCTGCACACCAACGCGCTCGACGAGGCGCTGGCCCTGCCGACCGACTTTTCCGCCCGCATCGCCCGCAACACCCAGATCGTCCTTCAACAGGAGAGCGGCACGTCGCGGATCATCGATCCCTGGGGCGGCTCTTACTATGTCGAGCGGCTGACTGCGGAACTCGCGAGGAAGGCCTGGGCGCATATCCAGGAGGTCGAGGCGCTCGGCGGCATGGCCAAGGCGATCGAGGCCGGCATCCCCAAGCTGCGCATCGAGGAGGCCGCCGCCAAGACACAGGCGCGTATCGATGGCGGCCAGCAGGCGATCATCGGCGTCAATATGTTCAAGCCCGACAACGAAGCCTCGATCGACGTGCTCAAGGTCGACAACGCCTCGGTGCGGACGCAACAGCTCGAGAAGTTGCGTAGGCTCAAGGCCGAGCGCAACGATGCCGATGTCCAGGCGGCGCTCACCGCCTTGATCCACGGTGCGAAGGGTGACGCCAATCTGCTCGACCTGGCCGTCAAGGCGGCACGCGCCAAGGCGACTGTCGGCGAGATTTCGATGGCGATGGAGCAGGTCTTCGGGCGCCATCGCGCCGAGATCAAGTCGATCTCGGGCGTCTACAAGCGGGAGGTCGGCACGATGAACCCGGCGGTGATGCGCGTGCAGATGATGACGCAAGCTTTCGAGGAGGCCGATGGTCGGCGTCCGCGCATCCTCGTCGCCAAGATGGGCCAGGACGGGCACGACCGCGGCCAGAAGGTCATCGCTTCGGCATTCGCCGATCTCGGCTTCGACGTCGATATCGGGCCACTCTTCGCCACGCCGGACGAGGCGGCACGGCAGGGTGTCGAGAACGACGTCCATATCATCGGCGTTTCATCTCTGGCAGCCGGACATCTCACGCTGGTGCCGGAGCTGAAGGCCGCCCTCGCCAAGGCCGGCCGGCCCGATATCATGATCGTCGTCGGCGGCGTGATCCCGCCGCAGGACTTCGAAGCGCTCCATCAGGCGGGAGCCTCTGCGATCTTCCCGCCCGGCACCGTGATCGCCGATGCGGCCGAGAAATTGCTCGAGGATCTCAACAGCCGGCTCGGCTACGTCCAGCGGACGGCCGCCGAATAGCAGACAGGCGCGACCCGGGGGCCGCGCCTGTCGCAATGGTCACGGACATCGCTGCGCGACACTAGCGCCAGCCGTGACCATAGCCGTAACGGTAGCGGGGCGGGGGCGACCGAAAGCCGTAGCCGTCATTGTATCGCTGCCAGCGGCGCTGGCCCCAATAGCCATGCACGGCCGGCGGTGCCGGACGAAAATCATGGGCGCGCGCCCCGTAGCCTTGCTCATAACGACCGCCGAAGGCTTCGGCGGAGCCTGAGGTCATCACACTGGCGGCGGCCAGCGCTACGGCGCCGATGGCAAGGCTGGCTAGGCTGGTCGCTGCGACTTTGCGGAACATGGTCCTCGTCCTGTGTGGCGGCCCGGGGCATCCCCTTGCCTGACAAGGACATTCGCTGATCGCGCCTGAACGGCGTTTGAGGCCGGCGTTCAGCCGTCGTTTATCTCCCGCCGGCTTGCCGGCGCTTCAGCAGCAGCGAGGCGGCGATCACGGCCACCGCGACGGCACCGATCAGGAGCGTGCAGGCGGCGTTGATCTCCGGCGATACGCCGAGCCGGATCGCCGAATAGAGCCGCATCGGCAGGGTCGTCGCGCCGGGGCCGGTGGTGAAGCTGGCGATGACGAGATCGTCGAGCGAGAGCGTGAAGGCCAGCATCCAGGCGGCAGCAACAGCCGGCCAGATCAGCGGCAGCGTCACGGTCCAGAACATCACCAGCGGCGTGGCGCCGAGATCGCGCGCTGCCTCCTCC
>QBLV01000052.1:6120-11277 GCA_003241815.1 Hyphomicrobiales bacterium | reverse complement strand
CTCCAGCGATCGGTCGAAGCCGGCGAGCCGTGCCTGTACGACGATGCAGGCGAAGCCGAGGCCGAAGGTGGCGTGGGCGATCGTCACCGTCCAGAAGCCGCGTTCGATATCGGCAGCCACGAAGAGCAGCAGCAGCGAAAGACCGGTGATGACCTCGGGCATGACCAGCGGCGCGAGCACCATGCCGGAGAAAAGCATGCGGACACGGAAGCGACCATGCCGGGCGAGCACCAGAGCGGCCAGCGTGCCGAGTCCGGTTGCGAGTGTTGCAGAGACGAAGGCGAGCCTGATGCTGAGCCAAGCGGCGTCGAGCAAAGGCTGATTTCCGAGCAATGCGCCGTACCAACGCGTCGAAAAGCCGCCCCAGACCGTCACCAGCCGCGAGGCGTTGAAGGAATAGGCGACAAGCGCCACGATCGGCAGGTAGAGGAACGCAAAACCGACGACGAGGGCGAGGATCAAGCCGGGCCCGAGCTGTTTCACACGCCGCCTCCCCGCGCCAGCCGGGCGCGCTGAAGCCAGGCGAGCGGCAGGACCAGCGCAACCAGCAGTATGATCGCCACCGCCGAGGCCAGAGGCCAGTCACGCGACGAGAAGGTGGTCCAGAGCAGATTGCCGATCATCATGGTGTCGGGACCGCCCAGCAGATCGGGGATCACGAACTCGCCGACCGAGGGGATGAAGACGAGGGCGGCGCCCGCGAATAGACCGGGCCGCGAGAGCGGCAGCGTCACCGTGAGAAAGGCCGTCGCGGGTGCCGCGCCGAGGTCGGCTGCAGCTTCCAACAAGCTGCGATCGAGCTTCTCCAGCGTCGCGTAGAGCGGCAGCACCATGAAAGGCAGATAGGAATAGACCATGCCGATCAGGACCGCGGCCTCGGTGTTCAGAAGCCGCAAGGGCTCGCTGGTCAGGCCGAGGCTGCCCAGCACCATGTCGAGCAGGCCTTCGGGCCGCAGGATGCCGATCCAAGCGTAGACGCGGATCAGGAACGAGGTCCAGAAGGGCAGCACCACGAGCACCAGCAGGACGGGCCTCCAGCGCCTCGGCGCAGCCGCTATCGCATAGGCCAGCGGATAGCCGATCGCGAGCGCGATCAGAGTCGTGAGCGCCGCGATGCGCAACGAGTAGAGGTAGGTCTGCCCATAAAGCGAATCGTCGGCAAGCAGGCGGAAGTTCTCGAAATCGAGTTTGCCGAGGAAAGACCAAAGCGTCGCGATGCCCTCGAAATGGGGCGCATAGGGCGGCAGAGCGGTATCGGCGTCCGAGAGCGCGATGCGCAGTACCATCGCGAAGGGCGCGAGAAAGAACAGCAGCAGCCAGAGATAGGGCGCGGCCAAGACGAGGCGGCCGAGGCGCGCAGCCGGGACAGCCGACGCGCTCATGGCTGCAGCACCAAGCCGGCCTCTACATCCCAGGAGAGCCAGACCTTGTCCTCCCAGGCAAAGGGCCGTGCCGAATGGCGCGTGCGGTTGGTCAGCGCAACCTTGATGAGCCCGCCGGCCTCGCCGCCGACCATGACCTGCACCATGGTGACATCGCCGAGATAGCCGATATCCCAGATCTCGCCTGCGACCTTGTTGACGGCTTGCATCGGCTCCTCATGGTTGAGGGCGATTTTCTCCGGCCGCAATCCCACAAGCACCGACGCGTTCCGGCCGAACGCCGGTGCTTCCTCATCGAGTTCGACCTTGCCAGCAAGGACGGTCTCGACGCGAACGAGATCGCCCTCGACCGACGTGACGCGCCCCTCCAGCACATTGATGTCGCCGACGAACTCGGCGACGTAGCGGTTGACCGGCGCCTCGTAGATCACGTCCGGCGGGGCGATCTGGACGAGCCGGCCATGGTCCATCACCGCCATGCGATCGGCCATCGTCATGGCCTCGTCCTGGTCATGGGTGACGACCATGAAGGTCGTGCCAAGTTGACTCTGCAGGTCCATCAACTCGAACTGCGTCGCCTCGCGCAGCTTGCGATCGAGTGCTGCCATCGGCTCGTCGAGCAGCAGGAGCTTGGGCCGTTTGGCGAGCGCGCGGGCGAGCGCGACGCGCTGGCGCTGGCCGCCCGAAAGCTGGTCGGGCTTGCGCCGCCCGAGCCCGCCGAGCTTCACCAGTGCCAGCATCTCCTCGACCCGGCGGGCGATCTCGGCACGAGGGAGCCCCTCGCGCTTTAGCCCATAAGCGATGTTGCCGGCGACGCTGAGATGGGGAAACAGCGCATAGGACTGGAACATCATGTTGACCGGCCGCAGATGCGGCGGCACCGCCGTGATGTCGATACCGTCGATGAGGATCTGGCCTTCATCGGGCGTCTCGAACCCGGCCAGCATGCGCATCAGCGTGGTCTTGCCGCAGCCGGAGGGCCCTAGCAGGGCGAAGAACTCGCGCGGATACAGCGACAGCGACAGCTCCGACACGGCCGTCACCGCGCCGAAGCGCTTTGTGACGCCGCGAAACTCGACGAGGGGCTTCGCGTCTGCGTCATTCCACGGCTGGAAGGCGCGGCGCAGGCTGCCAGGCGATGCCTTGCGCATAGCAGCTGAGCCCCGTCTGTCGTCGCTCACTTGCCTGTCTTCACCCGCGTCCACAGCCGGTTGACCAGCCGCTGCGACTTCTGGTCGTAGGGCGTGATCGTGTAGAGGCGGCCCATCACCGCTTCGGGCGGGTAGATGCCGGGATTGTCGCGCACCGCCACTGAGAGCAGCGGCTGCGAGGCGAGATTGCCGTTGGCGTACTGGATGAAATCGGAGTTCTTTGCTGCCATCGCCGGCCGGTTGACGAAATCGATGAATTTCAGCGCCGCTTCGGGGTTGCCTGCATCCTTCGGGATGACGAAGGAATCGAACCACATCAGCGCCCCCTCCTTGGGAATCGCATAGGCGATCTCGACCTTGTTCCTGGCCTCTTCCGCCCGCTTCTTCGCCTGCAGCACGTCGCCGGAATAGCCGACGGCGAGGCAGATATCGCCGTTGGCGAGCGCGTTGATGTATTCCGAGGAATGGAATTTCTGGATGTGCGGGCGGATCTTGCGCAGCAGGTCGCCGGCCCTGTTCAAATCTGCCTCGACCTTGGAATCCGGGTTCAGGCCGAGATAGCGCAGCGCGGCGGGAAACATCTCCTCGACTGCATCGAGCACATGCACGCCACAGTTGGACAGCTTCTTGATCTGGTCGGGATCGAACAGGATCTTCCAGCTGTCGATGACGACGTCGGGGCCGAGCCGCTCCCTGATCTTGGCGACGTTGTAGCCGATGCCGGTCGTGCCCCACATGTAGTTCACGGCGTATCTGTTGCCGGGATCGTATTTGGCGAGGCGCCCCTGAATCTCGGGCCAGGCGTTCTTCAGGTTGGGCACCTTGGCGGCGTCGATCGGCGCATAGAGGCCAAGCGGGATATGGCGCGGCAGGAAGGACGCTGTGACGACGATCAGGTCGTAACCGGTCTTGCCGGCAAGCAGCTTGGTCTCGACCGTCTCCATCTGGTCGAAGGTGTCGTAGACGACCGTGATCCCGGTTTCCGTCTTGAAGGCGTCCAGCACCTCCGGATCGACATAGTCCGACCAATTGTAGATGCGCAGTTCCTTGTTCTGCGCGCCCGCAGAATTGGCGGCCAGAAGCGCAAGCCCCAGCACCGCACCTGATACGATCCCCTTCAGCCAGTCGCGCGCGGTCATGATCAGTCAGATTCCCCCTCTTGCAGACCGCGCCGAAGCTAGCAGCTTGGCGGCGCGCCTCAAGCCGTTGTGATCCGGTCTCCCGGCGAACGGTCTTGCGATGCAACATGGCTGCCACATATCAAAGGTCATGCGCACCGCCCGCCTCGTCCCCCTGCTCTTCCTGCTGCTGTTCATCCTTCCCCTGCTCACGCATGCGGCCTGGTGGTCGATGCAGGGCATGGCGGAGGATTGGCGGCGCGCCGACTGGTCGAGCGCGAAGCTGCTTCCGGCGGCCTCGACCGAGCCCGAGGCGACCGTCCATGTCTTCGCCGCGAGGGTCGGCCGCTGGCGCGGCGTCTTCGCGCATCACTCCTGGGTCGTGGTGAAAGCCGCCGGCGCCAGCGCCTATACCCGCTTCGACGTGGTCGGCTGGGGCACGCCCGTGCGCGTCAATCATCGCGAGGCGGATGGGCGCTGGTACGGCAACGTGCCCGAACTCGTCACCGAGGTGAGGGGCGAGGCGGCGGAGCGCCTGATCCCCCGCATCCGCGAGGCCGTGAAGAGCTACGGCTATGCCACGCCCGGCACTTATCAGGCCTGGCCGGGCCCGAACTCGAACAGCTTCGTCCAACATGTCCTGGCCGAGGTGCCTGAACTCGCCCAGGCCCTGCCGCCGACGGCGATCGGCAAGGACTTTCGCGATGACGGCCTCTTCGCGGGCCTCACTCCCAGCCGCACCGGCGTGCAGGCTTCTCTTTATGGGCTGGCCGGCGTGACGATCGGCTGGGTCGAGGGCGTCGAGGTCAACCTGCTCGGGCTCGTGGCTGGCTTCGACCTGCGCAGTCCAGCGCTGAAACTGCCGGGCTGGGGGCGGATCAGCCCGCTGGGCCTGTTCAGCCAGCCTTCCTAATTGCGCAGAACCACGCAGCTCCCTCCCGCGCGTCTGAGCCGGTCGCACAGTACGCTTGCCTCGCGCACCGTCTGCGCCGGCAGACGAACGCGGTAGAACGGCGCGCGGCCCCGCCCGGCGATGCGCGAGCCGAGGATCAGGGTCGGGCGGTCGGCCAGCAGCGAGGCGAAGCGCTGAGCAACCGTCTGGTATGATCGCATCGCGCGGGCCTTTGAGACGTTGCCGGCGAGCTGGACCCCATAGGGTGCATAGACACCTTCGAACAACGCAGGCGGCGCCGAGCGGCGGATCGATGCCACAGTCGGCAGGCAATCGCCTTTGTCGATCGTCGGATCGGGGGGCATCTCCCCGGCGCCCGGGCGCCACTCCTCGACGCTCCGGCCGGTGATGAAGCGGACATAGGCTTGGGTCTCCAGCGGCAGGCGGCCGCCCCCCAGCCAGCGTGAAACCCGCGTCGACCCGGCGTTATAGGCCGCAGCGGCGAGGCCGAGATTGCCAAACTGCGACCTCAGCGCGCCGAGATAGGCCGCCGAGGCCGGGATCGCGGCCTCCGGATCGAAGGGATCGGCGAGCCCGCGCTCACTGGCGGTGCC
>QBLV01000052.1:0-6110 GCA_003241815.1 Hyphomicrobiales bacterium | reverse complement strand
GGCATGAACTGCGCCACGCCCTGCGCGCCGGCAGAGCTGGTGACGTTCGGCCGGAAGCTGCTTTCGCGCCAGATCAACCGGGTGAAGAACGTAACGGGCAGCTTGCTTTCGCCCGCCGCCCGCTCGATCAACCGACAGATCGTTTCCGCGACGCTTTCCTGCGGCTCGGCCGCGAAGGCCGGGAGGGAGGCGCAGGACGCGCCCCAAGCGAGCGCGACGCAGAGCGCCGCCCTTCTCAAACCGCTTCCAGCGCCTGTGCCAGATCCGAGATCAGATCCTCGATGTTCTCGATGCCGACCGAGATGCGGATGAGCGCGTCGGTGAGACCGATTTCCTCGCGCAGCTCACGCGCCACGCCCGAATGCGTCATCGCGGCGGGGTGCGAGACCAGCGTCTCGGTGCCGCCGAGCGAGACGGCGAGCTTCATGATCTGGAGGTTGTCGAGCAGCGCGAAGGCCTCCTTTTCGCCGCCGACAACGTCGAAGGCGAAGGTCGAGCCGGCGGCCGTGCATTGCCGGTCGAAGACGGCCTTGCGCGGGTCACCATCCCTGAGGTCGCCGAGGTAATGCACCTTCGCCACCTTGGGATGGCTCGACAGGTATTCCGCCACAAGCTTGGCGTTCTCGTTGGCGCGGCTCATGCGGATGTCCAGCGTCTCGAGCGAGCGCATCAGCATCCAGCAGGAGTTGGGGTCGAGCTGCGTGCCGAGCGATCCGCGCCAGCCCTTGACCTGTCGCACCAGCGCTTCCGAGCCGCTGATCGAGCCGCCGACGAGGTCGGAATGGCCGCCGACATATTTCGTCAGCGAGAGCAGCGAGAGGTCGGCGCCCTGTTTCAGCGGCTTCTGGTATTTCGGCCCCAGCATGGTGTTGTCGACCACGACTGGCGGGCGATGGCCCTGCGATTGTTCCAGTTCGTCTGCGATGATCGCGCAGGCGGCGAGATCGACCAGCCCGTTGGTCGGGTTGGCCGGCGTCTCGACCAGGATCATGCCGACGCGGCCCTTGGCGGCCGCGGCTTTCGCGCTGGCGCGCATCTGGTCGATGTCGAGCCCGTCCGTGAAGCCGAAGGCGGTGACGCCGAAAGCGCCCATCTGGTTTTTCAGCAGCGTTTCCGTGCCGCCATAGAGCGGGCGGCTGTGCAGGATCGTGTCGCCGGGCCGCAGGAAGGCGAAGCAGGTCGTGGCGATCGCCGCCATGCCGCTGGCGAAGACAGCGCATTTCTCCGCTTCGTCCCAGATGGCGAGCCGATCCTCCAGGATCTCCATGTTCGGGTGGTTGAAGCGCGAATAGACCAGACCCGGCTTCTCGCCGGGCTTGGGCTGGCGCCGCCCCGAGGTGAAGTCGAAGAAATCCTTGCCCTGCTGGGCATTCGTGAAGACGAAGGTGGAGGTCAGGAAGATCGGCGGCTTGAGCGAGCCCTCCGACATTGCCGGCGAATAGCCGAACCCCATCATCAGCGTTTCGGGATGGAGCTTGCGGTTGGCGATCCGGTCCTTGTGGTAGTTGTCGTCGCTCATGGTGGCCTCGCTGTTGGAACTCTGGCGGGAAACGCGCTCGGGTTCGCTCGGCATCCAGAATAATCCCGCTTTGCGACGATTGCTTGGATGCAGCCACTTCCTTATGGTGTCATTTCAGCAACTTCCTGCCAATGATCAGCCCAACTGGAGCAGACCATGCTCGATAGCGTCGATCGCCGCATGCTGGCCGTGCTGCAGGAGGACGGCCGCATCACCAATCAGGACCTGTCGCAGCGGGTCGGACTGTCGCCGACACCCTGCCTGCGCCGGCTGAAGCGGCTCGAGGACACCGGCGTGATCCAAGGCTATTCGGCAACCGTCGATCCCAAGGCCTATGGCCTGCCCTTCAGCGTCTTCGTCTCGGTGCGGCTTTCGCAGCAGACGCAGGAGCACATCGCCGAGTTCGAGAAGGCGGTCGAAGGCTGGAACGAGGTCACCGAATGCTACCTGATGACCGGCAGCCAGGATTATCTGCTGCGCGTGCTGACCGATGGCATCGAGGGCTACGAGCGCTTCCTGAAGCAGAAGATGACGCGGCTGAAATGCATCCAGTCAGTCGAATCCAACTTTGCGCTCGCCACCGTCAAGAAGCGCATCGGCCTGCCCGCGCTTTAGGGTATCGGCCCGAGCAAGAAGATGCGGCTTGCGAAAAAATGCCGGGGCAAGAACAATCAGGCGCCAGCGTCAGGCCCCCTTGCCACGATCCATCGCGCGGCGCACGACCTGCGTGACTTCGCTGTCGGACAGGAAGAGATCGTGCCGCAGCATGCTCCAGCCACGCCCCTGCGTGTCGGCGACGCGCACGCCGAGCGCTTCGAGGCGGGAGCGGTCGGCGGCTCCTGCGCGCGCGACGCCGCCCGCGATGCGCGCCGAGATCGCCAGCGCTCGATCGCCGGGGTCGATGATCAGCGTCATGCGGCGGGCGAGCGGGCCGAGTTTCCCGACTGTCTGCTCGAATGCGTCGATGTCGATGTCCGGGGATGCGAGGACGATCGAGCCGATGCGGGCGTAGACATCCGACGAATCGCGCAGTTCGCGCAGGCCTTCCAGCGTCAGGAAGGTGCCCATGGAATGCGCGACGATGTGGATCCGGCCCACGGTCGGGTTTGCCACCAGCGCCTGAAGCGCCTTGACGAAACCGTCGCGCGACCACAATGCGCTTTCGCGATCATAGGCATAGTCGAACAGCTTTCCGCCCGACGGCCAGGAGAACATCGCCGTGCGGCCCTGGAACTCGAGCGAATGCGAGAGCTGGCCGGCGCTGCGCGCAGCCGATTCGAAGGTCTCGTTGTAGCCGTGCACATAGAGCAACACGTCGCGCCCCGTTGCGGCCTGGGCGAAGGCGCGGCCTGCATCGGCCGAGGTCTGCCCGTCGATGCCGAGCACGGCCCAGTCGCCACTCACGGCTGAAGAGACCCGGCCCGAAATGCCGTTCCCGGGCGGCGAGAGCCTTGTCTCGGCGAAGGTCAGGGAACCGCGTTCCGAGCCGAAAAAGGGCTGACGCTGACCCAGCGGCTTTCGCGTCGTCACGACGAGAAGCTCCGGCTCCTTGCCGATCGCGGAGGCATCCGCGCGTGTCGGCTCCGAGAAGGGCGAGACCGCGGCTTCCGTCTGGGCGCAGGCCGACAGCGCGAGCGACAGCAGCGCGGCGAGCGCGGCCATGCGACAGGAAGGGGCGTGCCGCGAAACAGGCATCGTGTCAGTCATCCGGTGGGTTGTGAGCGGCCGAGTTGGCCAGCGCCCCCTTAACGACAGGCTAACGCGGCTATAATACGGCGCGTTCGCGCGCAGATCATGGAACGCGGAGAAGCCGTGCGTTTAGCGGCCACCTGAAATGATCGCGGCAGGGGCCGTGACCACCAGCCCGACCGTCGAGCCCACGGTGCCGACGACTCCGCCCGCTATGTCGCCGAGCCTGTCGCCGAGTTGGGGACCGGCGGTAGAAATGCCACCATCCTCCTTGAGGCGCTGGCCGATCATCTGCACGACCCGCGGCGACGAGGCGAACTTGCTGTGGTTCAGGTTGTCCCCGGATGCCACTTCGGACAGGTCGATGATCCGCGCGCCGAGCTTCTCCAGTTCGGCGATGATCTCGGTGTCCTTGGCGGAGATCGCGCCCAGCCGCGTCTTGTCGCCGGCAAATCGCCGCGAGAAATCGAGCGCCCGGTCGTCGGCCGAGACGAAAACGGTGACCGGGCGCTTGATCTCGCGCATCTGCGTCTTGAACACGTCGAGATCGACGTCGGGCGCCGCCAACATGATGTCGCGGAGTTTGCCGCCGAAAGTCCCGTCGCCGCGGATGGAAGCCTGACGAAGCGTCTCCAGCGTCAGCAGCGTGCCCATCGAATGAGCCAGGATGTCCATCCGGGTCGCGCCGAGGTCGCGTGCGATCGCCCTGAGATTGAGTTCGAGGAAATCGCGCGAATAAAATGCGCTCTCGCGATCATAGGGGTAGGCGAGCAACTGCCCCCGCGATGGCCACGTGAACAGCACCGGCACACCCTTGAACCCGGAATCATGGACGATCTGGGCAAAGCGGAAGGCCGCATCCGCGAAGTTCGTGTTGAAGCCGTGGACGAAGACCAGCACGTCGCGCTGGGACGCCGGCCTCTGCTGGATCTGCCTGCGAACATCGGCCAGGATCGGAGCAAGATCGAGCCGCTGAACGCCCGTGACGGTGAAGTGCCTGGCGGGATCGCTCGGGCCGGAATCAGGCAGCTCCAGTTCGCCGGGCTTGTGGCTGCGCGGCACCGTGAAGTCCAAACGGGCGAAAGCGAGCTTTGGTCCGCGCTCGCCGCTGAAATAGACCGGCTCGGCCGAAGCCTCGCGGGGCGCGGCGACAAAGATCTCGACCTTGCCGGCAACGTCGGTCGAGCCGGTCTTGCTGATCTCCAGAACGCGCGGCGTGCCGCAGGCGGCGAGCGACAGCGGCGCAAGCAGTGCCCACGCGAGAACCCGAAGCCGCAAAGCCGGAAACGCCATCATCGTCGAATTGCTCTCACCGAACCATCGCATGATCAAGATGCATGCATGACACAGCGACGAGGCAATCGATCGCAAGGATCCACCTTGTCGCGCGTCGCGCCGCCTTGCTAGGTGGGACCATGGCCGATTGTCCCGCCCCTGCAGCCGATCTTGCCCGAGCCCTGCTTGCCGGCGAGCGAGCGGCTCTCGCACGCGCGATCACGCTGGCGGAATCGCGCCGTCCCGACCATCGCGAGCAAGCGATGGCACTGCTCCAGTTTCTTTTGCCGCAGACCGGCGGCGCGATCCGCATCGGCATCACCGGGGTTCCCGGCGTCGGCAAATCAACGACAATCGATGCGCTCGGAAGTTTTCTGACGGCCAGGGGGCACAAGGTCGCTGTGCTGGCCGTGGATCCGTCCTCGACCAGAACCGGCGGCTCCATCCTCGGCGACAAGACCCGCATGGCCCGCCTCGCCGTCGATTCGAATGCCTATATCCGCCCCTCCCCCTCCTCGGGCACGCTGGGCGGCGTCGCGGCCAGGACGCGCGAGACCATGCTTCTCTGCGAGGCGGCGGGCTTCGACGTGATCCTGGTCGAAACGGTCGGTGTCGGCCAATCGGAAACCGCCGTCGCAGACCTGACCGATTTCTTCCTGGTGCTGATGCTGCCCAATGCCGGCGACGAACTGCAGGGCATCAAGAAGGGCATCATCGAGCTTGCCGACATGATCGCCGTCAACAAGGCCGACGGCTCCGGGGCGACGGCCGCGCGCGCCGCCGCTGCGCAGTATCAGGCTGCCCTGCACATCCTTGCACCGTCCTCAATGCTGTGGTCGCCACCCGTCGTGACGATCTCGGGCCTGACCGGAGAGGGGCTGGAAGCGCTCTGGAGCAAGATCGAGGATTACCATGTCCGTCACGCAGCCAAGGGGCTGGTCCTGGAGAAGCGCCGCCGCCAGGACGTGAAATGGATGTGGGCGATGGTCCAGGACCGGCTCCAGGCACGCATGCGTCACGATCCAGTTCTCCAGGCGCGGACACCGGCGCTGGAGGCGGCCGTGGCGGCGGGCACGCTCGCGCCGACGCTGGCCGCCGACGAAATCGCCCAGGCGCTGGGGCTGTAGCCGTGGTTCCAGGCAGATCGTCGCACTCCGAGTAAAGGTTGTCAGCCGTGCCGTAACGGCACAGGTCGGCGCGGCACGGCGCTTGAACGCGTTCGGGCATGACGAAGAATTCGACGGCCCTTTCCCGGCGCTCGCTTCTGGCGACGGCCCTTTTCGGCACAGCTTCGCTGACGGCCGCTCCAGCGTTCAGCCAGGCGACCGGACGCCGGGTCGCCGGCCCGCTGGGGCAGTTGGGGCTCGATGCCACGCAGTTCGGGCTGCGGCCCGGCTCTCCGGACGACCAGTCGCGCCAGTTCCAGACTGCGCTCGGCGAGGCCGCCAAACGCGATGCCCCGCTGGTGATCGCGCCGGGGCGCTACCGCGTCTCCCGCATTCTGCTGCCAAACGGCGCGCGGCTGATCGGCGTGCCTGGCGCGACGCGGTTCGTCGCGGCGCAGGCAGGCCCTTTGCTCGTGGCCCGTGGGCTCGGGCGCGTCGCACTCTCGGGCCTGACGCTGGAC
>QBLV01000051.1:13700-24523 GCA_003241815.1 Hyphomicrobiales bacterium | reverse complement strand
GACTCGGGAGGCTTCGGGGCACCGCCCTGGGGGTACTACGGCCCCTGTGCGAGGAGCTCGCTGGAACGGTCGATCGCATCATGCCTTCGTCCCATGCCTGAGTAGACGCGACAAGGCCGGCATCGGACCGAAAAGTGGAACCCACTTTTCGGACCCATCCGATGCACGAGACAAAGGAGATCGCGCAGCGATCTCTGCCGAACTGGCGTCGAAAGGGCTCGCGGCGAAGGATGGCTTTCGACCCCATAAGCGCGGCCCGGAGCCCAAAATCGCCGATAAGCGGAGCGCCACGGGGCGTGCGACGGGTGGCTCAATCCCGCCGCGCCGCGTCCTGGCTCAACGGATGCGGATTTTGACCCACGCGCCTCGCGGCGCTCCGCTGCCCCTCGCTTTGGGAGCCGCCCGTGGTGACGCGGGCGGGGATTGGGCCATGGGCGCAGGGCGTGGCGCCGTCGCGGGAGGGGCAACTTCGCGGGGAAAGGGCTTCGCGTCAGATCGCCAGGCGGTCGGGGTCGACATGCAGCGTCACCGCCACGCCGTCCTGCGCCCAGTCATATTCGATCGAGCCCTTGAGCTGGCCGCTCACGCTGCGCTGGATCAGCCTGCTGCCATAGCCGCCGACGCCGAGCGGCGGCTTGACCTTGGGGCCGCCGCTTTCGGTCCAGACGATGGTGACGGCTTCGTCGCGCGCTGAGCAGGAGACATCGAGCGTGCCGGTATCGACCGACAAGGCGCCGTATTTCAGCGAGTTCGTCGCCAGCTCGTGCACGACGAGCGCGAAGATGGTGGTCGCGGCCTCGCCGACGCGGATGCGCGGCACGGAGACGCGTATGCGCCCGCTGAAGGCGCCGAGATCGTCGTATGGGGCGAGCAGCACGGTCAGCAGGTCGCCGAGCAGTGCCGATGCGGCTTCCGTCTGCCCAGGCACCGGCCGCACCAGATCATGCGCGCGGCCCAGAGCGGTGAGGCGCTGCGTCAGTTCGCGGGCCATGTCGTTGGTCGTCGAGGTCGAGCGCGAGGTGATGGCGGTGAGGCCCGACGCGATGGCGAGCAGGTTCTTGACCCGGTGGCTCATTTCGCCGGCGAGCAGCTCGCGGCCCTCTTCCGCCTGCTTGCGGCCGGTGACGTCGATGAAGATGCCGAACATGATCCGCTTGACCATGCCGGCGTCGTTGCCCTGGCCGCGCGCCGACACCCAGCGCAGCTCGTCCCCGATCATGATTCGGAAATCGATTTCGTAGGGGCCGATGATCGAGCGCGTCGCCGTGAAGGCGGCCCGGACCCGGTCGCGATCGGCCGGGTGGATATGGGCGGAAAGGTCCTCGAAATTGACGTCGATTCCGCGCGGAATGCCCCACAGGTCGTAGGCGAGGTCGTCCATCGCCAGGGCGTCTGTATCGACATTCCAGGACCAGAGCGTGACTCCGGCCGCTTCGATCGCGCGAACGAGGTTTCGTGGCTCCCACAGAAGGGGTTTGAGGTCTTCCGGGGTGGTCGTCATCAACATTCCAACGATATCAACGGGATGAGGCGCCGCTCCTGCGGACCCTCAAACAGCAAAGGGGGGACGCTACCTTAATCGTCCCTGAACACGCGCTCGTTGCGCTCGTGGCGTTCCTGGGCTTCGAGCGAGAGCGTCGCGATCGGGCGGGCTTCCAGGCGCTTCAGCGAGATCGGCTCGCCGGTCTCCTCGCAATAACCGTAGGTGTTATCGTCGATCCGGGCGATCGCCGATTCGATCTTGGAGATCAGCTTGCGCTGGCGGTCGCGGGCGCGCAGTTCGATGGCGCGGTCGGTTTCCGAGGAGGCGCGGTCGGCGATGTCGGGGTGGTTTTCGTTCTCGCGCTGGAGCGTGACCAGCGTCTCCTTGGCTTCCTTCAGGATTTCTCCCTTCCAGGCGTGGAGCTTGTTGCGAAAATACTCGCGTTGCCGCTCGTTCATGAACGGTTCGTCGTCGGTGGGCTTGTAGTCCGCGTCGAGGGTAATCTGCTTCGACATAGGCGCACTCTCTGAGTTGGTCGTCCCGCAGCGCCCACCGACAATGCCGTGGGAGGGCCGCCGATTTGGCGCCCTTATAGCGACGGACCTCGCCGGGAACAATCGCGTTGCAAAGCACCATCCCGTGCTGTCGCCGAGCAGGGGTCGATGGCCTGCCTGACCCGCCGAGTCCGGCCGGATGATCGCCTTCAGCGAAGGCTCGCCAGGGCCGCCGCGATGTCGGCCTCGACCAGCCGTGCGATCGGCGCGCGATAATGGCTGTGGTCGAAGAACTGATTGGGATCGCGCAGTTCGGGGCGGTCGCGGCGCCAGTCGATCAGCGCGGGGCGCGGGCGCCGCGCTGCCAGCGCTGCGAAGGCGTCACGGCAGGCCGCGTCGGAGACGGCTTCAGGGGTGCCCGGCGCGGGCAGGGCGGTGTGATAGACCGGGGGACGGACCAGGATCACGGCGGGCCGTGCCGTGGCTTCCGCGAGCGCAGCCTCAAGACGCTCCGCCGCAGGATAGCGGCCGGTGAGGTTGGGGGCGGCGAAAGACGCAGGCTGAGCAAGTTTGGCACGTTTCTCCGGATCGGTGTCGTGGCGAGACAGGGTGTAGTCGGCCTCGTAGTCCCAGTACCCGTCCGGTCTTGCCCTCGGCGGCTGCCGCGCCAGCACAAAGGTGACGCGCCGCTGCAGTTCCTCAAGCACGTCGAAGCGCATGAGGCCGACGAGATAGTCGCGCAGGCTCCGCTCATACAGCCAATAGGGGAAAGGGTTCGGCTCGGGCATCGCCGGATCGGCCGAGCACCAGGCGTCGTCGATGCCGATGATGACGGCCTTCGCATCGCGCGGGTGATGCCGCAGGAACCAATCCAGCAACAGGAGAGCCGATCGGGGGCCGCTTCCCGGGGCGATCAGCGAAACGAAGGGCGTGGTCGTCGCTGCCGTCAGGTTCTCAGGCGAGATCATCTGGACATGCGAATTGCCGAAGATGGCGGCACGAAAGGCCGGGTCGCGGCCACGGCTGGCGGCGGCGGTGCGCGGTCCCTGCGGCCGCACGCCTTCGGTGAAGGTAAGCGGGGTGTGGCCGGTGTCGTAGGGATCGAGCAGGAAGGCGAGCGTCAGCGCACCGGTCAGCGCCACCGCTGCCGTCACGGCAAAGGCGCGCACGAAGCGCGCCCAGCGCGCGGCGGCGGACGCGCCGGCGGATGGCGCCGCGCCGGGCTCAGAACTGGAAGTAGATGAACTCATAATTGGCGTCTTCGCCGATCTTGAACAGGATAAGGACGAACAGCAGCGCCGCGATGACGGCGATCCACCGCGCCGGCGGCAATCTGTGAACCAGAACCCAGGCCGACGGGCCGATGATCGCGAAGGCGGCGGCCGGCAGCAAGGCCCGCCATTTGAAGCCGGTGCCGAGTGGAGCCAGTCCGACCAGTCCCTTATAGATCGCGAGCGCCGCCTCGAAGCTCGAAGCCCGGAACAGAACCCAGCAGAGGGTCACGAAGAGGAAGGTCAGCAGCCAGCCGAGCACAGCGGGCATCGGCCACCCGGCGCGGCGCCAGAACAGCGCCACGATCAGCGCCAGCCCATGGGCTGCGCCCCAGGCCACATAGGTCAGGCCGGCACCATGCCAGAGGCCGCCCAACGCCATCGTCGCAAGCAGCGCCCAGACCTGGCGTGGCAGGCCATGTCTGGAGCCGCCGAGCGCGATGTAGAGATAGTCCCGCAGGAAGCGCGACAGGGTCATGTGCCAGCGTCGCCAAAAATCCTGGATGCTGGCGGCGCGGTAGGGCGTCTCGAAGTTCTGCGGCAGCACGATGCCGAACAGCAGAGCGAGCCCCAGCGCCATGTCCGTATAACCGGAGAAGTCGAAATAGATCTGGAAGGTGAAGGCCAGCGTGCCTTGCCAGGCTTCGGCCACCGAAACGATCTTGCCCGCCGTGGCCGCGGCGAACACGGGGTTGGCATATTCGGCGAGGGGATCGCCGAGCAGCACCTTCTTGGCGAGACCGGCGGTCAACAGCAGCAGGCCACGCCCGAAGCGCTCGGCGGCGTCGGAGCGGTGATAGGGCCGCTCCTCGAACTGGTGCATGATCTCGCGCCAGCGCACCAGCGGCCCCGCCAGCACCTGCGGGAAGAAGGCGATGTAGAGCCCGTAGCGGACGAGATCGTAGCGTGGCGCCTGCCCCCGCCGGAGATCGGTCAGGTACATGACATGGTGGAAGGTGAAGAAGGAGATGCCGAGCGGCAGGGCCAGGTCGAGCTTGGGGGCGGGCAGCCCGGGGAAGGCGGCGGCTAGCCCGGCGAAGAAGTCCAAATATTTGAAGACTGCCAGCAGCAGCAGGTTGGCGACGATAGCAGCCGTGATCAGCGCTCCCGAACAGGTCTTCTGGAAGGCTTCAGCGATGAGCCAGTTGACCAGGATCGAGGCCATCAGCAGCGGCAGGAAGCGCCAGTCCCAATATGCGTAGAAAGCCAGCGACAGCACCAGCAGCAGCGGCAGCCGCCAGACCGGCGCAAAACGCTCGACCAGCCAGTGCAGGCCGAGCGCTAGGGGCAGGAAGGCGAGGAGGAAGGCGAAGGAGTTGAACAGCATCTTTTGGGCGGGCTACTAGAGTGATCTCGAAAAGTCCACTCATCGACCCTTGTACTGCGATTGACACACGGTAATCTCGCCGATGTGGGGCGGGATATTCGAGTGGGTGGGTCTGAGGGGGAGTTGAGCGGGAAAGGGCGTCGATACGGCGTCTTTGTCATCCGGCTCAGTCTAATGCTGCTGGCTAGCGGTAGCCTAGCTGCGGTCGCTTGGTGCGTCACACGTCTTGCCGACTATTCTTGGTTGAAAGAGCGCTTCTGGCTGATTGCGCTCGATCGGCTTGGCTCAACTCCATGGGTGGGCTCTCAGCTTAAAGAGCAAGTCGAACCGTTAATCGCGGCTTATCCGGTGCCTGTGGCGGCGTTTGCCGGTGCACTTATGGGTGGGCTATCGGCTTGGCCACTGGGACCTTGGCTCTACCGCCGCTTTTTCACCGGATTCGACGAAGATCTATTGGTTCGCCTTCGTAAGCCGCGGCCATTCGATCCGTTGCGAGGCGCACTTCTGATGGATGGTCGTCTCACACCACGAGCGATGCATTGGGTCGCGCCACGACCAGGGACTGCGCGAAACGAGGTCTGGGCCGATTTGCGACGCTTCACACGGTGCACCCCAACGAGTCCGGCTTTTGGCTGGGTTCTCCTGGTGGGTCGGCCTGGAGCCGGAAAGAGCCGTCTGGCGGTGGAGTATATCCGTCGCGAACTCGGTAAGCGGGACGTACCTCGGAATTGGCGCTTACGGGTGGCGTCGTGGTGGCGAGTTCAGGTCAGGCGAAAGCCTCCTGGCGAAAATGATCCTTGGGATGCGGGGCTACTTGTCCCGGGCACAATTGCAGCGAGCGGATCGACCTATCCCGGCTGGCGCGGCCGCAAGGTTGTCACTTCGGACTGGCGCGAAAAAATTGCCGCCTGGCGACCCCGCCGACCTACCATCCTCCTTCTCGACGATCCTAGACCGGGCGAGGCGCGCGACGTTGTCGAGGCGCTCTCTCGCGTGTCGTCGCGTCATCCCGTTCGGCTGCTGATCGTCAATCAGAGCGAACCTGCCGACCTCAACCTGCGCATTGCCAGGCAGCAGGCAGATGGTGGAGGTGTGCTCGCTCCCCTGATGGCGCCCCTGGTGCTGGCCGATGACAGCGCCTGGACGGCGGCCGACCTGCGTGTGGCCCTAGTCGATATCCGAAGGCCGGCTCCGAGGAACCATCAGCGGCTCGTGCTCGACAGGGCCCAGGTCGATCATGTGATCGCGATCACGCGCGGGAACCCCCTGCTGATCGAACTCGCGCTGATGGCCATCCTGCATGGGAGGCCGGTCGAGTCCCTCACTGTCGACGAACTCCTCAAGGAGCGGGTGGAGCGCATCGAGCTTGCCATCCGAGATGCCGGCTTTCCTGACTGCTTTGACCCACTTCTCGCGTTGGCGACCTTGGCGGGCGGTGTGTCCAAGGCGCATCTGGCCGATCTGCGGATGGTCAGGGAGGAGGATATCGGCGACCTCTCGCGCCTGTTCCCCAGCGAGACCGGCGATATCCGCAATGTCATGCCGCCGGTCCGGCCGGAACTCATCGGTGATGCCTTCGTCGACGTCGCATTCGCACGAAGCCAGTATAGCGACGATTGGCGCCGTCGTTTCGTCGCGGATGCCTGGACGCTGAACCCGGCGGGCACCTTGCGTGGCGCGCTACGGATCGCCGGGCGCGATAGCATGCTCGGGCGGGCGCTCGCCGCGGGCCCGCCCGACGATGCTGCTCTCGACACGGTCCTCGTGGCCGCCGCCTTTGCCGAAGCCGCCTGTGTCCTGCGACCCGATGATTTCGGCAGACGGAACGACGCGGTGCTTTTGCCGAGCGCGGAGGCGCGCGCCCGGGCGCTCGCTGCACAGGATGCGATCGCACTGCTGTCGCAACTCGTCGCCCTGCCTTCGCGTCTGCGGCGAGACGAAATCCTGCTCGGACCGAAATGGGCGAGTCTCCAATACGTTCTCCTTGAAAACGCGCTGACAACGCGAATCACTAGCGAAATCGAAACGCTTGCCGGCTTGGTGCCCGCCATGTTCTCGGCTTGGCAAAGATGTCTCGGGGCAAATCAAGCCGGCTTGGCCGATTTATTGCCGAAGCCAAGGCCGGGAGTTGCTACACCATTGACTGCAGGCGATCTGGCGCTGCTGGTCGATGCTGCCTTTGCCGCCGACGCAATTCAGCCTCAACATAACCTCGCCGCGCTGTTTGGCGAGTTACTGGTCGTGAATGCCCGCGCCTTGTCCACCAGCATGATCGATCTCGAAGAACACGTATCGGTGCTGGGGCGGTATGCCGTTTTGCGGCGGAGCAGCCTTAACGCATCCGTGTTCGCTGCGGATGTCGAGAAATTAGGTGCGTCTGAATCCGCCACTTTCCCTTTCGTGCTGGGTTCCGCGAGAGCGCAGGGCGCAGCCGCGTTTGCGACCAAGCATGACGTGGCGCAGTGCCGGCTTCACGTGGATCGTGTCGAAACGATCGTCACAGGCTGGCCGGACGACCGCGACATGCAGTATGAACGGGCTCGGTCGTGGCGCATCATGTCATACGCGACCAAGGACGATGCGACGCAGTGCCGCCTTCATGCGGATCGTGTCGAGACGATCACCGCACGCTGGCCGGACGACCGCGACATGCAGCATGAGCGGGCGCAGGCGTGGCGCTTCATGGCATTCGCGACCAAGGACGACGCGGCGCAGTGCCGGTCTCACGTGGATCGTATCGAGACGATCGTCGCAGGCTGGCCGGACGACCGCGACATGCAGAATGAGCGGGCGCAGGCGTGGGCCTTGATGGCATACGCGACCAAGGACGACGCGGTACAGTCCCAACTCTACGTGGATCGTGTCGAGACGATCACCGCACGCTGGCCGGACGACCGCGACATGCAGCATGAGCGGGCGCAGGCGTGGCGCTTCATGGCATTCGCGACCAAGGACGACGCGGCGCAGTGCCGGTCTCACGTGGATCGTATCGAGACGATCGTCGCAGGCTGGCCGGACGACCGCGACATGCAGAATGAGCGGGCGCAGGCGTGGGCCTTGATGGCATACGCGACCAAGGACGACGCGGTACAGTCCCAACTCTACGTGGATCGTGTCGAGACGATCACCGCACGCTGGCCGGACGACCGCGACATGCAGCATGAGCGGGCGCAGGCGTGGCGCTTCATGGCATTCGCGACCAAGGACGACGCGGCGCAGTACTGGCTTCACGTTCGTCGGATAAAGACAATCGCTGCAAGCTGGGCCAGCGATCCGCGCATTCAGGAAGAATTTGGGATCGCGCTAGGCTATCTCGATCCATCATAACGGAATATTGTCGTGCTTGCGCCAGGGCCGTTCGACGCTCTTGGTCCGTAGCATCGCCAGCGCCCGCGCGATCCGCTTGCGCGTCGAATGCGGCATGATGACCTCGTCGACATAGCCGCGCTCGGCCGCGACGAAGGGCGACATGAAGCGGTCCTCATATTCCTTGGTCTGGCGCGCGATGGTTTCTGCGTCGCCGCCCCGGAAGATGATCTCGACGGCACCCTTGGCGCCCATCACCGCGATCTGGGCCGAGGGCCAGGCGTAGTTCACGTCGGCGCCGACATGTTTGGAGGCCATCACGTCATAGGCGCCGCCGAACGCCTTGCGGGTGATTACCGTGACCAGCGGCACGGTGCATTCGCTGTAGGCGTAGAGCAGCTTGGCGCCATGCTTGATCAGGCCGCCATATTCCTGCGCGGTGCCCGGCAGGAAGCCCGGCACGTCGACGAAGGTGACGATCGGGATCTCGAAGGCGTCGCAATAGCGGACGAAGCGCGCCGCCTTACGCGAGGCGTCGGAGTCGAGCACGCCGGCCAGAACCATCGGCTGATTGGCGACCACGCCCACCGTGCGGCCTTCGATGCGGCCGAAGCCGGTGACAATGTTGCCGGCATAGGCTGCCTGAATCTCGAAGAAGTCGCCCTCGTCAAGGGTTTTGAGGATCAGCTCCTTGATGTCGTAGGGCTTGTTGGGGTTGTCCGGCACCAGCGTGTCGAGGCTCATGTCGACGCGATCGGGCACGTCGAAGGAGGGCCATTCCGGCACGCCGACGGTGTTGTTGGCGGGCAGGAAGTCGAGCAGCCGCCGGACCTGCAGCAGCGCCTCGACATCATTCTCGAAGGAACCGTCCGCCACCGACGATTTGGTGGTGTGGACTTTGGCGCCGCCGAGTTCCTCCGACGTCACGGTCTCGTTGGTGACGGTCTTCACCACGTCAGGGCCGGTGACGAACATGTAGGAGGTGTCGCGGACCATGAAGATGAAGTCGGTCATCGCGGGCGAGTAGACGTCGCCGCCGGCGCAGGGGCCCATGATCACCGAGATCTGCGGGATGACGCCGGAGGCCGCGACATTGCGCTTGAAGACCTCGCCATAGCCGCCGAGCGCCGCGACGCCCTCCTGGATGCGGGCGCCGCCGGCATCGAACAGGCCGACGATGGGCGCGCGCATCTTCAGCGCCATGTCCTGGATCTTGATGATCTTCTGGGCGTGGGTCTCGGAGAGCGAGCCGCCGAAGACGGTGAAGTCCTTGGAGAAGACGAAGACGGTGCGGCCGTTGACCGTGCCCCAGCCGGTGACGACGCCGTCGCCGGGAATCTTCTCGGCCTTGTCCATGCCGAAATCGACGCAGCGATGCTGCACGAACATGTCGAATTCCTCGAAGGAATCCTTGTCGAGCAGGAGTTCGATGCGCTCGCGGGCGGAGAGCTTGCCCTTGGCGTGCTGCGCGGCGACGCGCTTTTCGCCGCCGCCCTTACGAGCGCCCTCGCGACGATCTTCGAGCTGTTCGAGAATGTCTTTCATGAGGGACGCCCCGGAGCCGACGAGTGAGGTTTATGTGACATCCGGATTAAGCGGCGGCGCGGTTCGTGTCCATCGTCAGCCGGTGCGGCTTTCGGCTAGCCCCGCATCAGCAACAACACCGCCGCGTCGAACTCCGTCCGCCTGATCGCGCGGCGCTCGGCGGCATCCTCGTCCTGGCCCCAGATGCCGATCTGATAGTCCTCGTCGCAATGGGCGGCGACCCAGACGGCGTCGGCATCGCGCAGTCCGAAATGGAGCGCCAGCGTCAGGATGGTCGAGCCGGTCAGCGTCATGACGTTGTGGGCGCCCGCCAGCGCGACCGGGGCGGGGATCTCCGCGACATGGCGGGCGACGGCGTCGAGCGTCGTCTGCGGCTGCTGCGCGAAGACGATGCCCTGCGCCAGGATGAAGCGCGCGCCGATCCTGGCCTCGACATCATGCCGGATCGGCTCCCAGATCTCGTCCTGCAAGGCCACCAGGGCCTGCGGCTCGGCGGCGCGGTAGCAGAGCGCATCGGTGCCAGCATAGCGCACGATCTCGTCGCGAACCGCGATGTGCTGGTCGGCGACGCCGTCGAGCGCCGAGTTGACCAGCCGCGTCAGCGGCATGCGGGCCGGGTCGATCTTTTCGCTCGGCGCGTGCCATTCGGCGGCGAGCGCGTCGGCGACGGGGCGCGAGGTCACGGCCAGCGGGTTGCGCGCCGGGGTGCGGGCGGTGCGGCCGTCGAGCGCGACATGGAACAGCCCGTCGCGCTCCAGCACGGCGGCGCTCTCGTAGAAGCGGCTCGGCAAGGCATTGCGCATCGCTTTTTGGGCGGCGGCGACGGGATCGGGCTGGCGCTGGCCGGCGGCGCCGAAGCGGGCGAGGAAATCATCGGTCGACATGGCGGCGCCTCTAGCATGCCGCGCGGGCGCGGTCAGCCTCCGAAGCGGTCGCGCCAGGAGGGGAGTGCGCCGGCATGGGGCAGGGCGGTCGCCGCATGGACCCCGCGCGCCACGGCCCGCGCCAGCACGTCGGCGGCGGTGGCGCAGAGTTCGGTGAGGGCGAAGGCGTCCGACGGAGCGCCGCTGTGGCCGGTGGCGGCAGCGAAGACGATGTCGCCGTCGAGCGCGCCATGGGCCGGCCGCAAAGCGCGGGCGAGGCCGTCATGGGCGGCCAGCGCGAGGCGCTTGCACTGCGCCTTGGTCAGCACGGCGTCGGTCGCGACCAGCGCGATCGTGGTGTTCTGGCCGGAGCCGCCCTTGAAGCGCAGTGCCAGATCGTCAGGCGAGATCGCGCCCGGCCAGCCACGGCCGCCGAACTCGTCGCCCTGCTCGTAAGGGGCCGCCCAGAAATGCGGTCCGTCACCGATCGTCGCGTTGCCGACCGCATTGACCGCGACGAGTGCGCCCACAATC
>QBLV01000051.1:0-13690 GCA_003241815.1 Hyphomicrobiales bacterium | reverse complement strand
GGGCACGGCCGGCGCGAAATCGGCGCCCGCTTGCGCCACGGCGCGTGCACCGAGCAGGCGATAGGGCGCCTCCATCGCGCCGTCGACCCATGGCTTGGCGCCGCCGTTGAGCAGATCGAACAGGATGGCCTGCGGCACGATGGGGACATGCAGGGCGCCGATGGGGAAGCCGCGGCCTTGTCCGGCCAGCCAGGCCATGATGCCGTCCGAAGCGGCGAGCCCCCAGGCCGAGCCGCCTGCGAGCGCGATCGCATCGACATGCTCGACCGTCATCTCCGGCTCGAGAAGCGCCGTCTCGCGCACGCCGGGCCCACCGCCCAGGATCGCGACCGAGGCGATGGTGGGGCGCTCGAACAGGGCGACCGTGACGCCGGTGGCGGCCGCGGCGTCATGGGCCTGCCCGACGAGGACGCCACGGACATCGGTGATGAGGTTTCGCATGGGAATACCAGGATCGGAGAGGACGGAACGCGAAGGGTAATCGAGCGTTACATTACGATCTCTTCATGCTTGCGCCATCGCGCAGACAGCGCAGCCGGCCCAAGGTGGCGACATCGCGACCCGGCCTCGAGACCCGCTCAGCGACCGACATATCCAACGACCCCCATGGGAGAATCCGCATGAAACCTATCGCACTGATCGCAGCCTCCTCCATCGCTGCGCTGGCCGCGAGCTTCGCGATCGCCCAGCCTCAGCCGATTCCGCCTGCGGGCGGCGGCGACCGGGACGGCCCGCGCTCCGAGCGTTCCGAGCGTTCGGACCGCTCGGAAACCCGCGAGCAGCGCCGTGCCGAATGGCGCGAGCAGCGTGCCGAGCGCATGCAGGCGCGTCTGAACGAGCGCCTCGCCAAGCTGCGCACCGACATGAAGTTGAGGCCCGAGCAGGTGCCGCTGTTCGAGACGGTGGAAACCGTCATCAAGAAGCGCGCCGAGGAACGTCAGGCCGGCTGGTCTGCGATGCGCGAGCAGCGCGAGAACTATCGCGATGCCGACATCATGGAAAAGCTGGACATGATGTCCGGGCGCCAGGGCGAGCGCGCCGCGCGCTCCAAGGAACTCGCCGATGCCGTGCGTCCGCTCTGGACGACGCTCAGCGACGAGCAGAAGACCGTGGCCCGCCGCGCCGTGCGCGAGACGATGGCTGAGGGCCGCGGCATGATGCGGCGCATGCATGAGCGCATGGACGACCGTCATCGCGGCCACGACCATGACGACGATCGTGGCCCGCGCCGCTGGCGCGACGACCGTGGCGATCGCGGAGACCGCGACGACCGCCGCGGCTGACGCCTGCGACGGCCATCACCACAGCATCAGGGCGGCTCGCAAGAGCCGCCCTTTTTGTATCGCAATCAGGTGCCGACCGCGTCCGTGACGCATTTCTTGGTGAAGCTGGTCTTGGCGGCGCCGTACAGCTTCTTTTCGGCGGCCTGCTTGTCGCAGGTCGCGCCGGCATCCTTCTCGCATTTGGTCAGGAAGCTGGTCTTGGCGGCGCCATTGAGCTTCTTGTCGGCTGCCGCTACGGAACAGCTCTGGGCCTGGGCGAAGGTCGAGAGGCAGGTCAGGGCCAGGGCCGCTATCAGGGTCTTCGTCATCGCAGGTGATTCCCGTTCCCATGGTTGGGACGCCAAGGCTTAACCCTGCGTGAGGCGAGGGCAAGCGGCATTTCCGGGGCGCCTCGCCATGATTTCGCCGCAGGCGCTAACCTCTTGGGAAACAAAGCGGAAACGGCCGTTTACCGTGACTGTTCAAGATCAATTCATCTGTTTCCGTTTACCGTTCGGAAGTGATTGCGAAACAAGGTTCCGCAATGATTTGCAAGGAAGGGAAAGCCATGAAGGCGACATGGTTGGTCTGGGCGATGCGCGGCTTTATCGGCGTGGTCTTCGTCGCAAGCCTTTTTGGGCCCTATGCGCTCTCGATCCTGATCGGATGCCTGGGTCTGGGGTGCTACTGGTTCCGCGACGAGGTCGGCTCGCATCTGTGAGCGGGGCGCATCTTTGAGAGGGCGATCGTGATCGGCCCTCGCAGCCCGTCTCAGGCGCGGGTGATGACCGGCACGCCGATCAGGAGCGGGTGGAGCCAGAGCGCGAAGACGATATAGGCGACGAGCCCCACGCCGATGGCGATCGCGTCGCTGCGGCCGAAAGCGACCCTGCCCATGGCGGCCGTGCGCGCGATTTCCCCGGGCCGGCGCTTGATCGAGATCCGCGCCATCACGGCCCAGGCGAGGAAGCTGCCGAACAGGAGCATGCTGCCGAGATCGCCATTGGCGATGAGATGGGCGCTGGCCCAGATCTTTACGGCGAGCAGCATGGGGTGCTTGACCAGCGACAGGATCTTGCCGGGCCGCTTGCCGACGGCGAGCAGGATGAAGATCGGCAGGTTCAGCAGCAGCGCCAGATGCCGCGTCCAGACCGGCGGATCCCAGACCGGCGTGTACCCGGCCGCGCGCTGAACCCCGTAGCCATAGATCAGCAGCACGAAGCCGATGATCGACACGACCAAATACAGCCCCTTGTAGCCGCCTTCGCCGAGCCGCTCGATCAGTTGCGCGCGCACCCCCCGCGTGATCGTGACGGCATGCATGCCGAGGAACAGGACGAGGCCGAGGATCAGCAGCAGCATGCGGTGGGTCGCCTTACATTGGAGCGATTCTACCATGGACTGCGGGGGTGGGTGTCGCAACTGGGCGTGCCTCGATGTTGCGACGTGCGGGGATTGCGCCAAGATGGCGAGGGCGAGAGATCGGTCATGGTTCGAAGCCTTGGCGCCGGGAGGTATGCGACGTGATCCACGAGAGCGCGCCTTGGAAGGCACAGTTGCGCCGGGATGCTGATTTGCTCGAGCGCTGGGCTTCAAAGCCGTCTTGCACCGAACGACGCTCCTTCCTGATTGAGAAAAAGTTGTTCCTCGCTGCCTACGCCATGCGGAAGCTGGACGAGGCCTCGAAGCTCTCCTCGGCCCTCCTCGCGGCTAATGTTGACGTCCTGCGCTTCCGCTCGAATAAACCCGGCTATGATCAACTCAACAGCCATCGATTTGATGAATTTTTTTCCATGGGCGAGCCGGAGTTATTCAAGCTCTCGGGGCGGCGTCTACTTAACCTCCTTATACACAGCTTCGTTTTTGTCGAAGTCATAGGCCAAAACGATATCTGCGAAGGCTTTATGGTCACCTCCGATTATGAGCTGTCCAGAGGGTTAGTTCAGGTCGAAATGCGGGTCTTCGTCGAGCTCATGCGCACCGCCGCTTCCGATAATCCCAGCGCGATGAGGTACACGCGGGATGCCAAGACCGGACGTTGGGTCATATGGACGGGACACGAGCTGCCACCAGAGACGCCGTAGCTTTGCGGCTAGGCCCGTACCAGCTTCCCCCGCAGAAGCCCTTTAAAAGGACAACAAAAAAGGGGACGGCGATTGCTCGCCATCCCCATAATCTCTCCGGCAAACGGGCCTTGCGGCCCGCTCCGTCCGATCAGCGCGAGTAGAACTCGATGACCAGGTTGGGTTCCATCTGCACCGCATAGGGCACGTCCGTCAGGGTGGGCGTGCGGGTGTAGGTGGCTGTCGACTTGGTGTGGTCGGCGTCGATGTAGTCGGGCACGTCGCGCTCGGCGAGCTGGGCGGCCTCCATCACGATGGCGAGCTGGCGGGAGCTCTCCTTGATCGCGATCACGTCACCCGGCTTCACCTGGTATGAGGCGATGTTGACGCGCTTGCCGTTGACCGTGATGTGGCCGTGGTTGACGAACTGGCGGGCGGCGAAGACGGTGGCGACGAACTTGGCGCGGTAGATCACGGCGTCCAGGCGGCGCTCGAGCAGGCCGATCAGGTTCTCGCCCGAATCGCCCTTGAGGCGGATCGCCTCGGCGTAGTAGCGGCGGAACTGCTTCTCGGAGATCGAGCCGTAATAGCCCTTCAGCTTCTGCTTGGCGCGCAGCTGCGTGCCGAAGTCGGACGGCTTGCCCTTGCGGCGCTGGCCGTGCTGGCCGGGGCCGTATTCACGACGGTTGACCGGGGACTTGGGACGGCCCCAGATGTTCTGACCGAGACGACGGTCAATCTTGTACTTCGCCTCATGGCGCTTCGACATATCGCGTGTCCTCTTGAGTTCGCGAGGTGAGGACCGCGCCCTCCTGCTCTCCCGCATGAGGCGGGAGCGACAGATCCGGCTTCCGAAGAAAGCGGATCACGGGTGCGGAAAAAAGCCACGCGGGCCTTTTGGGCCCGCGCGACGTGTGCCTAGAACCATTTGTGACGGCGTTTGTCAAACGCGAAGGGCGTCATTCTCGGGCGCAGCGAAGCGCAGAGCCTGGAATCTCTCGGGAAAACCACTGCGAGGACAAGGCGCTGGGAACCCCTCTCCCAAAGGGAGAGGGGCAGGGGAGAGGGGAAGGCTGTTGGACCAGTGAGGCGATGGTCTCATAGCGATTTGGTTCAAGCCAACGATGTCTGGCCGTCACCTCACCCCTGCCCCTCTCCTTTCAGGAGAGGGGTTCCTCGCGCTTAGTTTGCCAGCGGCATCGTCTCGATCAGCACCTCGGCCAGGCCGTAGCCGGCGAGCGCGATGCGCAAGGGGCCGGTGATACCGGCGCCGTTGGTGAAGACCGCCACCGCCTCGATGGGTACCGGAGAGGGCGCATCGTCCTGCCCCAGCAACTGCACGACGCGGCGGGCGATGGCCGGCGCGGGGTCGATCCATTCGACCGGCCAGGGCGCGAGGCGCCGCATGCGCTCCAGCAGCAGCGGATAATGCGTGCAGGAGAGGGTGACGACATCGGTGCGGGCACCATCGCGTTCGACGAAGCACGGCGCGATCTCGGCGGCGATCGCGGCATCATCCGCCGGCTCGCCCTTCAGCACGGCTTCGGCGAGGCCCGCGAGCTTCGTCGAACCGACCAGCGTCACCTCGCAGCCGCCGGCATAGCTTGCGATCAGGCCGCGCGTGTAGTCGCGCGCTACCGTGCCCGGCGTCGCCAGCACCGAGATCATCTGGGACCGGGTGAGGGTGGCGGCGGGCTTGATGGCGGGCACCGTGCCCACGAAGGGAATGGCGAAGCGCGCCCGCAGCGCCGGCAGGACCAGCGTCGAGGCCGTGTTGCAGGCGATCACCACGAGATCGGGATGAAAGCGGGCGACCAGCCGCTCCATGACAGCGAGGACGCGGGCGACGAGCTCGTCCTCGGCGAGCCGGCCATAGGGAAAGCCGGCATCGTCGGCGGCATAGACGACATGGGCGTTCGTATAAGCCTGCATCGTGCGCGACAGCACGGTGAGGCCGCCCAGCCCCGAATCGAAGACGAGGATGGTCGGCGTGGGGCGCGGCAGCACGGCCGCGCGCGATGCCGTTCCGGCCAGAAGATCGAGCTGCATGCGCCTGTGAGCCTGCCCGGTGACGAAGCGGGGATTCCGCCAGAGCCGGGTTAAGGGACCGTCAAGACGGCGCAAAGATGACCGGTTGGATTTAGTTGACTCCGTCCATGATATTGCCGACGGTCGCGGCAGGAGAACGTCCGATGCCGGTGTTAGATGAGTCCGTGGCGGCGCTGCGCCGCTTCAACCGCTTCCACACCCGCTTCGTCGGGGCGCTGGGGGGCAGCCTGCATGGCTCGGGCTTCACGCTGACCGAGGCGCGCGTGCTCTACGAGCTCGCGCAGCGCGACGGCTGGCTCGCCGGAGAGCTCGCCCGCGATCTCGGGCTCGATCCCGCCTATCTGTCGCGGATCCTGAAGCGCTTCAGGCTGGCGGGCTGGCTCGAGCGGGAGCGTTCTCCCGACGACGCCCGGGCCCAGCGCCTGCTCCTGACGCGGCTGGGGCGGGATGTCTTCCAGCCGCTCGACGCGGCCTCCCGCAGCGAGGCCGCGGCGGTGTTCGAGCGGCTCGATCCGGCGGGATGTGCGAGGCTGGTCGCGGCGCTGGGCGAGGCGGAGGCCCTGCTCACCGGCGGAGGGGAGGCTGCGGCTCTCCGGCCCACGATCCGCGGCCACCGCCCCGGCGATATCGGCTGGGTGGTCTCGGCCCATGGCCGGCTCTATGCCGAGGACTATGGCTGGGACATCGCCTTCGAGGGCTTCGTGGCGGAGATCGCCGCGCAATTCCTGCGCGAGTTCAAGCCCGGGCGGGAGTGCTGCCTGATCGCCGATCTCGGCGGCCAACCGGTCGGCTCGGCCTTCGTGGTGCGGGAGAGGGACGAGGTCGCCAAGCTGCGGATGGTCATCGTCGACCGTCCGGGGCGGGGGCTGGGGCTTGGCAAGGCGCTGGTGCGGCAGGCGATCGGCTTTGCCCGCTCCGCCGGTTATGGTCGCATGGTGCTCTGGACCAACGACATCCTGCATGCGGCCCGCGCGATCTATGTCGCGGAAGGCTTCAGGCTCGTGGCCGAGGAGAGGCACCACTCCTTCGGGCAGGACCTGGTCGGACAGAACTGGGAGCTGGTTCTGTGAGGCGGCGTCGCAGCCGTTCTCGTCAGGCCTTGATCCGCGCCAACGCCGCCGCTGCAGCCCTGCCGGCCAGCGTCGCGCCGCCCACCGTCATCGCGCCGCCGCCGGCCGTGGCCTCGCCGGCGATGACAATGCGCCCGCCGATCGGCTCGGCGAGTTGCTCGCGGGCCGCCTCGCGGCCGGGCAGGCAGACGGAATAGGAGCCGCGCGAAAACGGGTCGGTCCACCATGCCGGGAAGGAGATGCCGGTGATGGCCTTGGCGATGTCGCTGCCGATCATGCTCGTCAGCAGTGTGGTGAGATGATCGCGGGTTGCGTCGGGCCCCGCCGCCGAGAGTTCGCGGGCATGGTCGCCGCCGCAATAGGCGACGATCAAATCCTTGTCCTCGGGGAACAGGTCAAAATTCATCATGCGGTGCGGCGAGCCGGCCTCCAGAAAGCTGGTGCCCGGCGTGATGCCGAAGCGATCGCCCTCGACCTTGAGCGCGATCTTGGTCAGCGCGCCCATGCCGATTCCGTCGAGCGCGTCGCGGGTCCGCATCGGCAGTTCCGGCGTGAAGCGGATCGCGCCGGCCTTCAGCACGCCGACGGGCACCGTGACGATGCAGGCATTGGCTCGCAAGCTGCCCGACGGCGTCGTGACGACGACGCCGGGGCCGTCCCAGCGGATCTCGCCGACCGGCTGGTTGAGGCGGATGTCGAGGCCCGCGCCGTAGCGGGCGACGAGGTTGCCATAGCCCGAGGGCACGACGAGATCGTCGCCGGCCCAGAGCCGCTGATAGTCGCGCGTGGAAATCCTGTCCGATTCCTCGCCAATCGAGAGCAGCAGGCCAGAGGAGGCAATCTGGGACAGGTCCGGGCCGAGATCGCCGAGCAGATCCTTCACCGAGAGGTCACGCTTGGCGAGATCGACCGTCTCCAGCCGGCGGTCGATCTGGCCGAAGGCGCCGCGCCGCTTCTGCCGGTCGGCATCCGCCATCGGCTTGCCGTCGGAGAAGACCTGGAAGCCGCCGCCCCAGGATTCGTCGGGTGTCGCGACGCCGAGATCGCGCGCGATCTGGACCCAGGGGTTGCGCTCCGCCCAGTGGATGAACATCGCGCCGGCATCATAAGCGGGGCCGAGCGAGGTGTCGGTAAAGGCACGCCCGCCGACGCGATCGCGCGCCTCGAGCACAATCGCCTTGCGGCCGGCGGCCTTCAGGCCATGAGCGGCGGCGAGCCCTGCCGCGCCCGCGCCGATGATAACGACATCGGTTTGGACGTCGGTATCCGCAGCGTGGGCTCCAAGCATCGGCAGTGCCAGCGACGCCGACATCGCAACTGATCCCGTCAACATGGTTCGGCGGTCGAGCATGGGTCGCACATATCCCGTTCTGCCCGCTCATGTTGGGCGCGTATCGTTGCGTTGCAACAGGAACGTGTCGGGCGCGGGGCAGGATGCGATCACGAGATCGGGAGCCGGCAACGGCCTCAAGGCGACGCTCAGCGCGATCTCATTAGAACAATGTAAAAGATAGTTTTCATTAGATCGAATACAGCGGTGTGCTGTGGTTGCATCGGTATGTTATCTTCTCCGACGCCGTGTTGACAGTCTTCGACTCCCTCAATATCCGATAACGGCCTTATCGATCGTATAAGGCCTTGTTTATACTCATTTTAAATTCTGATGACGCGGTGGTGACCAGCCATCCGTGTCGGTAAGGGCGGGTCAGGGCGATGGCGATGTATTCAGGCAGGCTGCGCGAAGGCGTCGCATTGGGGACTCTGGCGATCATGGTGCTGGCTTCGCCGGCCCTGGCCCAGCAGCAATCGCGCAGCCGCACAGTGCCGGCAGCCCAGGCGACGGAAGCGCCCGTGGTGCTCGACCAGATCACGGTCGAGGGCGCTGCTGCGCCGGGGCGAGCCCTCGTCGAGGGGCCGACCACGACACGCACGACGCGCGAGCAACTCGATCGGCAGCAGGTCCAGAGCCTGTCGGAACTGTCGAGCCGGGTCGAGGCCGGCATCACGCTGAACCGTCAGACCAACTCGCTCAATATTCGCGGCCTCGACGGGGCGCGCGTGCTGACGACGGTCGATGGCATCCGCCAGCCCTTCCTGATCGACCCCCGCGTCAATCGCGGCGGCACCACGGCCTTCGACTTCGACTCTCTGTCGACGCTCGACCTGTTGCGCGGCCCCAGCGGCGGCGGCACGCTGGGCAACGGCTCTCTCGGCGGCGCGCTCGCCGTGCGCACGCTCGACCCCGAGGACATCATCCGCAACGGCCGAAGCTTCGGCGCGCTCGCCAAGACCGGTTTCGACAGCACCGACCGTGCCGTCTTCGGCAGCGCTGCGGCCGCCGCGCGCTGGAACAACAGCTGGGCTCTCGTCCAGGGCGGCTTCCGCAGCGGGCACGAGACCGACACCGGCGGCAACGTCAAGACGATCGGTGCCGCCCGCACCGAACCCAATCCGCGCGATTTCAACCAGTACAATTTCCTGGCCAAGATCCATCAGTACTCCAACGATCAGGCGCATCGATTCGGCTTGACCGCCGAAACCTTCAAGCGTGCCGACCGCATCTACAACCGCGACAGTTCCGTCTCGCTGACCGGCAATTATCGTCCCGGGGCCTACCGCACGGGCGAGGACGTCGAGCGGGATCGCGTCTCGCTCAGCTATGACTACAAGATGCCGGGCTCGTTCTTCGATGAGGCGCATGCGCTGGCCTATTGGCAGCGGCTGAAGCGCAACGACCTCACCAACGCCTATCGCTACACGAGCATCGTCGGAACTTATGCCCGCAACAACGAGAACGAGGAGACCGCCTACGGCTTCAACGGTCACGTCATCAAGAACTTCAACACCGGCATGTTTTCGCACCGGCTGATGGCGGGAACCGAGCTGCGCATGTCGTCGCTGGAGCAATATTCTGCAGGCGTCGACAATTGCCCCGCCCGGCCGGCCACGGGCAGCTTCACGGGCGCCTTCACGACCTGCAACAACATCCCGAGCAACCAGTCCGAGCAGCCGAAGGTCGACGGCCAACTCGCGGGGTTCTTCGTTCAGGACGAGATCGGCCTGATCGACAACCGGCTGCGCGTGACGCCGGGCCTGCGCTACGACTGGTATGAGGAGAAGCCGCAATATACGGCGTCTTACTTCGGCAGCCTCTCGCGCCCGACCAGCCTGCCGCCTGCGTCGAGCGGTTCCGCCTGGTCGCCGCGCATTCGGCTCGAATACGACATCATGAAGAATGCCGGGCTGTTCAAGGACGTGACCGTCTTCGCGAAATGGGCGAAGACGTTCCGCGCTCCGACCGCCAATGAACTGTATGGCCGGTTCGGCTCGGCGACGACTTATCTGCGGACCGGCAATCCTGATCTGCGGCCGGAGACCGGCAACGGCATCGATGTCGGCTTCCGCTTCGGCGACAAGGCGTTCGGTGGGTCGATGACCTATTTCCACACAAACTACCGCAATTTCATCGACACCTATCAGGTTCAGGCTGCCGGCGTCGGCGGGATGTATCCGCAAGGCGGCATCACCGGCTTCCGCAACCTCGCGCGGGCCGAGATCCAGGGCTTCGAGGCCAATCTGCAATACGCCTTCGCGGAGAACTGGCTGGCGCGCGGCTCGTTTGCCTATACCCGCGGCAAGAACAAGGACGACAATACCTTCCTGAACTCGGTTGCGCCGATGCAGGGCATCGTTGCGATCGCCTACGGGACAGATCGTTGGGGCGCGGAGGTCTCGGCCAAGCTTGCCGGCAAGCGCGACGATGTGGCGGTATCCGGCACTGGTACGGGCTTCAAGGCGCCTGGTTACGCGATCTTCAACGCTTCGGCCTGGTGGAAGCCGATGCCGCAGATCGCCGACCTCGAAGTGCAGGTGGGTGTCTACAACATCTTCGACCGCAAATACTGGGATGCGGTCAACGTGCCGCTTTCGCGTCCCCAGGCTGCCGCCTACTACACCGAGCCTGGCCGGACGGTGAAGGCGACGGTGAAGTACCAGTTCTGACAGTCTTCGTTTCGAGACCCGGACTGTCACCGGCCGGCCCTTCGGGGCCGGCCGTTTTCGTTGAGCGTGGGGTGTTGTCGAGGCGTGTGCCGCTGGGTTGGGCCGACAGCCGGCCTTGAACGCTGCTGTCATGCCTTTGCGAGGGTCAGTCCGGATCCACGGGCGGTCGAGCTTTCCGGTTTGGAAGCCCCAGGGTGATCCCGATCGCGATCAGCATCAGGCTGCCCGCCAGCAGGAAGGTCAGCCGCATGCCGCCGGCGATCGCGCTGGCGGAGGCATGGCCGAAGTCCTGGCTTCCGACGCCGAAGGCAAAGACGGCGCTCATGGCGGATGCGCCCAGAACCAGGCCGATATTGCGCGACAAACTCAGGAAACCGGAGGCCGTTCCGCGCTGGCCCTGGGGCATGTCGGTCAGCACGGCGGTGTTGTTGGCGGCTTGAAAGAGCTGGTAGCCCGGCGTCAGGACGATGACAGCCAGAACATAGCCGGCGACCCCGATCATATCTGGAAGGACCGCCAGGAGGCCGCAACCGGTGGCCAACAGGACCAGCCCGATGACGAGAACCCGCCGCGCGCCCCATGCATCGACCAGCCGTCCGGAGGGCACGCCGCTGACGATGGCGATGGCCGGGCCTATCGACATGACCAGGCCGATCATTGCGTCCTTCAGACCGAGCGCCAGCCCCAGATAGAACGGGCCGACGACCAGCGTCGTCATCATCACGGCAGCGACGAGCAGATTGACGAGAAGGCTCGGGGCCAGATCAAGGCCCGGCATCCCCGGCCAGCCCGTCGATGGCACGGTGATCCTGTGACGACGGGGTGGCAGCGATGCAAAGGCAACGATCGACGTGACCATCGCCAGCCCAACCTGAACCAGAAAAATCCCCTGCCAGCCGGTCGTTGCGATGAGCACGCCGCCCAGCGAAGGGCCGAGCGCCGTTCCAAGCGCCGACACCGTGCCGAGCAGGCCCATCGCGCGCCCGATCCGCGCTTCGTTCGCGGTCTCTCGCATCAGCGCCATCGACAAGCTCATCAGGAAAGCCGCGCCGACCCCCTGAAGCGCCCTGGCAGCGACGAGAAGCCAGAGGGAGGGCGCAAGACCGCAGAGCAGGGATGCGACGGCAAAGACTGCGAGACCCACCAGATACATGCGCCTGAGCCCATGGATATCGCCGAGTCGTCCGGCGATGACGACCGACACGGTCAGCGCCGCGAGATAGGCAACGACGACCCATTGCACGTGATGAAACGGTGCCGAGAACGCTTCAGCCAACGTCGGCAGGGCAATGTTGGCAATGCTGGTGCCGAGCGAGGCAAGCAGCATGGACAGCGCCAGCGTGGTCATGACTGCCCGGCCGGCCACGTCCGGCTCCGGTGATTTTGCTTGGATCATGTCGTTGGCCTCTTGCTTGAAATCCGATCAGAGGGCAGCGTACGAATTCAAGCCAACTTGAGGTCAAGCATGAATATCCTGGATATCGGCGAGGTCTCGGACAGGACGGGAATTCGCCCTTCTGCGTTGCGTTACTACGAGGAGATCGGGCTCATCTCCTCGCTCTTTCGCCGAGGCCTGCGCCGCCAGTTCTCGTCCGACGTGCTTTTGCAGCTCAAGCTGATCGCGATGGGACAGACAGCCGGCTTTTCGCTCGACGAGATTGCGGGGATGTTCGGCAAGGATCGTGCGCCGGACCTGCCGCGCGCGATGCTGCATGACAAAGCGGATGCGCTCGACCGGCAGATCCGCGAACTCGCGGCACTCCGCGACACCTTGCGCCATGTCGCAGACTGCCCTGCGCCAACGCATATGGAGTGCCCGACCTTCAGGCGCCTCGTCGAACTCGCCGGGCAGCACGGGGTTGCGCGGGCCAAGGGGCACAGGCTGAAACCGACGGGCCGGCGCTGATCCGGCGTCCGGCGCCCAGCGCAACGTCCGGGCGAAGGCGCGCCCAACGCGAAGGCCGGGCCTCGCTCAGGGTATCGAGGGGGACCAGACGTCGCGCGCCTCCGCCGGCAGGGTCGCCAGGCAACGCGCGAAGGCGGCCGCATCGACATGGCGACGCAGGACATCGGCGACGTTCTCAATCGCGGTGTCCGGCGAGAAATTGTGGTCGAGGCGCAGTTGCTTGACCTCGGCCGTCATGAGGTCGCGATCCCAGTTCTCGGTGCGCGGCTCGCGGGCGTCCCAGTCCATCACGAACAGCGCCCGCAGCATCGCCGGCAACACCTGGGCGAAGGCGATCGCCTCGCCGGTGCTCAGCCGCCGCCGGAAGCAGAGCAGCACGCCCTGCGTGGTGGTGTAGGCCTGGTTGCGGGTCGCCAGACCGGTTTCCTGCGCGACCTCACCGAGGAAGCGGTCGAAATCCTGCGAGGCGAGGCGGTATTCCATCGGAACGGGCATGTCGGCACCCTGCTATGTCGTTCAGGCGAGTTGATGCGGGCCGTCTGCGTCATTCCCCCTCGGCTGGCTTCAGCACCCGCAGCCTTCGCGGCCCTTCCGTCAGCGACTTGAACACGCCGCGCAGCGTGCGGGCTTCCTGCTCCGTCATCGCCAGCCGGTGCAGGATGTCGCGCAGATTGGCGGTCATGATCTGCTTCTTGCCGGGCGGGAAGAAGCCACAGAGGTCGAGCTCGCTTTCGAGATAGTCGAACATCGACAAAACCGTCGCGCGTGTCGCGGGCGGCGAACGGTTGTGCTCGCGGAAGGGCGGCTCGCCGCCGGTGGCCTTCAACCATTCATAGCCCGCCAGCAGCACGGCCTGGGCGAGGTTGAGCGAGGCAAAGGCGGGATTGACGGGAAATGTCAGGATCGCGTCGGCAAACGAGATCTCCTCATTGGTCAGGCCGATGCGCTCCCGCCCGAACAGGATGCCGACACGCTCGCCCGCGCCGATGCGGGCGGCGATCGGCGGCATCGCTTCGGCCGGCGTGACCACACGCTTCATTTGGCCGCGCTCGCGGGCGGTGGTCGCCAGCACATGGTTGAGATCGGCGATCGCTTCCGCCGTCGTCGGATAAAGCGTCGCGTTCTCGAGGATATGGCTGGCGCCGGAGGCCGTGACGGCTGCAGCCTCCCTCAGGTCGCCGCCGGCCGTCCAGCCGTCGCGCGGGGCGACGAGGCGCATCTCGGAGAGGCCAAAATTCGCCATGGCCCGCGCACACATGCCGATGTTCTCGGCCATCTGCGGCTCGACGAGGATGACGACCGGGGCAGGGGCCTGCGAGGGGAGGCGGGTGCGGGCGG
>QBLV01000050.1:6758-24789 GCA_003241815.1 Hyphomicrobiales bacterium | reverse complement strand
TCGCTCACAGGCGCGCGGCGGGGCCGAGAAAGCCTGCAGCCCCGGCGGCGGCCCAGCCGGCAGCCAAAACCGCGGCAAGGTCCGCTCCCACCCGCCGCGCGCCTGTGAGCGATGCGCCGACGCGCGCCGAGGTGAAGGCGGAGACGGCGCAGGTGCTCGCCACAGGCGTGCAGCAGCTCGTGGTCAGCGCCGACGAGAACGAGATGCGGATCGACCGCTTTCTCGAAAGCCGCTTCCCGCAGCTCTCCTTCAGCCACATCCAGCGCATCGTCCGGAAGGGCGAATTGCGCGTCAACGGCAAGCGCGCCGACAGCAAGGACCGGCTCGAAGAGGGCCAGACGGTCCGCATCCCGCCGCTCAAGCTGGAGCCGCAGGAGAACCGCCCGCGCTCGCTGAAGGCCGATGACGACACGCTCGAATTCCTGCGCTCGATCACCCTCTATGAGGATGACGACGTCATTGTTTTGAACAAGCCGGCGGGCCTGGCCGTGCAGGGCGGCTCCGGCACCACGCGTCATGTCGACCAGATGCTGGATGTCCTGACCGACAAGAGCGGGCAGAAGCCGCGCCTCGTCCACCGTCTCGACAAGGACACGGCGGGCTGCCTCGTCATCGCCAAATCGCGTTTCGCGGCGGCGACCTTGGCCAAGACCTTCCGCTCGCGCTCGGCGCGCAAGGTCTACTGGGCGCTGGTGGCGGGCGTGCCGCGCGTGCGTCAGGGTCGGATTTCGACCTATCTCGCCCGCGAGGAGGCCTATGACGGCGACCAGCGCATGGCGGTGGCCCAGCATGGCGACGATGGTGCGATGCATGCCGTGACCTATTACGCCGTGGTCGAGACGGCCGCGCAGAAGCTCGGCTGGCTGTCGCTCAAGCCGGTGACCGGTCGCACCCACCAGTTGCGCGCGCACGCCGCCCATATCGGCCACCCCATCGTGGGCGATCCCAAGTATTTCAACATCAAGAACTGGGAGCTGCCCGGCGGCATCCAGAACAAGCTGCACCTGCTGGCGCGCCGCATCGTGCTGCCGCATCCGCGCGGCAAGGGCACGATCGACGTCAGCGCGCCGCTGCCGCCGCATATGCGCCAGTCCTGGAACCTGCTCGGCTTCGAGGACGCGCATTACGACCCGATCGTGGATGCGCCCGACGAGTGACCCTCGTCATGCTCGGGCTCGACCCGAGCATCTCCTGCGAGAGATTCTCGGGTCTGCGCCTCGCTTCGCCCGAGAATGACGTAAGAGAACGATTGCGGAACAAAATGAAATGTGTTTTCTTTTTGTTCCCATCACTCTCTGACGCAGGTGCTCCGATGATCCGTTTCGCCTTCCTGCTTGCCGGCCTCGTTTTCGCCGCCTCCGCCCCAACCTTCGCCCAGAGCCCGGCCGCACCGGCGGCGCGCGTCGCTGCGACGGTTGCCGACGAGCCCGTGCCGCGCGCCGAGCGGGCCAAGGCGCGGCAGGACTGTCTCGCCGAGCATGTCACGCTGTCGGGTGAGGACCTGAGGGCCGCGATGCGCGACTGCATCCAGGCCAGGTTTCCCAGCGTGCAGCTTTATGCCCGCGATGGCGTGACGCGCGACGGCAAGCCGACGGCGGTGGCGGCGCGGGCCGCCTGCAAGGCCGATGTCGATGCCCGCGGCTTGTCGGGCCCGACGCGCACGGCGGCGCTGGTCGCCTGCTTCAACGAGAAGCGCCCGGACCTCGCCCAGCGCGCCGAATGCCGCAAGGATGCGCGCGGCAAGGGGCTCGATGGCGACGAGCTGCGCAAGGCCGTCGAGACCTGTGCCCGCGAGGCGCGCTCCTGAGCAGGAGCCGCCGTCGGGCTTGGGGCGGGTGAGCCATGAGCGCAGCGCAATGGATCGCCCGTGCGATCCGGGCTACAGCGCGGTCATGGACCTCATCATTTTCGACCTCGACGGCACGTTGATCAACTCCGAGGCGATCCTGCTCGCCGCTCAGGTCGAGACCTTCGCGCGGCATGGGCTCATCCATCCCGGCCGCGAGGCCGGACTGGGGATCGTCGGATTGACGCTGGATGTCGCCCTGAAGCGGCTTGCCGGGCTCGACCAGCCGGACGACGCCCTGACCGAGACCTATCGCCAGGTGTTTGGCGCGATGCGGCGGCAGGCCGAGACGGATGCGTCGCTCGACGAGCCGCTGTTTCCCGGCGTTGCGGAAACGCTGGCGCTGCTGGTGTCGCGGCCGGGGCTGAAGCTCGGCATCGCCACGGGCAAGTCGCGGCGTGGCGCCGAGTACATCATTGAGCGCCATGGCTGGCAGGACCTGTTTTCCATCGTGCAGACCGCCGACGATGCGCCCTCCAAGCCGCATCCCGGCATGATCCTGCGGGCGATGGCGGAGACCGGGGTTGCGCCGGAGCGCACCGCGATGGTCGGCGACAGTTCCTTCGACATCGAGATGGCGGTCGCGGCCGGTGTCGTGCCGGTGGCCGTCTCCTGGGGCTTCCAGCCGGTGGCGAGCCTGGTCGGACTGGGCGCGCGGCATGTCCTCGACAGTTTCACCGATCTGCCCGGCGTGCTGGGGTTGCGGGATGCCGTTGCCGTCGGCGGGCGGGTCTGACGTCAGGCGTCATGCTCGGGCTTGACCCGAGCATCTTGGAAACCAGTGTTCTTCCTTCAAGAGATTCTCGGGTCTGCGTTCCGCTTCGCCCGAGAATGACGGCCCGACGTCGCGGGTCGATGCAGGCATGATCTGCCCCTCATAGTAACATCCTCGCAACCACGTCCGATCATCTGCGTTTAACCTGAACACGCGTTCAGATTTGGCCGTTAACCGCCTGCTGGCGAGCGTCGATCCATGGTGTTCCTACAGCAGGAACGTACCGGCACAAAACAACGCCGGACAGGGGTCGAACAATGATTGGTCATGAGCTTCGTGAATTCGTCGATCGCGTGATGGATTGTCGCGCGATCGACGATGAAGACGTCAAGTTTCTTCAGCGGGATATTCTGGTCGATGGCGCGCTGACGCGCGATGCGATCGATGTTCTGGTCGCGCTCGACCGTGCCGTGCCGGAGCGCTGCGATGCCTTCGGCGACTGTCTGGTCGCGCTCGTCGTCGACTTCGCCGTGTGGCAGAACCGGCCGACGGGCGTCATCGACCGCGACAAGGCGCATTGGCTGGTGACGACGCTCTCGGCCGGCGAAGGCCCGACGCCGACGGCGCGGCGCATCGCCTTCGAAATCGTCCGCGAGGCCGAGCGCTGCGACGAGGCCCTGATCGGCTTCGCGCTCAGCAAGGGAATGGCCGCTCCCGTGCGCTTCAGCCCCGAGCGCGTGCTGCTGGCGAGCTGATCGCGCCACCGCCTCGGCACGGACTGACCCTCCAACCACCGACTTTCGCATCGGTGGACGGCGCCCGCGGCGTCCCATAAACCCGAGCCCGGATCGAAGCGTCCATCCGGCGCGCCGATCCGGGTTTCGTCATGTGGGGCTGTGCAAGAAACCGGTAGCCGGTTTTCGCCGACATGCTCTAACTGAGCGGTCTGAAAGCCGGGGAGACGCCACGTATGTTCTCGAAGATCCTGATCGCGAACCGCGGCGAGATCGCCTGCCGGGTCATCAAGACGGCGCGGCGCATGGGCATCAAGACCGTCGCGGTCTATTCGGACGCCGATCGGGAGGCGCTCCATGTCGAGATGGCCGACGAAGCGGTGCATATCGGCCCGCCCGCTGCGGGCGAATCCTATCTGGTGATCGACAAGATCATCGCGGCCTGCAAGGCGACGGGCGCCGAGGCCGTGCATCCGGGCTACGGCTTCCTGTCCGAGCGCGAGGCCTTCGCCCAAGCGTTGAAGGACAACGGCATCGTCTTCATCGGGCCCAATCCCGGCGCCATCGCGGCGATGGGTGACAAGATCGAATCGAAGAAGGCGGCTGCAGCCGCCAATGTCTCGACTGTGCCGGGCCATCTCGGTATCATCGAGAGCCCCGACCATGCGGTCGAGATCGCCGACGAGATCGGCTATCCCGTCATGATCAAAGCCTCGGCCGGTGGCGGCGGCAAGGGCATGCGGATCGCCCATTCATCCGGCGAGGTGGCGGAAGGGTTCGCTCGCGCCAAGTCCGAGGCTGCGTCCTCCTTCGGTGACGACCGGGTGTTCGTCGAGAAGTTCATCGTCGATCCCCGCCATATCGAGATCCAGGTGCTCGGCGACAAGCACGGCAACGTCATCTATCTCGGCGAGCGCGAGTGCTCGATCCAGCGTCGCAACCAGAAGGTCGTCGAGGAGGCACCGTCGCCGCTGCTCGACGAGGCGACCCGCCGCAAGATGGGCGAGCAGGCGGTCGCGCTGGCCAAGGCCGTGAACTACGACAGCGCCGGCACGGTCGAATTCGTCGCCGGGCAGGACAAATCCTTTTACTTCCTTGAGATGAACACGCGTCTTCAGGTCGAGCATCCCGTCACGGAGATGATCACGGGGATCGATCTGGTCGAGCAGATGATCCGCGTCGCTTATGGCGAAAAGCTGACGATGTCGCAGGCCGATGTGAAGCTGAACGGCTGGGCGGTCGAATCCAGAGTCTATGCCGAGGATCCGACGCGCGGCTTCCTGCCCTCGACCGGGCGGCTCGTGACCTATCGTCCCCCCGTCGAAGGGCCTGACGGCGATGCCACGGTGCGCAACGACACCGGCGTCTTCGAGGGCGGCGAGATCTCGATCTATTACGACCCGATGATCGCCAAGCTGGTGACGCATGCGCCGACTCGGCTGGCTGCGATCGAGGCGCAGGCGAGGGCGCTGGATGCCTTCGCGATTGAGGGCATCCGCCACAACATCCCCTTCGTTTCGGCGCTGATGCATCATCCGCGCTGGATCGCCGGCAACCTCTCGACCGGCTTCATCGCCGAGGAGTTTCCAGAGGGCTTCGCGCTGCCGGTGCCGGAGGGCGAGGTCGCGCTGCGGATGGCTGCGATCGCGATCGCCTGCGACCACAGGCTGAACCAGCGCAAGCGCCACGTCAGCGCGCAGATGGAGGGCTGGCGCAAGGTCGCCTTCGAGCGCACGCGCATCGTCGCGCTCGGCGGCGAGCGTTTCGAGGGCGAAGTCACGGAGCAGGGCGAGGCGGTGGTGATCGCCTTCGGCGATCGCAGCCTGTCGGTGGTCAGCGACTGGCGCCCGGGCGAGCCGGTCTGGCGCGGCACGCTGGATGGTGTCGCGGTCGCCGCGCAGGTGCGTGCGATCCTGAACGGCGTCGCGCTCGGCCATGCCGGGGCCTATGCGAATGCCCATGTCTACACCCCGCGTGAGGCCGAGCTCGCCGCGTTGATGCCGGAGAAGGTCGCGGCCGACACCGGCAAATTCCTGCTCTGTCCGATGCCGGGCGTGGTCAAGGCGATCTCGGTGTCGGTCGGGCAGGAGGTCAAGGCCGGCGAAGCGCTGTGCATGGTCGAGGCCATGAAGATGGAAAACGTGCTGCGTGCCGAGAAGGACGCCACGGTGTCCAAGATCCTGGCCAAGGAAGGCGATTCGCTGGCGGTCGATGCTGTGATCATGGAATTTGCCTGAGGCCGCCATTGCGAGGAGCCAAGCGACGAAGCAAACCAAGGGACGGAGAGCGAGCCCTTCTGGATTGCTTGGCGGAGCCTGTCCTGGGACTTGCCGAAGGCAAGATCCGGGGGCTCGCAATGACGGAATCGCCTGATGTCTCCTTGCCAATCGCGCCGCGCGCGCGGACAAGTCTGACACCGACAACGGGAACGCAACGCACATGCTGACGATCTGGGGGCGCATCAGCTCCATCAATGTCCAGAAGGCCGTGTGGGCGGCCGGCGAAGTCGGCCAGAGCTTCGATCGCATCGATTGCGGCGGAACTTTTGGAGGTCTGCGCGAGCCGGTTTTCCTCGCCAAGAACCCGAACGCCCAGATTCCGGTGCTGGAGGATGGCGAGGTCTGCATATGGGAATCGAACAGCATCGTGCGCTATCTCGCCGCGCGCTACGGTTCGGGGTGGATCTGGGAGGAGGATCCGGCGCTGCGGGCCGATGCCGACCGCTGGATGGACTGGATGCAGTCGGAGCTTCAGCCGGCGCTGACGCCGGTTCTCTGGGGTCTGGTGCGCAAGGTGCCGGAGCATATGGATCCGGCGAAGATCGCCGCCAGCGTCGCCAAGGCAGAGCGGCTGATGGAGATCCTGGACGCGCATCTCGCAACCCGCAGCTTCCTTGCCGGCGAGCGATTCGGCATGGCGGACATCACGGTCGGCTGCGGCGTGCATCGCTGGCTGAACATGCCGGTCGAGCGGACAGAGCGCCCGCATGTCCAGCGCTGGTACGAGACCCTTTTCGCCCGGCCGGCGGCGAAGCCTGCTCTCGCTCTCCCAGTGACCTGACATGACCGGAACGTGTCTTGAACGCGCCGCCATGGCTGTCAGGATCGCAGCCATGCTTCCGTTCAAACTCGTTCTTCTGCTCTTCGTCATCGGTGCGGGTCCCTCCTGGGCGCAGGGCAGCACGACGGCTGCCGCCGACCGGGCGCAACTCGCCACCTGCCTGCGCGACAATCGCGCGGCGGCTCGAGCCTGCATCGGGTCCATCGCGGTGGCCTGTGTCAGTGCGGCCAGCACCGACCGGCGCTCAGCCGAAGTTGGCTGCGCCCGGCGTGAGGAGACGGTCTGGCGCGAGCGGCTGATGCTGGCGATGCAGCAGAGCGGGCGGGCCCTCGATGCCGGCCAGCGCAGCCGGCTGGCGGCCCTGCATCTGACCTGGGAAGGCTATATCGCGCAGAAATGCGCCTTCTACGGCGCGACCCAGCGCGAGGGCTTTCAGCTTGGCCGGCAGGCCGGCTGCGAGCTGCGCGAGGTCGCCATGCGCGCGCTCGAACTGCAGCGGACGACGCTGCCGCAGGCGCCCGCGCGTCGCCCGCAATCGCCGCCGCAGATTTTCCGTTAGAGTCGCTGTTAGCGAGCTGTCAGCTTTCCCGAGCTAGAAGCGGCAGATCACGCCGGCCCGGAAATCCATCATGTTCTTCGTCCTGTCAAAGGTGGTCTGGTTCGTTCTGTCACCGGTGAACCTCGCGATCCTTGTGGCGACAGTGGCGGCGCTCCTTGCGTTCACACGGTTTGCAAGGGCTGCGCGCTGGCTCGGTGCGGCTGCGTTGTCGTTTCTGATCCTGATGGCTTTCAGCCCGCTGCCCCGCCTCTTGGTGTGGCCACTGGAGAACCGTTTTCCGCAGCAGTCGGCGGAGAAGGGACCGGTGGCGGGTATCATCGTGCTGGGCGGGGCGATTGGCGTTGCGCGCGGCGACGTGGTGCTCACCAGCGCCGCCGCGCGCATGACCAAGGCCGTGGAACTCGCGCGCCTTCATCCCGACGCCCGCATCGTCTTCACCGGCGGTGCCGCAAATCTGATCTCGCCCGTCACCAAGACGGAATCCGACGGCGCGAGCGTGCTGTTTGAAGGGCTCGGCGTGCGGCGCGAGCGGATCGTGCTCGAGGACAGGTCCCGCAACACCCGCGAGAATGCGATGTTCACCAAGCTGCTGGTCGATCCAAAGCCCGGCGAGCGCTGGCTGCTCGTGACCTCCGCCTGGCACATGCCCCGCTCCATGGGCGTGTTCCGGAAAGCGGGTTTCGCCGTCGAGGCCTTTCCGGTGGATTACCTGACCGAGGAGAAGGCGTCTGAATTCGTGCGGGTCTCGGGGCGGGCGCCGCGCGGGCTGATGATTGCCGATGACGGCTTGAAAGAGTGGGCCGGACTTTTCGCCTATTGGATGGCGGGCTACACGGATGCCCTGTTTCCCGGGCCGCATGACATGGCCAGCAGGCAGTAGGCAGTAAACTCTTTCCGATCGACTATTTCCCGTCTTCAGGCAGCCTCAGCCGATACACCCCGCGGAAATCCTCGGGATCGACCGGACGGCCCTTGCGGGTGATGACGATCTTGCCCTCCTTCATCAACCGGGCCGCGACGCGGCGGATCGGCTGCATCAGCGGGCCCCAGCCATCGGGATGGTCGCCGCCGATCGCGCGAGCGGCCTCGGACGGGCAGATCGTGCGGCCTTCGCCGCGTTGCCCGGCGAGTTCCAGGATCGTGGCTTCGAGAGCGGTCTCGTCGGGCTTGGTCATGACTCGGGGATTTTCTGTGTCGTGTCGGGATAGCGGAAGACGCGGGCCGCATCGGAGGCGAATTGCCGCCGATACATAGCCACGAGCACGGCAGCGGTGAAGATGATGAAGCTCGTCGCCCCCAGAAACCAGCCCATATAGGCCAGAGCAAAGAAAAAGGCGCGCTGGCCGCGGTTGAAATGCCGCCCGCCCGCGACGTTCATCTCGGTCGCCTCGTGGACCGCGCGCTCGGCATCCCTGGGGTCGTGGTTCTTGGCCGGGGGCAGGGAGCCGAGCAGGATGACGCAGTAGTTGAACAGCCGGTAGCTCCAGGCGAATTTGAAGAAGGCGTAGCCGAAGATCAGCGCTAGCCCGATCACCTTGAGTTCCCAGGCGGCGCGGGTCGGCGCGTTGCCAAAGGGCAGGTCCGAGAACAGCGCCACGACGCGATCGGTCGATTGCAGCAGGGTCAGCGTGCCGCCGATGGCGATCAGCGAGGTCGAGGCGAAGAAGGCCGTCCCCGCCTGCAGGCCGTTCATGATCTGCGCATCGAAGATGCGGTTGTCACGTGTCATCGCCTCCCGGATCCAGCGGGATCGACGCAGGTTCATCTTCATGTTCAGGCTCTTGCCGGCATGCGGCCCCATCTCGACGGCGAAATGGTAGCCGATCCAGGCGGCGGCGAAGAACACCATGCCGATGATGTCGAGGGTTCCGAATCCGATCATGCTATCCTCTGCCGGCAGCTTGCGTGTTCCGTCGTCGCTTGCCAAGGCGTGCGGCGAGCCGCGCCCCCGGATTGACCTGCTACGCCCGAGCCGACAAGGGTGTCGGCCATGAAAGCGGTGTACCCGCCGCGTCCTGAACGGTTCGAGCAGCCTCCTTGTCCCATATTCTGATCGTTCTGGCCGTCGTCGCCTTCCTGTTCCGCAAGCCGCTTGGGCGGATATTCGCGCGCCAGTTCCCCGACCGGGCCAAGCGGCACCAGGTCGTGGGCATCGTCATCATCGCCTTCGTGCTGGTGATCGCGGTCCGGCTGCTGGCGCTGTTCTGGTAGGCCGAGGGGCACGCGCCGCTCGACCAACTCCTGTTGTCGCGAAGCCACATCGCTGCGGCGACGCGCGCAGCCGTCTTGTCAGCCTGATGATCCTGCGGCATTCTGTCCAAATCGCTCACACATCAAGCAGGGAGGGCTGAATGGAATTCATGATCATCGTCAGCTCCCCGCGCAAGTTTTTGCTGCGAATCTCCCGCCGCTAGGCCGGACTCGCCCGTGGCCCGCCAGAGGCAGCGCCTGAGCTTTCTCCATCGCTTTTTCGTCCTTCGCTGAAGATCGGCGCGCGTCGCCGACTCCAGCCTGATCCGGAGTCGGCTCCCTTGCGGGCCGAACACACACATGTCCCGACCCGATCGCACCGGGCGGCCCGAACCTTTCCGGGCCGTTCTCGGCTTTACGTTCCGCCACTGGGCCCGCCGGCCCGGCCCCGTCGGCTTCGTCGCCGCTTCGATGATGGCGGCGACCGTCGCCGACCTGTTCATGCCGCTTTACGCCGGCCGCCTCGTCGATGCCGTCGCGGGCGAGGGGCCTGCCGCGCGGGAGGCCGCGCTGTGGTCACTCTTCGCCATGCTGGCGCTGGGCGCCTGCGGAGTCGTCTTCCGCCATCTCGGCTTCATCGGCATCACCGGCATGACGCTGCGCACGATGGGTGACACGGCCAGCGAAGCCTTCGCACGGCTGCAGCGATTCTCGACCGACTGGCACGCCAACAACTTCGCCGGCTCGACCGTGCGCAAGATCACGCGCGGGATGTGGGCGCTCGACCTTTTGAGCGACACGATCCTGATCGCGCTCCTGCCGTCCGTCGTGGTGCTGATCGGCTCGACCGTGCTGCTGGCATGGCACTGGCCGGCGATGGGGCTCGTCGTGCTGGCCGGCGCGCTGATCTATGTCGGCGTCACGGTGGCGCTGTCGCTCAACTATGTCGCGCCGGCGGCCCGGCTCGCCAATAGCTGGGACACACGCGTCGGCGGGGCGCTGGCCGATGCGATCTCCTGCAACCCGGTGGTCAAGGCCTATGGCGCGGAACTCCGCGAGGATTCGCGGGCCGCCGAGGTTCTGGCCAAGTGGTCGCTGCGGACGCGGCGGACCTGGGTGCGCGGCACGACCTCGGGCACGGCGCAGCAGATCGTGCTGCTGGCCTTGCGCGCGGCCGTCATCGGGCTGGTGATCTGGCTTTGGGCCAACGGGCAGGCGACGCCCGGCGACGTCGCCTTCGTGCTGACCAGCTATGCGGTGGTGCATGGCTATCTGCGCGATGTCGGCCAGCATGTGCACAACCTGCAGCGTTCGGTGAACGATATGGAGGAGCTCGTCGCCATGCACGACCAGCCCTATGGCGTGGCCGACGCCAAGGGTGCGACCGCGATGGCGGTGAGCGCCGGCGAGATCGCCTTCGAGAACGTGACCTTCCATTATGGCGGGCATGTCGAGCCGCTCTATCGCGACTTCTCGCTGACGATCGCGGCCGGCGAGAAGGTCGGGCTCGTCGGCCGCTCGGGCTCGGGCAAGACGACCTTCGTCAAGTTGGTCCAGCGTCTCTACGACGTCACCTCGGGCCGCATCGCCATCGACGGCCAGGACATCGCCGGCGTGACGCAGGCGAGTTTGCGCCAGCAGATCGCGATCGTGCAGCAGGAGCCGGTGCTGTTTCACCGCTCGCTGGCCGAGAACATCGCCTATGGTCGGCCCGGCGCATCGCTCGCGCAGATCGAGCAGGCGGCGCGGCTCGCCAACGCGCATGAGTTCATCATGCGGCTGCCGAAGGGTTATGCGACGCTGGTCGGCGAGCGCGGCGTCAAGCTCTCGGGCGGCGAGCGCCAGCGCGTCGCGATCGCACGCGCCTTCCTGGCTGATGCGCCGATCCTGATCCTGGACGAGGCGACGTCCAGCCTCGATTCGGAATCGGAGGCGCTGATCCAGGAGGCGATGGAGCGGCTGATGCTGGGCCGCACCACCATCGTCGTCGCGCACCGGCTCTCAACGGTGCGGGCGATGGACCGGATCCTGGTCTTTGACCGGGGCCGCGTGGTCGAGGAGGGGCCGCACGAGGCGCTGCTGAGCGTCGAGAACGGCGCCTATCGCGGCCTGTTCGAGAAGCAGGTCAGCGAGCTGGCGAAGGGGCTGGCGGCGTAGGTCGACATACCCCCTTTCCCCTCGCGGGAGAGGGCTGGGGTGAGGGGGCGCGCAGGTCTTTCCGAATACTGCGGAACAAGGCGGCGCGACCCCTCATCCGTCTCGGCTGCGCCGAGCCACCTTCTCCCGCAGGGGGAGAAGGGAAGATCACTTCGGCGCGAACGCCCGTGGCCGCACGCCCTTCACAGGCCCCGGCGGCAGGTCGCCGGCATGCGGGGTCAACGTCTTCACATCCAGATTCGGCTTGCTCAGAAACCGATTCAAGCCGGCTACATAACTCTCTGGCAAGGCCCAGTGTTTGGCGCTGGCGATGACCGTCTCCATATAGCCGGGCTTGGGCCTGCCGGGCTCGCCCGAGCGGCCGATATAGACGAGCGCGCGCTTGGCACCGCCGGGCACGATCACCGGCTGGCTGATCTTGACGTAGAGCCCGCTGGCCAGTTCCTCGAACTTGTCGAGGGTGCGGATGTCGCCGAGCCCGCAGTCCCAGAGCACGCCATGAACCTCGTCGCGCGGGTCGCGGATGACCGAGGCGTAGCCGTCGCGCGTGACGATGAAGCGGTGGCGCGGCAGCCGGGCGAGGCCGAGCGCGCGTGCCTTGGGACAGCGCTGCGCCATGCCGGCGGGGTCCATGTTGAGGCCGTAGGCGAAGTAGAGGGGCATGGGTGGATGTCTTCTTGCTCAAACGTTGCGACCAACCGCGCCGTCATCCCGGACGCAGCGAAGCGGAGCTCCGGGATCCATCGTAGAGCGCCGTCGAGCCTTGTGATGGATCCCGGACCGGCGCGGCTGCGCCGCTTGTCCGGGATGACTTGGAGGGTGTCAGAAACGCTTCACTTCGTCTTCTCGAACAGCTCCCGTCCGATTAGCATTCGCCGGATCTCGCTCGTCCCCGCGCCGATTTCGTAGAGCTTGGCGTCCCTCAGCAGGCGGCCGGTCGGGTAGTCGTTGATGTAGCCATTGCCGCCCAGCAACTGGATCGCGTCGAGCGCGATCTGGGTCGCCTTCTCGGCCGAGATCAGGATCGCGCCGGCGGCGTCCTCGCGGGTGGTCTCGCCCCGGTCGCAGGCTTTGGCGACAGCATAAACATAGGCCTTGCAGGCGTTCATCATCACATACATGTCGGCAAGCTTGCCCTGGACGAGCTGGAACTGGCCGATCGACTGGCCGAACTGCTTGCGCTCATGGACATAGGGCATGACCACGTCGAGCGCCGCCTGCATGATGCCGAGCGGGCCGGCCGAGAGCACGACGCGCTCATAGTCGAGCCCCGACATCAGCACGTTGACGCCGCGTCCGACCGTGCCGAGCACGTTCTCCTCGGGCACCTCGCAGTCCTCGAAGACGAGTTCGCAGGTGTCGGAGCCGCGCATGCCGAGCTTGTCGAGCTTCTGGGCGGTCGAGAAGCCCTTCATGCCCTTCTCGATCAGGAAGGCGGTGATGCCCTTCGAGCCGGCCTCCGGATCGGTCTTGGCATAGACCACCAGCGTTTCGGCGATGGGGCCGTTGGTGATCCACATCTTGTTGCCGGTCAGGACGTAGCGGTCGCCTTTTTTGACGGCGCGGGTCTTCATCGAGACGACGTCGGAGCCGGCGCCGGGCTCCGACATGGCGAGCGCCCCGACATGCTCGCCGGAGATCAGCTTGGGCAGGTATTTCGCCTTCTGGGCGGCGTTGCCGTTGCGGGCGATCTGGTTGACGCAGAGATTGCTGTGGGCGCCGTAGGAGAGGCCGACAGAGGCCGAGGCGCGGCTGATCTCCTCGATCGCCACGACATGTTCGAGATAGCCCAGCCCCGCGCCGCCATCCTCTTCCTTCACCGTGATGCCGTGCAGGCCGAGCGCGCCCATCTGCGGCCAGAGATCGCGCGGGAACTGGTTCGTCGCGTCGATCTCCTGGGCGCGCGGCGCGATCTTTTCCTGCGCGAAGTCATGGACCGTGTCGCGAATCGCGTCGGCGGTCTCGCCGAGGTCGAAATTGAAGGGACGGGGCGCGTTGGCGAGCATGGTGGACCTCCCGATGAGCCGATGCGGCGCAGCGCATGGCGTTTCCCGCCTTATAGCGCGGATGGCGCCCGAGTCAGTGCGCGCGGACGCGATCCGGGTTGGGCATCGGCGCGCGAAGAGGCCGCAGGCGGCTGTGCGTTAGCCGCCGATCACGCCCCGGCGCCTGAGCATCACCAGCGTCAGCAGCGCGGCCCAGGTGAGCGCATCATGCTGCCGATCAGGGAACTCGCTCGGGCGAGCCCTGCGCTTGCCGCATGACGTTTCAACGAGGGTCTCGCGGGAACGGGCGTCAGCCGGCCGTGGTCAGTCTGTGCGGGCCGTGCGTTGCGGGATCCTGCCTGGCGGGGCCATGCGCAGTTGCGTGCCCCCTGCGGCTTTTGGCGCGCGCGCGCCGGCCGACGTCGCAGGCGGCTTGCGCCCGGCGACCTTCGGCTCTCCGCCATGCCATTTGCGCGAACCGATGTCGAAGCGGCCCTCCCGCCAGGCGGCAAACTGGCTCTCGCTGCCGAAGAAGGCGTTGCGATCGACGTCGCCGGTGATGCCGGGCACGCGGCCGGTGGTTGTGAACTGCCAGAACTCCCACTTCTCGCGCTTGTAGCGATGTTTCAGCGGCGCGGCGGTCGACCGCAGCCAGTAAGGGTAGTGGTTGAATTCGCCCTCGAGGATGTCCTCGTGGAAATTGATGTCGGTGTAGATGATCGGCTTTTTGCCAGTGTGCTCGTGCAAGGCGGCGAGCATGATGCGCATCTTCTCCAGCGCATCCTCGCGTGAGACCTTGCGGGCGCATTGCGAGCCGTTCTGCCATTCGACGTCGAGCACCGGTGGAAGGGCGTCTGGGTCGCGCGGGATGTGGCGCTTGAACCAGCGTACCTGCTCGCGCGCCGGGCGGCACCACCAGACGAAGTGGTAGGCGCCGCGCGGGATGCCGGCCTTCTTCGCCCCCGCCCAATTCTGCCTGAAGTTCGGATCGAGATGGTCGCCGCCTTCCGTCGCCTTCATGAAGACGAAGCGCGTGCCGGCGTCCTTGACCTTGTCCCAGTCGATCTCGCCCTGCCAGCGCGAGATGTCGATGCCCTGAATCGCCTGACGGCGGGCGTCGCGCACGCCGTGATGGGGCGAAGCGTCGCTCTTCTTCGGATAGAGCGCGGCGGCGGGGGCGGCCAGGCAGGTCAGCAGGCCGCCAAGCGCAAAGGCGCCAAGCGTGGCCCGCTCCAGAATCCTCGATCGCACCGGCATCTCCTCACTCTTTGCGTCGTCCGTCGAATTGCGGCGGTGGCGGTTAAGAGCCGGTTAGATTTGGCGCGAATGCGCGGGGGTTGTTTCAGCTTTGGTTAACCGGGCGGGGATGACCGCTGCGTGCCGGTAAGAATGCCCGGCATGGCGGCCAGTCCTTGCGAACCAGTCACTGCGTCTCGGCCACCTCGTCGTCAGGCGGCTGAAAGGACGAGGCGACGGGGGCGACGCTGCCGGGAATTCGCACAAGGCCAGGCGAGGGCGTCGGGGCGGCCGGCCGCTCGGGACCGGGGCTCGGCTGCGGCGCAACGGGTTTCTCACGCTTCCAGCGACGCGTGCCGATGTCGAATTCGCCGGTGCGCCAGCCGATGAATTCACCCTCATTGCCGAAGAAGGCGTTGCGGTCGACATCGCCCTTGATGCCGGGAACGCGGCCGGTCGTCGTGAACTGCCAGAACTCCCAGGGGCGATCGACATATCGCGTCTCGGGCAGGGCCGCTGTCGAGCGGATCCAGTAGGGGTAGTCGTCGAACTGGCCTTCGAGCACATCCTTGTGGAAGGTGATGTCGGTGTAAATAATCGGCTTCTTGCCGGTCAGTTGCTCGAGTTCGGTCAGCATCAGCTGGATTTTCTCCAGCGCAAGACCGCGCTCGATCTTCTTCGGGCAGCTCTTCGAATGGCCGTTCCATTCGACATCGAGCACTGGCGGCAGCGCATCGGGGTCGTTGGGGATGTGCTGCTTGAACCAGATCGCCTGCTCATGGGCTGGACGGCACCAATAGACGAAATGATAGGCGCCGCGCGCAATGCCGGCGCGCCGGGCGCCTTCCCAGTTGCGCTGGAAGGCTGGATCGACATGGTCGCCGCCCTCGGTCGCCTTCATGAAGACGAAGCGGGTGCCGGCACCCTTGACGGCGGTCCAGTCGATCTCGCCCTGCCAGCGAGAGATGTCGATGCCGTGGATCGGGTAGGCATGAGCCTGCGCCACGCCGGGGTGAGGGCGGGCATCGCCCTTGGCGGGGTAATGGCCCTCCATCGCCACGCAGCCGCCAAGGACCGCGAGAGCGGCGGCGGCGAGGAGAGAAGCGGGCTTGAAGAGGTTCATGCGACGAGGGTTCATATCGCGCAGAATCGTGGAGAAAACTTGACGGTGCGTTTACGCTGAAGGAAATCGTCCCGTCCTCAGCCATACGCCAGCCATAAGGCGGCGATGCCGAGGAAGGAGAAGAAGCCCACCACGTCGGTCACGGTGGTGACGAAGGTCCCAGAGGCGATGGCGGGATCGACCTCCAGACGGTCGAGCAGGACGGGGATCGCAACGCCTGCGAGCGCGGCGGCCAGCAGGTTCAAGACCATCGCAACGGCGATGACGACGCCAAGGCCCTGGCTGCCGAACCACAAAGCCGCGACGCAGCCGGTGATCAGCGCGAAACCGACGCCGTTGATGACCCCGACGATCAATTCGCGCGTGAGGAAGCGGCGCAGGTTCCAGGAGCCGAGTTGCTGTGTCGCGAGCGCGCGAACCGTCACCGTCATGGTTTGCGTCGCGGCGTTGCCGCCCTGGCTCGCCACGACCGGGGCGAGAATGGCGAGCGCCACGACCTGGGACAGCTGCGCCTCGAACAGGCTCATCACGGCGGCGGCTAGAAACGACGTGCCGAGATTGACAATGAGCCAGCTGAAGCGGCTGCGGGCGATCTTGGGAACGGGATCGGAGAGTTCCTCGTCCGCATTGACGCCGCCGAGCTGCTTGACGTCGTCATCGGCCGCATCCTCGATGACATCGACGATATCGTCGATGGTCAGCACGCCGACGAGCCGTCCGGCATCATCGACAACGGGCGTGGCGATGAGATTGTAGCGCTGGAACAGCCGCGCCACGTCCTCGATATCGTCCGTCGCCTTCACGGCGCGGCTGTCTTCTTCGACGATCGTCGAGATCGCGACCGGCCGCCGGCTGCGTAACAGGCGATCGAGCTGGACCGAACCGACGAAGTGGTGTGCCGGGTCGGCGACCAGAATTTCGAAGAAGCGCTCGGGCAGGTTGTCGGTCTGGCGCAGATGGTCGATCGTCTGGCCGACGGTCCAGAAGGCCGGCACGGCGAGGATTTCGCTCTGCATGCGCCGCCCGGCGCTGTCCTCGGGGTAATCCAGGCCCTGCTGAAGGACGATTCGCTCGGCCGGGGTCAGCCGTTCGAGCACCTCATTCTTGTCGGCCTCGTCGAGGTCCTCGAGGATGTAGACGGCGTCGTCGGTGTCGAGCTCACGGACGCCCTCGGCCACCGTCTGCGCCGAGAGTTCTTCGAGAATCTCCTCACGGATCGAATCATCGACCTCGGTCAGCGCTGCGAAGTCGAAATCGGCGCCGAGCAGCGAGATCAGCCGCGGCCGCTCGTCGGGATCGAGTGCCTCGAGCAGCGCGCCGAGATCGGCCTCGTGCATGTCGGCGACGACGGCCCGCAGCGTCGTCAGGTCCGACAGCAGCAGCGCTTGCGAGACCTGTTCGACGAGAGCGGTGTCGATCGCCCCGTCTTCGTCACGGATCGGACGATCAAGCGTCTCGCCCGGAGCCTTTTCGGTGTCCGTCATGGCCCGCTCCGCGCTTTGCGATGTCGACAATGGATTCGGCCAAACATGGGGGTTCGACCGGGCCTGCCCCTTGTGTCAGCGCCCCCGTGCCGTTGCAATGCAGCAAGGCGCTTTCGAGGCAAAAAGCCGAGCCTGACCCGAAACGCAAACGGCGACCCCTGCGGATCGCCGTTTGCGGGGCTGATGCCCTCAATCTGGTGCGGTCAAGAGGACTCGAACCTCCACGGGTCTCCCCGCTACCACCTCAAGGTAGTGCGTCTACCAATTCCGCCATGACCGCAGCGGCTCCGGCTCATCCGCGCTGACGCGGTGCACTCCGGAGCGGCGCGGGTCTAGCAAATCGAATCCCTCGCCACAAGAGCGTTGCGACTTAAAAACGCCGTTCAGGCGGCCGCCGCGACGCGCTGAAGTGTGTAGACAGTCGGCCGTTTCAGCAGCTGCGTGATCTCGACGGAAATCCGCGAGCCGCTGACGACGACGATTCCCTTGGCGAAAGGATGGTTGTTGGCGAGAATCTGGACCTCATCGGTCTCGCTGGCATTGAGCTCGATGATGGCGCCGCGGCCCATGCGCAACAGTTTATAGATCGGCATCCGGGCACAGCCCAGAACAACGGTGAGTTCGACAGGTACGAGATCGAGATCGGCCTTCAAGTCCTGCCTCCGGCACACCACTTCAGAATTCAACCAACGAAGCTTGCCTGCTGCCCTGTCTGGGAGCATGAGGCAGACCGCCGCTTCGATGTCGAGGTTGGGCCAAACAGGGTTAATGCGCCGTGAAGACGCGCGAGGCGCTTGCTGAAATGTTCTTCGCCGAGCCGGGCTCGGCGCCGGTCGAATGGGTCGTGACCGACGGCCTCGTCGGCTATGACGACGCCGTCGCCGAGATGGAGATGCGCGCCGGGCTGATCGCCGATGGGCTCGCCCGCGAGCGGGTCTGGCT
>QBLV01000050.1:3184-6748 GCA_003241815.1 Hyphomicrobiales bacterium | reverse complement strand
GGCCGACCCCCCGCCGCTTTACACCGCCGGCACTTCGGCCAGGGACGAGGACCTGATCGCGCCGGACCGTTTCCCGGTGCATCGCAGCGGACGGGGCGGGCAGTTCACCTATCACGGGCCGGGCCAGCGCGTGGCCTATGTCATGCTCGATTTGAAGCGGCGCGAGCCCGATCTCCGGCGCTTCGTCGCAGCGCTCGAGTCCTGGCTGATCGGCACGCTCGATGGCTTCAACATTCGGGGCGAACGCCGCGAGGACCGCGTCGGCGTCTGGGTGAGGCGGCCGGAGAAGGCTGCAGGAATCGAAGAAGGGGCCGCCGAGGACAAGATCGCCGCCATCGGCATCCGTGTGCGGCGCTGGGTGTCCTTCCACGGCATCTCTTTGAACGTCGAGCCGGATCTGTCGCATTTCGACGGCATCGTGCCCTGCGGTGTCAGCGACCATGGCGTGACCTCGCTGGTCGATCTCGGCCTGCCGTTGACGATGGGAGATGTCGATCTGGTGCTGCGGGCGCAGTTCGAGCGGATATTCGGGCCGACCGTCTGAGCGCCCGGAGGGCGCTTCAGCGATCGGCGGCGGCGGCTGCTCACGGCAGGAAATTCTTGATCACGACGAAAACCTCCTGCGTCTTGGAGGCGTTCTGGAGTTTTTTGCCTGCGAACCTGAAGGTCTTGCGATCGATCTCTCCCGGTGCTTTTCCGACATTGCCGCCGATGGTCTCGATGGTCTTGCCCTCGACGGCGACGACGATGTCGGAATGGCTGAAATAGTCCGCATGCGTCATCGCCCAGTCGTAGTCGATCGGCGGCTTGTTCGAGCGGTTCATGCCAACGATGTCGCCCGGCTCGATGGGAACCTCGTCGACGCGGTATCCCCAGAAGGCGGAAGCCTTCTGGATCGCCTTGTCGTTGATCGTCCGGTAAAAATAGACCGAATGCTGGGCGCTGTACGGGAACGTCGTATTCGCACCCGCCAGATTGACCATGTAGGACACGAAGGCCGCCGACCAGGGCACGTTGTCGCTGCCGTCAAGGTCCGGGCGTTTCAAGAAGTCCCAATAGAGGCCGATCCGCTCTTTCAGCGGCGACTTGTTCTCCGGGATTCCACCGAACGCCTTAAATTCATCTTCCGTCTTCGTGACGAGCTTGGTGTTGAACAAACCCATGATCATCCCCCTATGCCGAGAGCTCCCGCCGGTTGCGTGACGGAATGAACGCAACGATAGGTTGTATATGTTTGTTGTCAATTCCCTTTGGTTGTCTTTGCGGGGATGCCTTTGAGCGATCCGTCCCTCGAGCGAGTGGCGGTGGCGACGGCCTGGGGAATTTCCGCTTGCGCCTGTGAGCATTCGCGCCGGTTGGCGTTTTCCGCGCGGCGCGCCATAACCCGGCGAGAACAATTCGCCTGGGAGCGCGCCGTGCCGGTCATCGAGAGCAAGGTCGATCTGAATTCGGCCGAAACGCGCGCGAATGCCGAGGCCTGGGCCGGATTGCGCTCCCAACTGGAGGCGCGCCGCTCCTCTGCCGCGCTCGGCGGCCATGCGAAGTCGCGCGAACGCCATACCGCCCGCGGCAAGTTAATTCCCAGAGAACGCGTGCTGCGTCTGCTCGACCCCGGCTCGGCCTTCCTTGAAATCGGCTCGCTTGCCGCTTTCGGCATGTATGAGGGCGATGTTCATGGCGCCGGCATGATCGCCGGCATCGGGCGCGTCGCCGGGCGCGAATGCATGATCGTCTGCAACGACGCCACCATCAAGGGCGGCACCTACTATCCGATGACGGTGAAGAAGCATCTGCGGGCCCAGGAGATCGCCGCAGAGAACCGCTTGCCCTGCATCTACCTGGTCGATTCCGGCGGCGCTAATCTGCCGCACCAGACCGAGGTCTTCCCCGATCGCGAACATTTCGGCCGCATCTTCTACAATCAGGCCAATCTCTCGGCGCAAGGCATTCCGCAGGTCGCCGTCGTCATGGGCTCCTGCACGGCCGGCGGCGCCTATGTGCCGGCGATGTCGGACGAGACCGTCATCGTCCGCAAACAGGGCACGATTTTTCTCGGCGGTCCGCCCTTGGTGAAGGCGGCAACCGGCGAGGTCGTCTCGGCCGAGGATCTCGGCGGCGCCGATGTGCATGCGCGCCTCTCTGGCGTCGCCGACCATTATGCCGGCGACGACACCCATGCGCTCGCTATCGCGCGCCGCATCGCCGGCAACCTCAACAGCCTCAAGCGGCCCGATATCGACATCGCGGAGACCGTCGAACCGCTCTATCCGGTCGAGGAGCTGGAAGCGATCGTGCCGACCGACCTGAAGAAGCAGTACGACATCCGCGAGGTGATTGCGCGGCTGGTCGACGGCTCCGAATTCGACGAGTTCAAGAAGCTCTACGGCACGACGCTGATCACCGGCTTTGCCCGCATTCACGGCATTCCGGTCGGCATCATCGCCAATAACGGCATCCTGTTCTCCGAGAGCGCGCTGAAGGGCGCGCATTTCATCGAGCTTTGCTGCCAGCGCCGCATCCCGCTGCTCTTCCTGCAGAACATCACCGGATTCATGGTCGGGCGGGACTTCGAGACGCGCGGCATCGCCAAGGATGGGGCCAAGCTCGTCACGGCGGTCGCCTCGGCGCGGGTTCCGAAGGTCACCGTGCTGGTCGGCGGCTCGTTCGGCGCCGGCAATTACGGCATGTGCGGGCGGGCCTATTCGCCGCGCTTCCTGTTCACCTGGCCCAATTCGCGCATTTCGGTGATGGGCGGGGAGCAGGCTGCGAGCGTGCTCGCCACCGTGCGCCGCGACAACATCGAGGGCGAGGGCAAGGCCTGGTCGACCGCCGAGGAGGAGGCCTTCAAGGCCCCTATCCGCGAAAGCTACGAGGCGGAAGGCTCGCCCTATTTCGCCACCGCCCGGCTTTGGGACGACGGCATCATCCTGCCATCCGAGACTCGCCGCGTGCTGGCGCTGGCCTTCTCCGCCTGCCTCAATGCGCCGGTGCCGGAGACGAAGTTCGGCGTGTTCCGGATGTAGGCGACGGCGTGCCCGCGCCCCTTAGAGCTGCAATTTGGCGGAATGCACAATCTCGAAGGTGCCGCCGTTGAAGCGACGATCCGCGGTCGATCCGGTGGAGATGCCGGACGCGGCATCGAGGGTCTCGGCGGTCGTGAGACCGTTGTTGACCTTGAAAAGGATCGGATCCGTTGGTTGGAACGCGTTGTACCTGAGCATGCGGAGCCGGTCGTCGCGGATCATCGCCGGATCGACCTCGCCATTGTGCATGCAAAGACCACCGGCGTTCAGGGTCGGCTTGTCGTTTTGATCCCACATGATTTTCGCGTCCGTCGAAAACTTCCACATCACGCCGCGGACGGGGATATGTTCGTCGCTCGGCATCACGACGGTCAGCATCGTGATGAAGTCTGTCGCCGAGGCGTAGCTGCGCAGGAAATTGCGCTTGCCCGTGACCAGGTTGGCCCGCACCAGCCGCGCCGTGCCGCCGGGCGAATCGATCACCTTGATGGCACCCGTGGCGCCACTGCCGACCGAAACCGGATTCTCGAGGAAGAAGGGC
>QBLV01000050.1:844-3174 GCA_003241815.1 Hyphomicrobiales bacterium | reverse complement strand
ACCGGAAGCCGAAAGAGAGCCGGTGACGTCGAGGTTCCAGGTAAAATTGATCGAGGTCGTTCCCATCAGGATCGACCCGTTGGGCTCCTCCTTTCCGACATAATACATGCTCAGGAATCGGTGATAGGCGATCTGTTTGATGCCGTAGGTCGTGCCAGGCGGCGCTCCTTTCGGCACGAAACTGCACGTGGTGGTGAAAGCCGGAGCGCCACCCTTGGACGGGTCGAAGCGGCCGACGACGATCCGCCATTTGAACGGATCGGTCAGGGTCCATTCTTCGGGGCGCGCGATGGCGGAACTCGGCGCGAAATTCGAAGTGAAGCGGACGTCGCTGACCGTGAAGCCCGGCGCGATCCTGTGGTCGGACATCGCGTTTCACCAAGCCACGTTGCCGCGCCGCTGCGGCGGCAGGATCCGATCCTGCATCTGGACTGCCTTGTAAGAGACGATATCGATGAGATCGAGCATGGGATTTGCCAGAATGGCGAGGTCAAGCATCGCGAGCGTCCGGGGGCCGACCATTCCGTCGGCCTTCAGCCCCTTGCTCTGCTGGAACTGGCGGACGGCGGCATCTGTTTCGACGCCGAAAATGCCGTCCCATCGTCCGTTCTTTCGCGATTTGGGCAGCGCATAGCCGAGGTCGCACAGCAGGTCCTGCAGCAGGACGACGCGAGGGCCGGTGGCACCGCGAGCGATCGGCGCTGCCGATGTGACTTTCAGCAAATCGGGGGCGACACTCAGGCGTTTGGATTTGAACATCGCGCTGCCACCCGTCCGAAGCCGTCAAGCCTGCGCCGTACGAGCAAGGCTTGTCGCAATCGGCCAAACATGTCCGCCCCGCTAGCCATCGGCATCCTTCACTTGAATGAGCTGCCGCGTTGGAAAGGCTCCGCCAGTCGATAATTTGCGCTCGAAGCGGTGGCCGGCGCCTGCGGGAGCGGCCCGGTAGGCTGGATATTCCCGCCGCGCTTCCGGGGTTGCCCCTGCAGCAAAGCCCCGGCGCGGTGACCCAAGCCCGTGCGTTCGCCGTAGAACATGCGTCGTCGCCATCGCACGAGGCTCACCATCATGTCGTTTCCCGCCTGGCTCACGGACGGCGTGGCCGCGCTCAAGGCCTATGCGCATCACCCCGATCCTCGCGTCGCCATGGCGAATTTCTTTGCGCTGCTGGTGGCCTCGAACCAGCCCTTCTATCCGCTCTATCTGTACTGGACGGTCGGCCCCGAGATCGGTCCGAGCGTCTGGACCTTCCTGTCGACGCCGTTCTTCCTCGCCGTGCCGGCGCTGGCGCGCCGCAATGCGCTGGCCGGCCGGGCGCTGCTGCCGATCGCCGGCATCGCCAACACGCTGCTCTCGGCAAAGGTGTTCGGCGTCGCTTCGGGCGTCGAGATATTCCTCGTGCCCTGCGCCGTGCTGGCGCTGCTGATCTTCCGGCCGCATGAGCGCTGGATCGCGGCCTTTCCGCTCGCCGGCTTCTGCTTCCTCGCCTATCTCCTGTTCCACGACGCCTATGGCGCGCCCTTCCATCTCTACAGCGAGGCCGAATATGCCGCGCTTTTACGCCTGAACATGCTGAGCGCGGGAGGGCTCACCGCCTTCACCGCGCTCTCCGTCTCGACGCTGCTGGCGGATGCCGAGGCAGAAGCCGCCTCAGCCAAAGCGCCGGGCGGCGGCGTAACCCGCCACTGAAGCGCCCGCCGTCAGCAGCGTGCCCCAGATCATGTCCGCCACGGTGATGATCGCCGGCCAGTCGCGCAGGGTCGCGTGGTTGGTGAGGTCATAGGTGCCATAGGCGACGAAGCCGAGCGCTGCACCGTGCAGCGCCGCCGTGGCGAGGCGGCCCGTCACTAGGGCCGGGCGGATGGCGAAGAAAACGATGCCGCCGATATAGATCACGTAAAACAGCACGGCCGGCATCAGCCGGAACTGGGGGGCCAGCATGTCCCCCAGCAGCGGGCGATAAAGCAGATTCGCCATGGTCGAGAGCCAGACCGCGTCGATCGCGAGGAAGGCGAGGGCGGCGGCGACATAGGCCGTCAGGAGGGTTTTCAAGGGTCCGTCTCCGGTTGTCGGGTTTGTGTGTTCCTACGCCCCCGGCGGGCGGCGGGATCACATTGCGCGTGATCCTGAAACCGAAGCCGGGGGCGGGACGTATCGGTGGCCAGACAGACAGGAGACCTGACCATGACATCGACCCTGGCCGCATCGACCCTCATCCCCGCGCTGGCTGCGCTCGCTCTCGGGCTGACGGCGCCCGTGCCGGCGCTGGCCAACAGCGCCGACCCCAGCGGCGTCTGGCTGCGCGACGACGGCAATGCCCGCGTCCGGAT
>QBLV01000050.1:0-834 GCA_003241815.1 Hyphomicrobiales bacterium | reverse complement strand
CGTCCGGATCGCCCCCTGCGGCAGCGACATCTGCGCGACCAATCTCTGGATCAAGGACACCAGCGGCGGCGAGGAGGTCGGCGACAAGCTCGTCATGACGCTCAAGCCCGAGGGCGCCGACAGGCTCAGCGGCACAGCCTTCGACCCCAAGCGCGACCGCCGCTACAGCATGACGCTGACGGTGAAGTCCGATGGCCTCTCGACGCGCGGCTGCATCGCCGCCGTGCTCTGCAAGACGGTGAACTGGACACCGGCGCAGTAGGGGGCGCGGGGCGCGGCCTACATCCCGATCCCGCGCAAGGCGCGCTCCTGCGCGGCCAGCACATCGCGCGCCTGGGCAAAGGCCTGGTCGCGCGGGACGCCCCGGCCCATCAGGGCGAAGGCCGCGCCGTAGAAGGCGCGGTCTTCATCGGTCATCAGGGCATTCACGGCGGCGCGGAAGCAGAACGCGTCGTCGCGGCTGCAGGCCCGCCTGCGCCGGCACGCGGCGTTGGGACAATACGCCCAGATGCCGGCCCGGTCGGCGAGCCTGCGCAGCACGCTCTCGTGATGGGCCCGGTGGATGGCGTAGTCGGCCGCGCGCTGCGCGGCTGCACCGGCTCGGCTGTCGTCCGTCATCGCGCATCTCCTTGTTCGAACAGGCCCTTGGCGGCAGCCGCCTTTTGGTAGCAGGCATGGCAAAACCCGCCCGCGCCGTGGCGCGGACGTCGGGAACGGGGCTGGCGGAGCGCCGCGAGGCGCGGGGTAACAATCCGCATCCGTTGAGCCAGGACGCGGCGCGGCGGGATTGAGCCACCCGTCGCACGCCCCGTGGCGCTCCGCCTTCGGCGATTT
>QBLV01000004.1:88270-93876 GCA_003241815.1 Hyphomicrobiales bacterium | reverse complement strand
GTCGCGCGGCTCGGAGGGATCATCGGCGATGTCCGCGAGGAGATCATGGCGCCGCAGGGCCTCTCCGTCTGGGCGAAAGCCCAGCGGACCCTGCAGCCGGTCGAGGCGTGGCAGACCTTTCGACAATGGGTCGAGACGACCAATCCCCGCATGGCCTTCAGCGTCGCGGCCGGCTTGCTGAACGGTGCCCGCATGCCGGAAGGCGAGCGGCAATGGGCCGAAATGATGCGTCTGGAGGCCCGCGCCCGGGTGCGCCATCTTTTGCCGCCCGGCACGATCCTGTGCCTGCCGACGACACCTTTCCCCGCTCCGCTGCGCGGCCTGCCCCAGCCGGTCCTGCAGCCGATGAAGGACCGGATCAGTTGCCTGTGTGCGCAGGGCGGGCTGACCGGCTCGCCGCAGGTCAGCCTGCCGGGCGCAAGCGTGAACGGCGCGCCCGTCGGACTCTCGATCATCGGCGGGCGCGGCACGGACGCTGTGCTCATCGCCGTCGCTCAAGCCATGGAGAATGCCGCGTGACCGATCTGACGCCCAACGTGCCCGAGATCGTCGCCGAAGTGGCGGCGCTGTTCGAGGCTTACGAACAGGCCCTGATCGACAAGAATGTCGATGTGCTCGACGCGACGTTCTGGAACAGCCCGCACACGATCCGCTATGCGCTGCACGAGAACGGCTACGGTTTCGCCGAGATCCATGGCCACCGCGTCGCCCGGCCGCCGGGACCCGGCATCAAGGAAAAGCGCATCAGGCTCGAGATCCTGACGCTGGGCCGCGACATCGCGACCGTAAACCTGGAGTTCAAGGTGCGAGGGCGCGATCTGATCGGCCGGCAGAGCCAGAGTTGGGTCCGCTTTCCGGATCTCGGCTGGAAGGTGATCTCGGCGCATGTCTCGACCATGGACGGCCTGCGGCTTTATTGAAAGGACCGCGCTGAGGTCCGCCCTTCACCTTCGGCGCAGGGGCTCTCGCGACAGCCCCTGCGCTTCCAGCGCATCGCAATAAGCCTGCATCTTCGCCGCTCCGGTTTCGCCGAGTTCGCGCAGATAATCCCAGCCGAAGATGCCGGTGTCGTGCATATCGTCGAAGGTGAGCTTCACGGCATAGTGACCGACCGGCTCGACCTTGAGGATTTCGACCTCGCGCTTGCCGGGAATGGTCTTTTTCTGCGTTGGGCCATGACCCTGAACCTCGGCTGAGGGGCTCTCGACACGGAGTAACTCGGCGCTGAGCGCGTAGGAAGAGCCGTCCTCGAAGGCGACATGCAGGGTCCGGCGGTCCTTGGAAAGGCGCAGTTCGGTGGGCCAGGCTGACATGATCGTGCGACGGTCCTCTGATGACTGCGATCCGGCCGCGCTTGACGTGCGCCCCAGCGATGCCAATGTCTGTGGTTCTATACAGGACAATGCGACCACAGCCACTTCAGGCAAGGCCGCCCGAGGATAGACCAGCGTGCTGATCGATACCCAGAACCCGCTGATGCGGCCGGCCTTGGTCGATCCGTTCGGCCGCGACATCTCCTATCTGCGCATCTCGGTGACGGATCGCTGCGATTTCCGCTGCGTCTACTGCATGTCCGAAGACATGACCTTCCTGCCCAAGCGCGACCTGCTGACGCTGGAGGAAATCGACCGTGTCGCTTCGGCCTTCGTCGCGCGCGGCACCCGCAAACTCCGCCTCACCGGCGGCGAGCCGCTGGTTCGCCGCGATGTGATGAGCCTGTTCCGCTCGCTGTCGCGCCATCTCGCCTCCGGCGCGCTGGAAGAGGTGACACTGACCACCAATGGCTCGCTGCTCGACCGTTATGCGCAGGAACTAGCCGATCATGGCGTGCGCCGTATCAACGTCTCGCTCGACACGCTCGATCCCGACAAGTTCCGCAAGATCACCCGCTGGGGCGATCTCGGCAAGGTGCTCGGCGGCATCGAGGCGGCGCGCAAGGCCGGGATGCGGGTCAAGATCAATGCGGTGGCACTGAAGGGTGTCAACGAGGACGAGATCGAGAGTCTGATGACCTGGTCGCATGGGCTCGGGATGGACCTGACCCTGATCGAGGTCATGCCGCTGGGCGAGATCGAGCCCGGCCGGATCGACCAGTTCCTGCCGCTCTCGGTCGTGCGGGCTCGGCTGATGGACAAATACAACCTCGTCGAGGACCCCTACCGGACCGGCGGACCGGCGCGATATGTGCGGGTGAAGGAAACCGGCGGGCTTATCGGCTTCATTACGCCGATGACGCATAATTTCTGCGAGAGCTGCAACCGCGTGCGGCTGACCTGCACCGGCACGCTCTATATGTGCCTCGGCCAGGAGGACGCCGCCGATCTGCGCGCACCGATCCGGGCCTCGGCCGACGACGCGGCTCTGCACCGGGCCATGGACGAGGCGATCTCGCGGAAGCCCAAGGGGCATGACTTCGTCATCGACCGGCGGCGCGAAAAGCCCGCCGTCGGGCGCCATATGAGCGTCACCGGCGGCTAAAGGCAGCCTTCTTGCCTCCGGATGCTGGACGGCTCCGGCTGGAGACGGCAGACGCGCTGTGCTGCCCGCGTCTTGACGGGCTCCTTCAAAGGCTTAACGGTTCCTTGATTGTAGCTGTTGCGGGCGTTCGATGATCAGAGGCTTTCTCCCTCGGCTCAGGTCGATCGCCACCGGCGTCTTGCGCTTCATGCTCGAGACCCAGATCACGCGGCTTGCGACGATGGCCGTGCCTCTATGGCCGCGGGTTCGCCTTCTGTCGGTTCTGGTCGCTTTGCTCGCGATCGCCTGCGTCGTTCTGGCGGTCTTATCGGCGCGAACCGTCTTCGTGGCCCTGGCACCCGCCTCCCCTGTCGGTGCCTGGGTCGTTGCCATCCTTGCTGCGCTTGTCGTGCTCGAGCTTTGCGCCTTCACCGCTATCGCCGGCATTGAAGCCGTGCTGCAACTGGCACATGATTTTGGCCGGCACCGCGTTGGCGTACTTCTGGCGCTCGCCACGATTGTCGCGGCCCTGGCGGCATTCCTGTCGGTGCCTGACACAGCCGAGATTTCGACCGAGGCCTGGGTTGCGCTTTGCATCACCGCCACCTTGCTGGTCCTGACCGGCTGGTTCCAGCGGACATATCGGAGGCCAGCGCGACGCGGCTTCCGGGATTTCCATGTCGATGTCATCGATGCCCGGCAATTCCTGGCAAGGGCTGTTCATGGCGGATGACGTGACTCGCACCGGGGCTACGATTCCGCCGATCACGGCCCATCACCTCGCCGAGGTCGTGCAGGCTGGGCATCACGGCGCCAGCGATGCCCTCGGCAACAATCCGCCGTCGCACTCGGCCCTGCCATCGCAGACCGAACTGACCCTGCTGGCGCGCGTCATCGACCTGTTTGGAGCGATCCGCCAGGAGGCTGCGGCGACGCTGAACGCCCTGCATGGCGACATCGCCGGTCGGCGCGAAAGCTTCACGCAGGAGCGTTATGAGGGGCGCGTCCGCTCGATCGAGGCATCGATGCGGGCCTTGCTCAACCGCCATGGCGGCAATCTGGAGCAGCGTGTCTACGACGCGCTCAAGGCCAAACGCGAATACGAGTACTTCAACTACACACATCGCCGCACGGCCGATCCCAAGATCGACAAATGGCAGTTCATCCTGCTGTTCCTGATCGTGCCGCTGGCGATCGAGAGCCTGCTCAACGGCAATTTCTTCGCAGAGGCCAGCGAGTTCGGCCTTGTCGGCGGCGCGGCCACCGCGGTGATCATTTCCGCGCTCAACATCGCGCTTGGCTTCCTCGTCGGCCTGTGGCCAGCGCGCTATTGCCAGCATGTGCGCGCCTCGCATCTGTTCTGGGCCCTGCCGGTCTATGTCGCGATGATTATTCTGATCGTGATGTTCAACCTAGCAGTGGGACATTATCGCGAGATGCTGATCGCCGCGCCCGATGCCCGTTCGCTACAGGTGCTACCGCGCGTCTTGGCAAACCCATTCGCCATCACCGAGCTGAAATCGGCGGCGCTCGTCCTCATCGGCTGCATCGTCGCCTTTGCTTCCGCCGTGAAGGGCTATTCCGCCTTCGGCACCTATCCCGGCCATGGCGACGCCTATAAGCGCTGGCGACAGCGCTGGGACGCGGTAGAGGAGGAACGAAGCCGGCTCGATGTCGAGCTGCTGCCGGAACTCGAAACGCTGCGCTCCCAGATCGACGGCTTCAAGGAGGATTGCGCGCGCGAACTCGGCCGGCTGCAGGCGTCCAAGGCGGCGGCCGATCAGGCGCGGGACCTCTATGGCGCCAGGCTGGCGCAACTGCGCAGCGCGAAGGACGCCGCGCTGATGCAGTATCGCGAGGCCAATCTGCGCGTGCGGACGGATATCCCACCCGCCTATTTCTCGCAGTCTCTCAACGTGACCGAGATCGATCAACCTGTGCCGCTGGCCGAGCACGGCGCCGTCAAGACCTTGATCGAGGATTTCGAACGCCAGCTTGCGAACATGCCGGCACTGGTCGAAGCCAAGCTGCGGGACCGGCTGGCTCTGGTGCGCGGCCTCGACCTCGCCGGCGAGATCGAGCAACTGAAGAGCCGCGCCGCCGAGGCTGGCCGCGACGCCTTCGAGCAGGACGAAGCGGCACGTCGGCAATCCAACGCGGAATTTGCCGCAATGCCGCGCTGACGCCATGCGTGACTGGGCGCCATGCCGTCGTGACCGAGCAGGGATGAAGAGCAGGACATGAAGAGCGAAAGCTGGGCGATCGTCGCCTCCATTTTGGCGGGCGTCGCGCTGGTCGGCTTCTTTGCAGCGCCCTCGCTGTTGAAAGGGCCGCCTCGGGACACGGAATCGCTGTGCCTGAAGACCGGTGCGGTGGGCCATACGCTGGTGCTCGTCGACAAGAGCGACCCGTGGAGCGAGATTCAGTCCGGGCGGCTGAAGCGGCTCGTCAAGCAGATCGGAGACGACCTGCCGGCCGACCGGATGCTGTCGATCTACGTCTTCAACGATGCGTTCGAACCGGGCTTCCCACCGCTGTTGTCTCTATGCAATCCGGGGCGAACAGCGAGCGAGCTGATCGGCAATCCGCGCCGCGACTATGTCCGCTGGGTCGAGAAATTCGGACGACCGCTCGATGACGCTCTGTCGGTGTTGACCCAGCCAGCGAAGGGCAATCTCTCACCGATCGTCGAGGCGGTGGGCGATGTTGTCTCGCGACCCGAAACGCGGGTGCGCGAGGGCGACAAGGCGCTCATTTTGGTCTCGGACATGCTGCAGAACTCGAACCAGTTCACGGTCTTTGGCTCCAACGCGGCCGCGCGCGATCCCGAGCGACTCAAGCGCCTCGTCGGGAAGGTCTGGCAGGATTCCGGCGCAAAGGACTGGAAGCTGCAGATCCATCAGGTCCAGGGCGTCTATGATCCCCAGCGGCTCGAACAGGCTGGAACCTTGTGGCAGCAGGTTCTGCGCGGAGCGAATATCCCCTTCGTCTGGGAGCGGCTCTAGAGCCACCAGGCGCCCTACATCCGGTAGGCCATGCGCACGCCGCCCCAGTGGCGGCCATTGACCCGCAGCGGCGCGTCGACCTCGCGGACCATTTCCGTGACGCCGCCGCCCATGTCGCGCAGATAGGACTGCACGAGGAAGGGA
>QBLV01000004.1:71964-88260 GCA_003241815.1 Hyphomicrobiales bacterium | reverse complement strand
GTCTGGAACGCGTCGCATTCACGCAACATGCGGATCTTCGACGACCGCGCCGCGGCGATGCCGGCGCGGTCGTCGAAGATCCGCATGTTGCGTGAATGCGACGCGTTCCAGACAGGATCGCCCCGCCGTTGCGGCATCGCATAGGCGGCGTTGTGGACGGGGATATAGCCATTGCGATCGATCGCTATCGTGAACAGCAGGCGTGGATCGCTAGCCAGCGTACGGGCCAGCAGCGCCGGCAGGATCGCCTCGAGCACGGGCAGCGCGCGGTTGTGGTATTGCTGGGGGTCTGTCTCGGGCGCGGCAATGTAATCGACGTCGAATAGCTCCGCCTCCTGCAGCAGGCAGCGACCGAGCGCATCCTCCATCGACGCGGCCATCTCGGCGGCGAAGGTTTGGGCCTTTTCGATCAGCGGGCGGTAGGAACTCTCGATGGTCTCGATCAGGCCATCGAGCAGCCCGCTCTGGCCAAAGGCCTCCCGCTCAAACGCGACATGCAGGCCCAGTTCGCTCGTTGCCGCCATACGGCACGGCATCGGCGGCAGATCGGCGATCTCGATCGTGCCGGAGAGGCCCGGCAAAAGGTTTCGATCGTCGGGTCGCGCCAACAGGACGCCGCCCCGGCCGAGGTCGATGGTGTGGCTGACGAAATCGACCACGCCAAGCCGGGCCTTGGCGCAGTGCTCGACAGGAAACCGGTCATACTGGCGTCGATCGGCGAAAGAGGAATGGCGCAGCGTCGGGATGAAACGGCGCAGCATGCCCCCTGCCAGGATCGAGCCCTTCGTGGTCGCCTTGCGGGCGCTGGCGCTCTCGGTGGCGGCCGACAGCGCAACCCGGTCGATTTCATCGACCTGCCGCACGACGGTCTCGACGAAGCTCGCCGTCGCGCCAGCATTGCGCGACAGTTCCGCCGTGGCGCTTGCCTGCTCCTGCGAGGCGTTGCCGATCGCGGCGATCATCGGATTGACATCGCGGACCATCTGCAGCGCGTCGGTGACGATGGCGGCCGACCCATGGGCGGACTGCGTCAGGCGATCGACGCGGTTGCGAATGTTGTCGACCGCTTCCCGGACCTCGACGGAGAGCGACTTCACCTCCTGCGCGACGACGCCGAAACCTCGCCCCGCTTCGCCGGCACGGGCCGCCTCGATGGACGCGTTCAAGGCCAGGAGATTGGTCTGGCGCGCGATCTCGGCAATCGCATCGACGATGCCGCGGATCTCTGCCGTCGCGACCGCGAGGCCGGTCATCATCTCGGTCGCCTCGACGGCGCGCGTTGCGGCGGCGTCCAGCCGTTCGCGCGCATGGTTCATCGACGTGCCGATCTGCTCGGCCGCGTCGGAGACCTGCCGCGATGCTGTCACCAGTGCCGCCGAATTGGCACTCGCCGTCGCCGTCGCCGCTCGCATGCCGATGACGCTGTCGTGGATGGCGCTGGAGCGTGTCTCGGATTCGCTGGAAAACTGCTCGGCACTGGCCAGGTCCACGGTGAGGCGGCGCATCGCGGCCACCACGTCCTGCTCCAGCACCGTGACGGCTTCGCGGTTGGCGAGATCGCTGACCTCGGTCGCGCCCGCCGGGACGACAGCCGTCACCTCTGCCTCGACCGCAGTGTCATCCACCGCAGTCGCCTGGCTCCGACCGTTCAGCCAGCGTCGAACCCTGCGGTGCATCAGCCCATCCGTTAGATTAAGTCACAGATTGTTATGGTCGGAGACTGTTAAGAAAAACCCACCACCGCGCCTTGGACAGGTCGACCAGACGCCTCCGGGCATGGACCCTTCCAGATCGCCCCTGTATGGCTTCGGCGGGTACCAGATCCCATCCTTCCCTTGCACAGTTCAGCGAGCCCGGCATGACCAGCAGCAGCTACGACGTCATCGTCGCCGGAGTCGGCGCCATGGGGTCCGCCGCCTGCTGGCATCTGGCGAAGCGCGGCCTGAAAGTCCTGGGTCTGGAGCGCTTCGATCTCGGCCATGCGATGGGCTCCTCGCATGGCCTGACGCGGATCATCCGGATCGCCTATTTCGAGGGCTCGCACTATGTCCCGATCGTCCGGCGCGCGCATGAGCTGTGGCATCAGACGGGCGACGAGGCCGGGCTGAAGCTGCTTCATGTCACCGGCTCGCTCGATCTCGCACCGGCGGGAGGCGGGCCGGTCGAGGCCTCGCTGCAATCCTGCCTGGACCACGGGCTGGTGCACGAGCAGCTCGATGCCAAAGAGCTGGCACGGCGTTTTCCTGGATTCCAGCTACCCGCGGGCCATATCGGGCTGTGGCAACCCGATGGGGGGTTCGTCGCGTCGGAAAAAGCGATCTATGCCCATGTCGGGCTGGCGCAGTCGCGCAGCGCGGAAATCCGCACCAACGAGCCCATGCTCGACTGGACGCCGACCGCGCAGGGCGGCGTCATCGTCCGCACAGAGCGCGGCACCTACTCGGCCGGGCGCCTGGTGATCACCTCGGGTGGCTGGATCGCGGACGCGGTGCCGGCGCTGGCGACCAATGTCGCGACGGTGCGGCAAGCGATAGGCTGGTTCACCACGCGCCGGCCGGAGCTCTACCGCCCCGATGTGTTCCCTGTCTTCATCCTGAGCGCCGACGAGGGCACCTTCTATGGCTTCCCGCTCTACGAACATCCCGGCTTCAAGCTGGGCGGGCCGCATTTCGGCCGCGAGCCGATGGACCCGCGCGAGGACGACCGTACGCCAAGCCCGCGGCAGGTGGCGCTGATCCGGGATTGTCTGGCGCGCTACCTGCCGGATGCGGCGGGCGAGCCGCTGACGCTGAAGGGCTGCGTTTACAGCGTGACACCGGACGAGGATTTCATCATCGACACGGTGCCCGGCGTCCCGCAGGCGGTGTTCGCCTCCGCCTGCTCCGGCCACGGCTTCAAATTCGCCAGCGCCATCGGCGAAATCCTCGCGGACCTGTCGACATCGGGGCAGTCCGCCTTCGATCTCAAGCCCTTCTCGCTCGCCCGCTTCGCGGCGTGAGCCAGGCCGCAAAAAGGACCGGACGACGCCTTGGCCAGCCCCGATGAAAACCGCCGCGGCATCGTCGCCATGCTGGCCGCGATGGCGCTCTTCGTCAGCAACGACGCGCTCATGAAGCTCGCCCGCGAAGTCTATCCGGCAGGCCAGGCGATCACGCTGCGAACGGTCTTCGCACTGATCACGGCACTTGGCCTCGTCCTGGCCTTCCAGGAGGGGGCGAAGCTGCGTCTGGCGATGAGGCCGATCGTGCTGCTGCGCGGGCTGATCGACGCCGGTGTGACGCTGACATTTATCTGGGCGCTGGCAGAGATGCCGTTGGCCGATGTCACGGCGATCCTGCTGGCTTCGCCGATCGTCATCGTCGTGCTGGCCGTCGTGCTGCGAATCGAGCGCGTCGGCTGGCGTCGCACGGTGGCGGTCTTCATCGGATTCTGCGGGGTGCTCGTCGTGCTGAGGCCCGCCACCGACTCCTTCAACGCCGCCGCCCTGGTTGCGCTGATCAGCGCTTGCCTCGCAGCCGCCCGCGACCTGCTGACACGCAAGATCGGTAACGAGATCCCCTCGACCGTGATCGCACTGATGACCACCGCCATCGTCGGGATTGTCGCCTGCGGCTATGGCGTGTTCGAGGTCTGGCAGCCGGTCTGGCGGCGTGAGACGGTCTATGTGGCCTGCGCAGCCGCGCTGATGGCCGCCGGGAGCATCTGCATCATCAGCGCCTACCGCAACACCGATGTCGGGGTGGTCTCCGGCTATCGCTATTCTGTCGTCATCCTCGCGATGATCATGGGCTATGCGGTCTGGGGCCATGTGCCCGACGCCATCGCCGGTGTCGGTATCGCGATGATCGTCGCGAGCGGGCTTTACACCATGCACAGGCAGCAGGTGGTGCCCGAATCCCGGCTCAAGATCACCGGCGGGCCGCCTTCATGACCTCGTCCGCCCTGAAGCCGACGCTGACGGTGCTGGTCGCGATTTCGGCTCTGCAGCCGCTCGCACTCAATCTGCTGGCGCCGGCGGCACCGGCGCTGTCGCGGCACTTCGCGTCGAGCTATGCCACGATCCAGCTCACGCTGACGCTGTTTCTGGTTGCGGTGGCGCTGACCCAACTCGTCAGCGGCCCACTCTCGGACCGATTCGGTCGGCGCCCTTGCGTCAACGCGGGAATCGCGCTGTTCGTCGTCGGCTCAGCGCTCGGCGCCATGGCGCACTCGATCGAGGAGCTGCTGCTCGCCCGTATCCTGGAGGGGGCGGGCTCGGGTTCGGTCTTCGCGCTGTCGCGCGCCATCATCCGCGACACCGCGAGCAGGGACGAGGCGGCGAGCCAGATTGCGACCGTGACCATGGTGATGGTCATCGCACCGATGATCGCGCCCTGGCTCGGCGGGCAGATCGAGACGATGTTCGACTGGCGTATGATCCTCTGGTTCATGACCGTCATCGGCGTCATCGTGCTGCTGCTGACGCTGGCACGGCTGCCGGAGACGGCACCGAATGTCGGCCAGCGGACGCCTCTTCTGGGCGTCTTCCGCGCTTTCCCCACGCTGATCGTCAACCGCGTCTTCGTGCTGAACGTGATCGCGGTCTCGACCAGTTCGGCCGCCTTCTTCGCCTTCATCGCCGCTGCGCCCTACATCGTGGTCGAGACCATGGGGCGCGGCAGCGATGTCTATGGGGCGTATTTCATTATCAATGCAGCGGGGTACATGATCGGCAATTTCGCCATGGCGCGGCTCGTGATCCGCATCGGCGCCCCGCGCATGGTCTATCTCGGACTGGCCATTTCCTCGGTGGCGCTGACGATCGCGGTGCCGCTGGCGCTGAGTCCAGCCTGGTCCCCGATCATGCTATTCCTGCCGCTTGCCCTGAGCGCGATCGGTAATGGCATGACGATCCCCGGCTCGACGGCCGAGGCGCTCTCGGCGCGGCCGGAGCTTGCAGGCTCGGCGGCCGGGCTGATGGGCGCGATCCAGCTCGGGCTCAGCGCCTTGATGACGGTGCTGATCAGCTGGCTGGTGACGGTCTGGCCGCCGTCGCTCGTCGTGATGATGTGGCTGTTGACCGTGATCGGCCTGGGCGCGATCTATCTGGGGCGACGCGGCGCCGCCCCGCATGCCTGACGCGGAGCGGAGGACCAGAGGGCCGTCTCAGTCTTCGAGGCGGGCGAGCAGGCTGGAGGTATCCCAGCGCCGGCCGCCCATCTTCTGGACTTCGGCGTAGAATTGATCGACCAGCGCAGTGACGGGCAGTTGCGCACCGTTGCTGCGCGCCTCCTCCAGCACGATGGCGAGATCCTTGCGCATCCAGTCGACGGCAAAGCCATAGTCGAACTTGCCGATATTCATGGTCTTGCCGCGGTTCTCCATCTGCCAGGAGCCGGCGGCGCCCTTAGAGATCACCTCCAGCATGGCCTCGACATCCAAGCCCGCACGCTTGGCGAAATGCACGCCCTCCGACAGCGCCTGGACCAGGCCGGCGATGCAGATCTGGTTGACCATCTTGGTCAACTGGCCGGAACCGGCCGGGCCCATCAGCTTGCACATGCGGGCATAGGACGCGATCATCGGCTCGGCGCGGGAGTAGGTCTCAGGATCGCCGCCGCACATCACCGTCAGAACGCCGTTCTCGGCACCGGCCTGGCCGCCGGAGACCGGCGCGTCGACGAAGCCGAAGCCGCCGGCCTTGGCCGCCGCATCCAGTTCGCGGGCGACATGGGCGGATGCCGTGGTGTGATCGACGAAGATGGCGCCCTTCTCCATGCCGGCGAAAGCGCCCTGCTCGCCCAGCGTCACAGAGCGCAGATCGTCGTCATTGCCGACGCAGGCGAAGACGATCTCCTGGCCCTTCGCCGCATCGGCCGGCGTCGGCGCCGAGATGCCTGCATGCTGTGAGACCCAGGCCTGCGCTTTCGTCGGATTGCGGTTGTAAACCGTGACCTCGTGGCCCTTGGCCTTGAGATGCCCCGCCATGGGGTAGCCCATTACGCCGAGACCGATGAAGGCGACTTTGGTCATGTTCCGCTCCGCTGTCGTTTTGTTTTCGCCATGCGGTTTAGCCTGCGGCCAGCTCGCTGGAAAGAAGCGTGCTTGCGTCAGCACATATGCGCGAAGCCACAGCGTCGGTTGTGGCATGCTGCTGGACCGGTTAGGCATCGGCCATGACGGTATCCAATGATGACGACCTCAAGGGCTTGCAGGAGATCGGCCGCATCGTCGCCGGCGCGCTGGCGGCGATGGGAAAGGCGATCGAGCCCGGCATGACGACGGCTGAACTCGACCAGATCGGCCGCAGCTTGCTGGAACAGGCAGGAGCGCGGCCGGCGCCGGAGCTCGCCTATGGGTTTCCGGGAGCAACCTGCATCAGCGTCAATGACGAGATTGCGCATGGCATTCCAGGTCCGCGACGGATCGAGGCCGGCGACCTCGTCAACATCGATGTGTCAGCGGAAAAGCATGGCTTCTTTTCCGATACGGGTGCCTCCTTCGCGGTCCCGCCAGTCGCTCGCCGCACGGAACGCCTCTGCCGCGACGGGCGCCGCGCGCTCTTTGCCGGCATCGGGCAGGTCGGGGCGGGAAGGCCGCTCGCCGGCATCGGACAGGCCGTCGGCCGGTTCGCCGAGAAGAACGGCTACACGCTCGTGCGCAATCTCGCCAGCCACGGCGTCGGACGCTCGCTGCATGAGGAGCCGACCGAACTCGCGACATGGCCGAATCGCTCCGAGCGTCGCGTGATGGAGAAGGGCCTTGTCTTTACGGTCGAGCCGTTCCTGTCGCTGGGCGCGAACTGGGCCGAGAGCGGCGACGATCCCTGGACGCTTTATGGCGAACCGCGCGCACCCACCGTGCAGTACGAACACACCGTCGTGGCGACGGCGAACGGGGCCCTGATCCTGACGCTGCCGGCGTGATCGCGGCAGGATCCCTGGTGACGCTCAGCGCAGCGCCATATGCCGCGTCAGCCGCAGTTCCAGCCTGTCCCAGACGCGCCGGATGATCTCGACAAGCACGAGATAAATCAGCGCGGCGTAAAGGTAGATCGTCAGGTCGAAGGAGCGGGCGAAGGCGAGCCTTGTCGCGCCCATCAGATCGAACAGGGTCACCAGCGAGGCGACGGCGCTGGATTTAATCATCACGATCAGTTCGTTGCCGAGCGGGCGCAGGGCCAGGATCATCGCCTGGGGCATGATGACCCGGCGCAGGCTCGCCCAGCGATGCAGACCGAGCGCCAGCGCGCCCTCGAACTGGCCTCGCGGAATCGACTGGATGGCGCCGCGCAGGATTTCGGCCTGATAGGCCGCCGTGTTGACCGTGAAGGTCAGGAGCGCGCAGTAGAATGGCTCGCGGAAGAACCACCACAGCCCGACATCCGTCCAGAACAGGCGAAACTGGCCGAGGCCGTAATAGACCAGGAAAAGCTGGCAGAGCAGCGGCGTGCCCCGGAAGAAGGTGGTGTAGCCGTTGATCATGGCCTGCGCCCAGCGCGGACCATAGAGCCTGGCGACGGCCAGCCCGACCGCCAGCCCAAACCCGAGTGTGACCGAGATCGCCACCAGCTCGAAGGTGACCCAGAGGCCGGAGAACATCCGGCAGCCATAGTTCTGGAAGACCTCGCTGCCGACGGCATAGCCCGGGTATTCGCACCAGCTCATCGCGTCGCGCCCCCGAAGGCCGCGTAGCCGCGGTTGGTGCGCGCTTCCAGCCCGCCCAAGCCCCAGGCCGAGACGAGCGAGAAGAACAGATAGATCAGCATGGCCGCCCCAAAAAATAGGAACGGCTCCTTCGTCGCGGCATTGGCGCGGGTGGTGATGAACATGATGTCCGGCAGGGTGATGACCGAGACCAGCGACGTCTCCTTCAGCAGCACCATCCAGTTATTGCCCAGCCCCGGCAGCGCGACGCGCACCAGTTGCGGCATGACGACGAGGCGGAAGGCCTGGCCTTTCGAGAGGCCGAGCGCGGCGGCGGCCTCGCGCTGCCCCTTCTGGATCGCGTTCAGCGCACCGACCCAGACCTCGCTGGAAAAGGCCGAGAGGACGACGCCGAGCGCGACCATGCCGGCCACGAAGGGCGGCATCGAGAAATTACCCGGCAGCCCGATCCACTCCCAGAGCCGCTGCAGCAGAATCTGGACGCCGAAATAGATGATGTAGAGCGTCAGCAGTTCGGGCACGCCACGGAAGACAGTGGTGTAGCCGGTCGCGAGCCAGCGCAGCACGACATTGTCGGAGCGCTTGCCCAGCGCCACGATCAGCCCGAGCGCCAGACCGAAGGGCAACGTCGCCAAGGCGATCGAGATGGTGATGCCAGCGCCCTGGAGCAATGCGAGGCCCCAGCCGCCATCGCCGAAACCGAGCAGAGCGAGCTTTTCGATCATGGCGACCTATGTCGGCGAAACGCGTGCAAACACCCGCCGGCGCGATGCCGGCGGGTGCGAGGTCGGCCGGTCAGTTGGTGGCCGCCAGCTTGAACCACTTGTCCTCGAGCTTCTTGTTCGAGCCGTCGGCCAGCGTCTCGGCGATGGCCTTGTCGAACAGGGCCTTCAGCGCGGTGTCGCTCTTGCGGATCGCGGCGGCGACGCCGGGGCCGTGGATCGCGGCGTCGCGCGGCACCTCGGCGACGAGCTTGCAGCAATCCTTGCCCTTGCCGTTGAGGAAATCGGACAGGGCGAGCGCATCGGCGACGATATAGTCGAGGCGACCATTGATCAGGTCGAGATTGGCCTCTTCCTGCGTCGGGTAAAGGCGCGGGTTGGAGCCCGTGTAGAACTTCTCGAGGAAGTTCGCGTGGATGGTGGAGCCCTGCGCGCCGATCGCCTTGCCCTTGAGCGCGGCGGGCGTGATGTCGTTGCCCTTCGTCGCCTTCGGGCCGACCATCCAGATCGGCGTCTTGTTGTAGACGGCAGTGAATTCCACCTGTTTCTTGCGCTCGTCGGTGGCGTTCATGCCAGCAATGATGACGTCATATTTGTTGGCGAGCAGCGCGGGAATGATGCCGTCCCAGTCCTGCACGACCCAGGTGCATTTCACCTTCATCTTCTCGCAGAGAAGATTGCCGTAATCGATCTCGAAGCCTTCCAGCTCCTTCTTGGCGTTGAGGTTGTTGTAAGGCGGATAGGCGCCTTCGGTACCGATCCGCACCTCCTTCCACTCCTTGGCCTGAGCCAGGGCGCCGGTGGCGCTGACAGATGCCAGCAGCGCGGCGGCAACCAATTTCACGAAACCCTTCATGCGGACCTCCCACAAGGTTTTGGCCGGATGGGTTTCGAGGTCCCATAACCAGCTCTGCCCACAGATTGGGCGAAGCCGAGCCATGGCCGCAAGGGGGAGATCGCAGCTTTTCTGAGCCGCCACGCCGAATTTATCGGCAGGACGCGCCGAGCGCGTTCAGAGCGTTCGGGTGGCCCTGCGGTCGTCGAGCACGGCGATCAGCCAGATCGCAAGGCCACCAAGCGCGAGCGCGGTTCCGACCCAGCCCGTCGAAGACCAGCCATAGCCAGCCGCGATCGCCAGGCCGCCGAGCCAAGGACCCAGCGCATTGGCGGCGTTGAAGGCGGAGTGATTGAGGGCGGCGGCCAGCGTCTGCGCATCGCCCGCGACATCCATCAGCCGCGTCTGCAGCATCGGCCCAAGCCCCCCGCTGGTTCCGATGAGGAAAACCACCACGGAGATCGACCAGATGTTTCCCGTCGCGAAGGGAAACAGCGCCAGCGAAACGGCCGTCCAGAGCAGCATGCCCCCGATCGAGGGCATCAGTGCCCGGTCGGCCGCCCAGGCCCCGACGAGCGTTCCCGCCGTCAGGCCGAGCCCGAAGATGCAGAGCACCAGGGGGACCAGCGCGGGCGAGACCTGCGTCACCTCCATCAGCGTCGAGGCGAGATAGGTGTAGACCGCGAACATGCCGCCGAAGCCGATCGCGCCGATCGCGAGCGTCAGCCAGACCTGGCCGCGCTTCAGTGCTCCGAGTTCGCGGAAGGGGCTGGCACCGGGCTGAACCGTGTCGCGCGGTGCGTAGGCGAAGATCAGCACCATGGTCAGAATCGCGAGCACGGCAACGATGCCGAAACCCCAGCGCCAGCCGAGCGCCTGTCCGATCCAGTTGGCGAAGGGGACTCCGATGATCGTCGCGACCGTCAGACCCAGCATCACACGCGCCACCGACTGGGCGCGACGGCCCGGCGGCGAGATCGAGGCGGCGACGAGCGCGGCCACGCCGAAATAGGCGCCATGCGGCAAGCCGCTGAGAAAGCGGAATGCGAGCATCCAGCCATAGCTTGGAGCCAGTGCGCTCAGGAGGTTGGCGATTCCGAACACCGCCATCAGGCCGATTAGCAGCGTGCGGCGCGCAACCCTCGCCGCGAGCACGGCGATGATCGGCGCGCCGACGACGACGCCAAGCGCATAGGCGCTGATGACATGGCCTGCGGTCGGCTCGTCGATACCAAGCCCGGCCGAGAAATACGGCACCAGGCTCATCACTGCGAATTCGGTGGTCCCGATGGCGAAGCCGCCCATCGCCAGCGCGAACATCACCAGCCCGACATGGGCGGCAGGCCGAGCCTTCGACGTCTCTGGGGTGGCACGGATGCCGGGGTCGTTCGTGGCAAGTGTCATCGAAACCGTCGGCTCGCTTCTGGCGATGCAACAATTACGCTGCATTGCAGCATATGGCATAGTCATGCAGCCATCGTCGGATCAACCTCGCGTGAGGCGCGGCGGCATGATTTTCCTGCATGGGCGCGGACCAGAGGCTATAGACGGTACCCGCATGCTTGTTCGCTTCCGCCTGAGATTTGCTCCCTTGATCGAGACCCGCCCGTGATTCCCTGGATCCTGCTCGACACCGCGACGCTGCCCGGCGCCAACCGCGAATTGAGACTGAAGCGCCGCGGCGCCGAATTCTCGATCATGCTCGGCACCATCGAACTGATGAACAGCCGCCTCAGCGGCTCGGAAGAGGCGCTCGCGACGCTCGTCGCGACGCGTCTCGCCGGTCTGCCCAAGCCGCGCATCCTGATCGGCGGGCTGGGCATGGGATTCACGCTGCGCGCCGCGCTCAAGAGCTTCGTGCCGGATGCCGAGATCACCGTGTCCGAACTGATTCCCGAGGTCGTCGCCTGGGCGCGCGGACCCATGGCGGACCTCTTCGCGGGCTGCCTCGACGATTCCCGCGTCACCATCGCGGTGCAGGATGTCGGGCGCGTGATCGCCGACAATGCCGGCCGCTACGACGCGATCCTGCTCGATGTCGACAATGGCCCCGAGGCTTTGACCGTCGCGGCCAATGACCGGCTCTACGAGGATGGCGGGCTTGGCCTGGCGAAAGCGGCCCTACGTCCCGGCGGCATTCTGGCCGTCTGGTCACAGGGGCCCGACCGACGCTTCACACAAAGGCTGCGGCATGCCGCTTTCGCGGTCGAGGAGGTGATGGTGCGCGCCCATCGCGGCAAGTCGGGCGCCCGGCACATCATCTGGCTGGCGCGGAAGCCCGGCGGGAAGACTTAGGGCCGCCCCTTCCCCAGCGCCCTCGCCTCGGCGATGAGGCAGAGTTCCGTGAACAGCACCTGCGCAGCGCATTGGGCTGTGTTGGTCGTCGCGTCATATTGCGGGGCGACCTCGACCACGTCGGCTGCGACGATGTCGGCGCCCTTCAGCCCGCGCAGGATGGCGAGCGCTTCGCGCGGAGTCAGGCCACCGACCTCGGGCGTGCCCGTGCCGGGCGCGAAGGCGGGATCGAGCGAATCGACGTCGAAGGAGACGTAAGTGGGGCCATCGCCGATGACGGAAAGCGCCCTGGCGATGACCGCCTCGATCCCGAGATCATCGACCTCATTGGCGTGGATCACGGTCATGCCGCTCTCATAGGAGAACTCCCAGAGATATTCGGCGCCGCCGCGGATGCCGATCTGGATGACGCGCTCAGGATCGAGCACGCCGTCCAGAACCGCCTGACGAAACGGGCCGCCATGGTGGAACTTCGAGCCCTCATAAGGCCCCGACGTGTCGCAATGGGCGTCGATATGGACCATGCCGACCGGGCGTGTCTGCCCGACCGCCTTCAGAATGGGATAGGTGATCGAATGGTCGCCACCGACCGCGAGCGGCGAGACGCCGGCTGCGACGATGGTTTTGAAGGTCGCCTCGATGTCCTCATGGCAGCTTTCGAGCGAATAGCGCGAGCGGAACGGCACGTCGCCGATATCGGCCACCTTGAGCATCCCGAACGGGGCGGTGCCCAGCACATGGTCCATCGGCCCCATGCGTTCGACGGCGCGCACGGCGCGAGGGCCCAGCCGCGTGCCGGCGCGGTTGGTGACGCCGAGATCCATCGGCAGGCCGATGATCGCGACGTCGAGCCCGCCGAGATCGGGGCTTGTCAACGCATTGGGGCGGTAGGGCGCACTGATGAAGGTCGCGACGTCGGAGAAGGGCCATTTGCGCCGATCGCCCTTGAACTGGTCGGCCGCCACCTTGGCGAAATGCGGATCATGGATGTCGGCGCCGCTCGCGCCCGCATAGCGCGCCCGGAGTTTCGCGAGATGATCCTGGTTCATCGGCCTGTCCTTCTCGTTAAACCTGCGCGCCGGCATCGGCGGGGACGCGTTCGAGCATAGTGAGGGTCGAATCGCGATAATGTGCGTGATCAAACACAGCGTAGCCGAGCTTGCGCGCGAGGCCGAGCAACGGCGCATGTCCTGTTCGATGATGCAGAGCGAGAAGCGCCGCGTCTCGACCATCGACGCGTTCAAGCACATCGCCGCTCGCGCGCGCCGGTTCGTTTAGCGGTGCCTCGCGATGGACGCCTGCAATCCCGTTTTCTACATCGAAAGTCGAAGATCGGCGCGCCGAAAGCCCTCGCGATTCGCGAAGCCATGAATTAGAACGCAAGAGAAGCGGGTCGGCCCCGCCTGCACGTCATAACGCTCGGAAAATCCGAGACCGACCGAGGAGATGTCTCATGAAGCGCCGTCAGTTTATCCAGACCGCCACCGCCGGCGCTGCCGCCGCCGCGATCGCCGCCCCGGCCGTCGCGCAGTCGAACCCGGAAGTGAAGTGGCGCCTTGCGTCGAGCTTCCCCAAATCGCTCGACACGATCTATGGCGGCGCCGAAGTCATGGCGAAGATGGTCTCGGACCTGACCGACGGCAAGTTCCAGATTCAGGTCTTCGCTGCGGGTGAGATCGTGCCGGCGCTTCAGGCCGCCGACGCCGTGACCAACGGCACGGTCGAGATGTGCCACACCGTGTCGTATTACTATGTCGGCAAGGACCCGACCTTCGCGGTCGCCGCGTCCGTGCCCTTCGGCCTCAATGCGCGCGGCCAGAACGCCTGGCTGTTCCAAGGCGGCGGCAACGACCTGTTCAACGAATTCTACAAGAAGTTCAACATCTACGGCATGCCCTGCGGCAACACCGGCGCGCAGATGGGCGGCTGGTTCCGCAAGGAAATCAAGACACCGGCCGACCTGCAGGGCCTGAAGATGCGCATCGGTGGTATCGCCGGCCAGGTGCTGGCGAAGCTTGGCGTCGTGCCGCAGCAGATCGGCGGCGGCGACATCTATCCGGCGCTGGAAAAGGGCACGATCGACGGCGCCGAATGGGTCGGCCCCTATGACGACGAGAAGCTCGGCTTCTCGAAGGTCGCGCCGTTCTACTACTATCCGGGATTCTGGGAGGGCGGACCCACTGTCCACGCCTTCGTCAATCTGGAGAAGTGGAACGCGCTGCCCAAGGCCTATCAGGCTGCGCTGACCGCCGCCTGCACCTATGCCAACACGCAGATGGCAGCGCGTTACGACATGCAGAACCCGTCCGCGCTGAAGCGTCTTGTCGGCGCCGGCACACAGCTTCGCCCGTTCTCGCAGGAAATCCTGGAAGCCTGCCTGAAGGCCTCCAACGAGCTCTACAGTGAGATTTCGGCCAAGAACCCCGACTTCAAGAAGGCGATCGATGCGATGGCGGCCTTCCGTGGCGACCAGTATCTCTGGTGGCAGGTTGCCGAACTGACGTTCGACGTCTTCCAGGTGCGCTCGCGCGCGCGGTGAGGTTTTGGGCCGGCGCCTCGCGAGGTCGGCCCGATTTTCCTTCAAAAGCCCGGCTCCGGCCGGGCTTTTTTGTTTGACAGCGCACGGCTTCGTCGACGGAGGCCCGCGCCCCAGCGGGCGGCCCTCGGCAGTCTTCCGTTGCGGAAATCATGCTCCATTCGCATGAGTCCCATGCATTTTACGCTTGCGTTGTGTTGCAAACCTGCTTTGCTATGGGAAGGGCGACGACGGGACAAACCGGCGCGCAGAACGATATGGGGAGGGGACAGTATGAAGCGCCGTCAGTTCATGAAAGTCGCGGGCGCGGGTGCAGCCGCTGGCGCGATTGCCAGCCCAGCCATCGCCCAGGCGGCACCAGAGGTGAAGTGGCGGGTGACCTCGTCCTTCCCGAAGTCGCTCGACACGATCTATGGCGCGTCGGAGGTCCTGTCCAAGGCCGTCTCAGAGGCCACGGACGGCAAGTTCCAGATTCAGGTCTTTGCCGCCGGCGAGATCGTGCCCGGACTGCAGGCTGCCGACGCGGTCACCAACGGCACCGTCGAGATGTGCCACACGGCATCCTATTACTATGTCGGCAAGGATCCGACCTTCGCCTTCGGGACGGCGGTGCCCTTCGGGCTCAACGCCCGCCAGCAGAACGCATGGTTCTACCATGGCGGCGGCAACGAGTTGCTCAATGAATTCTATAAAAAGTACAATATCTACGCCATTCCCGGTGGCAACACTGGCTGCCAGATGGGCGGCTGGTTCCGTAAGGAGATCAAAACCGTCGCCGATCTGCAGGGCGTCAAGATGCGCATCGGCGGCTTCGCCGGGCAGGTGCTGAGCAAGCTCGGCGTGGTGCCGCAGCAGATCGCCGGCGGCGACATCTATCCGGCGCTGGAAAAGGGCACGATCGACGCGGCCGAGTGGGTCGGCCCCGCCGATGACGAGAAGCTCGGCTTCAACAAGGTCGCGCCGTACTATTACTATCCGGGCTGGTGGGAGGGCGGCGCCTCGCTGCACTTCTTCCTGAATACCGCGAAATGGGAGGCGTTGCCCAAGATTTACAAATCGGTGCTGACGACCGCTGCGGCGCTCGCCAATATCGATATGCAAGCCAAATACGATGCCCGCAATCCGGCCGCGCTGAAGCGCCTGGTCGGGGCCGGCGCACAGTTGCGGCCGTTCTCGCAGGAGGTGCTGGAAGCCTGCCTGAAGGCCTCGAAGGAGGTCTATGCCGAAACATCGGCCAAGAACCCCGACTTCAAGAAGGTCTATGATGCGATGTCGGCTTTCCGCAACGACGAATATCTCTGGTTCCAGATCGCGGAGTACACCTACGACAACTTCCTGATCCGCGCCCGCGCGGCCAACCAGCTCTGACAAGGAGCGACCGCCCGCCGCCTGGCGGCCCAACTGCCCCCCACCCCGGCCGAAAGGCCGGGTTTTCCATTGCATGAGAGGGGTGTAGGGTCGCGACGCCATCTTCGTGCCGTTTTGCTTGGCCGTTATGCGTTGTCCCTCCATCCCCTGGAATACGCCATGCTCCGTCTTGTCGGCACAGCCTTCGTCATCCTGCTCACAGCGACGGTCGCGCGGGCGCAGTCGATTGGCGAACCCTTGCCGGGCCGAGGTGGCGCGCGCGAAGCCTTCAAGCCGGCCCAGCCGTCTCAGGCCAAGGCACGACCCTGCCCCGAATACGGGCCGGGCTTCGTGCGCTTCGAGGGATCGTCAGCCTGCGTGCGCGTCGGCGGCGCGGTGCGGGCGGAGTTCGGAAAGAGCTCGCGCAACGGCACGGGTTCGGCGGCGGGCGGCATGGCTTATCTCGAAACCCGCAGCGAAACCGGCATGGGCTCCCTGCGGACCGTGATCCAGGCGCGTGGGCAGATCGAGCGTAACCTGCCTTCCGGCCCTTATCGCTACTGACGCCTTTCCTGACGCTGCCCCCTATGCCGGCCCAGGATCCGACTCGAGGCCCGTGAGCCGACCGACCTCCTGCCTCAGCACCGGCACAAGCTCCTCGTCAAACCAGGGATTGCGCTTCAGCCAGCTGTTGTTGCGCCAGGACGGATGCGGCAGCGGCAGGATGCGCGGGCGCCCCGGCCGTTCGAGGATCGCGCGCCAATTGGCAACCGTCTCCGACAGGTTGGGCCCCTCGCAGGGCCCGAGATGCCAGGCCTGAGCATAGCGCCCGATTGCCAGGACGAGTTCGACCGCCGGCAACACCGCGAAGACGCGCGCGCGCCAGATCGGGGCACATTCGCGGCGGGGCGGGGT
>QBLV01000004.1:63867-71954 GCA_003241815.1 Hyphomicrobiales bacterium | reverse complement strand
GCCGCCCTTGGCATCGAGGCCCGGAAAGCAATGGCCCATCGGCACGATGGCGACCTTCGAAGCGTCGTAGAACACCGTCTCGTCGAGGCCGAGCCAGTTGCGCAGGCGCACGCCCGACGGATCGGTGAAGGGCTGGCCGCTGGCATGGACGCGCGTGCCGGGCGCCTGGCCGGCAATACAGAGCCGCGCCGTCACTGATGCCTGGATGACGGGGCGCGGCTCATGGGGCAGCGGTGGCAGGTAGAGCGGCGCATCGCGGCAGAGGCGGCAGGCCCGCAAGTCGTGCAGGACCGCGTCGAGGGCAGCGGACTTCGTCATCGTTCCGCGAGGCGGGTGCCGGCGGGAGCGCGCGAGATCAGGCCGTCGCAGGCCCAGGCCGGGGAACCCGCGCTGGCCCTTGCGGGATCGCCCGGCTCGACCGTAGCCATGCCGTTGATGCGGCCGCTCGGCCGGCTGCGCAGGATGTAAAGCCGGTCGCTGCGTTCGACCGTGAAACAATAGGTCCGGCGGCTCTCCTGCGGGCCGTAATAGTAGCAGACCGCATCAGCCGTGGTGATCCAGCAGGCATCCCGGTTGGGGACGTTGCGGTTATGTCCGGTCGCCCGCCCATCGGGGTGGTGATATTCGCTGAAGGGCTGGTGGCTGCCGGAATAGCGCCCGGCGACGGTGTTGCCCTCGAAGGCGCGCCTGATCGCCTCGCCATCCAGCCGCTCTGCCGCCGCAGCCACCGTTCCGGCCAGCAGCGTAACCGCCAGCACCAGCGAGGCCGGGCCACGCCTGTCCATCAGCGGGCGGCGAGGCGCCGGCGCGACATCAGCGGAGATGCCGGCAGAGCTGGCGCCTTCGAGATCAGGCCGTCGCAATACCAGGCCTCGCCATTGTCGCCATGCTTGCGCGGATTGCCCAGTTCGACCGAGGCCAGCGCATTGATCTGGCCGTTACCGGTGTTGCGCAGAACGTAGAGGTCGCGGTTGAGTTCCACCGTGAAGCAATGAACGGTTCGGTCACTCTGCGGCCCGTAATAATAGCAGACCTGATCAGCCCTCGTGGTCCAGCAGGCGTCGCGGTTGGGCTGCCAGCCATTATGGCCGAGCGCGCGGCCGTCGGGGTCGTGAAACTCGGTGAAGAAGCCGCCATTGGTGTAGCGGCCACTCACCGTATTGCCCTCGAAGGCGCGACGGATCGCCTCGCCGTCGAGCTTGTCGATGGCCCGGGCCGGGGTCTGCAGAGCCGCCAGCGCCGACAGGATCAGGACAACTGCGCGCATCAGGCCTTCCAGCTCGGCCTTGCGGAAAGGTCGCCATGCCAGCGGCGGATATGGACGAAATCCTCCGGCAACGGAATGCGAGAAGGCTTCATGAAGTCGATAGCGATGCCTGCCGTGATGTCGGCCACCGTCAGGCTCTCACCGCAGACATAGGCGTTGCCGGCAAGCTGCAGCTCGAGAACCAAGAGATGATCGTCGACCTGCTCGCGATTGGCCTCGGCCCATTCCGGCACCTGGTCCTCGAACTCCGCCATCGAGGGATGGCTGTGGCGGAACACGGCGGCGACACTGGCAAAGAGCCCGAGCTCGATGCGCCGGTTCCACATCTCGATCAGAGCCTGTTCCCGGGCATCCCGGCCGAAGAGCGGGGGTTGCGGGTGCAGGCTTTCGATGTAGCGGCAGATCGCGATCGTCTCGGCGAGCGCCGTGCCATCGTCGAGCACCATCACCGGCAGGCGCTGGGCCGGGTTGAGCTTGGTGAAGGCTTCGCTCTTATGCTCCTTCTTCGCCATGTCGATCGGGACGATCTCAGGCAGAGCCACGCCCTTTTCGGCAAAGAAGATGCGCACCCGTCGCGGATTCGGCGCACGCCCGCCGTCATAAAGCTTCATCGACATCCTCCCCGCCTCGCCGCGCGACCCGACCATGCCGAGGGCCGGACGGTCAATCCTTTCAAGGCTTTTCGTGATGGTTGTGTGGCGCAGGCCGCACGCGTCAACGCCCCTGCCCGCGCCGCCAGGTCTCCGGGCGTTCAAACCGGAGGGCCCAGAGGCCGCGGCCCGCCGCCTTTGCCTCTTCTTCCTCGACCCGGTAGCCGCCATAGGCGACGGCATGCCCGTCGCGCACCATCGTCGCATTGATGTCGGTCTCGCCCTGGCGGCACCGGGCGAGGCCACGGCCATAGCGGTCGACCTTGCCGATGTCGCAGGTGATGATACCGCGCGACACAAGCACCTCCAGCGCCCGCCGCGACGAACGGCCGCAATCGACCGGCCGGCCGGCCCGGTCCGTGCAGCTCTGGCGGAATTCTGGCGCGTCGAGGCCCTGCAGACGCAGTTCCTCGCCGGCAAGCCGCAGGGAATCGCCATCGATCACGCGGGCCGCGCCGACCAGCGTCCGCGCCGGGCCGAGGCGATATTGCAAAACCGCGCCCGCGATCGCCAGCAAGCCAATGATTCCAAGGGCCACGACGAAATCGACGGGCCGGCTGACGCGTCGCCAGCCGAGGGGACCGAATTTCGACCAGTTGAATCCGAAGCGCGCCATCAGGAAGAGCTTAACGATTTGCCGACCATGATGGCGAGCCCATCGCGCATCCCGCGTGCCGGAAGAGGAAGACTGCGTCCTTCGATCATGGCGGAACTGACGGCCGAACAGGTGCAGCGCGGGCGCGGGCCGGACCCGACGGCCGTCGCACGCCGCAAGCTCGTCACCCGCGAGGTCAAGTCCGTACGCGAGCGGCTGACCTCCTCGACCGGACTCGAACGCGCCTTCGACAACGAATTGCTGCGGGTTTTCGCCGAGTACCGGATGAACGGCTCGGTCGGCACGCTGGTTCTGGCGCTCGCGATCGCTGCGGCAGCCTGCCTATGGGTGCCCGTCTACAAGGTCACGCCCTGGATCGGCGCCGTCCTTCTGTCGACGATGATCATCGTGGTTCTCAGCCGGCGCTTTCTGGCGCAGGCCACAAACGAGACCCCGATCAGGCCCTGGCGGAGGGCCTTTGCCATCGCGGAAGGGGTCCACGGCATCTCCTGGGCCTTGATGCTGTTGCTGTTTGTTCAGATGGATGCTCCTGGCGCCGGAGTCTTCGTCACCACGACCCTGCTCATCGTCAGCGCCCTGACCGTGATGCTGGCGGCCTCGATCCCGATGGCCGTCTATGCCGGCATCGTCCCGATCATGATCGGCATCGCCGCCTTCTTCTGGGGGCGCACTGACATGGACAGCCTGACGACAGCCGTGATGGCCGCGTCGGCGCAGTTGTTCTTCGTGTTCCTCGCCAACCGCCTTTATGTGAGTTCAGTTTCCACCATTGCGTTTCGAGCGGAGAAAGATGCGCTGATCGCCGAGTTGGAGACGGCCAACGCCAATTCCGACGAGGCCCGCCGCAAGGCCGAGGAGGCCAACCTCGCCAAGTCGCGCTTTCTCGCCACAATGAGCCATGAGTTGCGCACGCCGCTCAACGCCATCCTGGGCTTCTCCGAAGTGATGAAGAACGAGGTCTTCGGCGGGCACGCCAATGCCGCCTACAAGGAGTATTCGGCCGACATCCACAGCTCCGGCCAGCATCTGCTCGAACTGATCAACGAAATCCTCGACCTCTCCCGCATCGAGTCCGGCAAATACGAACTCAACGAGGAGGCACTGTCCCTGGCCGACATCACCGATGATTGCCGGCATATGCTGAACCTGCGCGCCAAGGCCAAGGGCCAGACCATCCGAGAGGCGGTGGAGCCCGATTTGCCGAAGGTCTGGGCCGACGAGCGCGCGATCCGGCAGGTCGTGCTCAACATCCTCTCCAATGCGATCAAGTTCACGCCCCAGGGCGGCGACATCACCATCAAGGTCGGCTGGACGGCCAATGGCGGCCAGTACGTCTCCGTCACCGATACCGGACCCGGCATCCCCAAGGACGAGATCCCGATCGTGCTGCAGACCTTCGGACGCGGCTCGCTGGCGATCAAGACCGCCGAGCAGGGTTCGGGACTGGGCCTGCCGATCGTCAAGGGGCTGATCGATCTGCATGGCGGCGGCTTCAACCTGAAGTCGAAGCCGCGCGCGGGCACGGAGGTCACGATCACCCTGCCGCCGGTGCGGGTAATGGATACGCTGGCGGCACTGCCCGAGCCGCACACGCGGGCGGCTTGAGTTCTGCCTGAAACTGGCCCCACCTGTCAGACACCTCGAATCGCCAGCCCATCGGACCCCCGCACCATGAACCGGAAAACGCGCGTCGCCGTGCTCTATGGCGGAAAATCGGGCGAGCATGAGGTTTCGCTGAAATCGGCGGCCTCCGTCCTGCGCTATCTGGACCGGGAGCGCTTCGAGCCCGTACCCGTCAGCATCGACAAGCAGGGCCGATGGCAGTGCCACGATTTGCGCCGCATCGAGGCGGCCAACACCGAGAGCCTGCCGATCCCAGCCGATTCTCCCGAGATCCGGCTGGAGCTGCAGGCCGACGGCCGAACCGCCATCCTGCCCGCAGACAACACTGCCGCCGCCTTCGCACCGGTCGATGTCGTGTTTCCGGTGATCCATGGCCCGCTCTGCGAGGATGGTGCCGTGCAGGGCCTGCTCGAGCTTGCGGGCGCGGCCTATGTCGGCTCGGGCGTACTGGGCTCCGCCGTCTCGATGCACAAGGACATCGCCAAGCGCCTGGCGGCGCTCGCAGGACTGCCGGTTGCGCCCTATTTCGCGTTGTCGCGACGTGATTACCGGCGCGACCCCGCAGGCTCCGCGAAGACCGCGCGCGACATGCTGACACTGCCGGTTTTCGTCAAGCCCTGCAACATGGGCTCCAGCGTCGGCGTCCATAAGGTCAAGAGCTGGGATGCGCTCGACGCTGCGCTGACGGACGCCTTCCAGTACGATGTCAAAGTGCTGGTCGAACAGGGCATCGATGCCCGCGAGATCGAGGTGGCCGTGCTCGACGGCGACCCGCCGGTGGCCAGCGTGGCGAGCGAACTCAATGCCGGCCCGCAGCATGAATTCTACTCCTATGAGGCCAAGTATATCGACCAGGACGGGGCCACCGTCGATCTCCCGGCCAAGCTCGACGCAAACCAGATGGAGCGCGTCCGGCAGTTGGCGATCGATGCCTTCGTCGCATTGGAATGCAGCGGGCTGGCGCGTGTCGACTTCTTCCTGGATCGTCAGAGCGGGGCATTCTACTTCAACGAGATCAACACGCTGCCCGGCTTCACCGCGATCAGCATGTATCCGAAGATGATGGAGGCCTCGGGGCTGCCCTACCCCGAACTGCTGACCCGGCTGATCGAACTGGCGCAGGAGCGCCACGCCGAGCGCGCGGGGCTGAAGACCAGCTACGAAGCATAAGAAGGAGCGTTCCGAAGCCCGCCGGCACGTTTCCGCCGTCGTGCCGATTTCACTCGGAACAGCTGAACGCTCGCAACGTTCCGTGAGGAGCGACACATGCGAGGGCGAGATGACCGGAGATTTTGCGGAAGAGCAGCCGGACGCCCCAAAGGCGCGGTCAGGAGAATCGGGGCCCGCCCATGAGGAGACCGATCCGCTCAGGGCGATGGACTTTGCCAATCCGGCGGTGCTTCTCGCCGGCACCGTCGACTACGCCATGTATACGGGCTTTCGCAACCAGATCGCCTCGGCGCCGGCCAGGGGTCTCGTCGTCATCGAACTGAGCACGCTCGGCGGCGACCCCGAGGTCGCGCGCATGATGGGCGAAGATGTCAGATTCCACAGCGAGACGCAGCCGAGCCGCCGCTTCGTCTTCCTCGGCAAGGCTGCGATCTATTCGGCCGGCGCCACCTTCATGAGCTTTTTCAGCCGCGACAACCGGTATCTGACACGCGGCACACGGCTGATGATCCACGAGCGCAAGATGAAGGCGAAGCTCGTCATCGACGGGCCACTGACGACATGCGTCGCCGGACTCAAGGCCAAACTGCATGAGATCGAGCAGTCCATCGCCATTCAGAACGAGGGCTTCGAAAATCTGATCCGGGGCTCGCAGGTGACGATGGAGGACGTGCTCCGGCGGGCTCCCGAGAACTGGTACATCGAAGCCGTCGAGGCCAGGCAACTCGGGCTGATCCGCGACGTGCTCTGAGTGGTCTCGATCAGGAGACGGTTTCGAGGTCGGCCAGCCTGACCGTGCCGTGCTGGCTGGTGAAGCTGAGATCGCGGCCGCTGCTCTGCTGCTGCGATACGCCGGAAATCCGGTGCGTCCCGGTATCGTAGACGGTTCGCTTTCCGCCATCCTCGATGATCAGGCGCTGCTTCTCGGGAAAAAAGGCGTAGCGCATGTCGTTCTGGCTCCCCGAGGACGAGGGCGAACCGAATTCTTCCGGCCAATCATGTCCGCCCCGATGGGGCTGCTGCGACGAATCCTCGCCCCCGGACGAGCGAGCGTCGCTTGGCGTCTGCTCGATTTTTCCATCCTGAATCGCGGTCGCGAGATCGGACATCACACCGTCGAGCCTGGCCTTCATGCCACTGTTGAACATGTCGCCGACCATGCTCATCCCGCCTCTGGACCACTGCGCCATGCCGCCGAAATCGGCATGGGAGAACTGGGCCATCGTGCCGTTGCCGCGCTTGAGAGCGGCCAGCGCCGTCGTCACGGCATCGCCGCTGACGCCATGCTTCTGGGCAATCGTGGCGATCAGCTCGTCGTTCTGGGACATGGTCAACCTGCTGGACGTGAGGGATGTGGTGTTGGCCGGACAACGTCAACGCAGACGAAAGGTTGCCGTCCAGGGACGGGATGCACCCTATTCCTTCCCCGCAACCCCGGCCTGCGCGAAGGTCGCCATGCCGTTATGGATCGCGGCCGCCGCCTTGACGAGGCTGGCGGCCAGCGCCGCGCCCGAGCCCTCGCCCAGGCGCATGTCGAGCGCCAGCAGCGGCACCTTGCCGAGCGTGGCGAGCACCTGCGCATGGGCGCCCTCGGCGGAGAGATGGCCGGCGAGGCAGTGGTCGATCGCGGACGGCTCCAGCGCGTGCAGGATCGCGGCGGCGGCGGTCACGACATAGCCGTCGAGGATCACCGGAATGCGCTGTGAGCGCGCGGCGATGATGGCGCCACAGATCGCGGCGATCTCGCGACCGCCGAGGCGACGCAGCACCTCCAGCGGATCCTTGAGGTGGGCGCGGTGCAGGGCAAGCCCGGCTTCCACGGCGGCGATCTTGCGCTTCAGGCCCTCATCGTCGAGCCCGGTGCCGCGTCCGCACCACATCGCAGCGTCACCGCCGTAAAGCGCGGCATAGATCGCGGCCGCCGAGGTCGTGTTGCCGATGCCCATCTCGCCGAGACACAGCAGATCAGTTCCGCCGACCAGCGCCTCCATGCCGAAGGCCATGGTCGCGACGCAGGCGCGCTCGTCGAGCGCGTCGCCTTGCGTGAAATCTCCGGTCGGCAGGTCGAGCGCGAGATCGAAGACCTTGAAGCCGAGATCGAAGGCGGCGCAGATCTGGTTGATCGCGGCGCCACCTGCGGCAAAGTTCTCCAGCATCTGCCGCGTCACCGCCTGCGGGAAGGCCGAGACCCCCTGCGCGACCACGCCGTGATTGCCGGCAAAAACGCAGACCAGCGGGCGGTCGACGCTGGGCTTGCCCTTCCCCTGCCAGGCGGCAAGCCATTCGGCGATCTCCTCTATGCGACCCAGACTCCCCGCCGGCTTGGTCAGCTCCTTGTCCCGGGCGCGCACCATGTTCGCGGCGGCCATATCGGGACCGGGCATCGCAGCGACGAGTTCCCGGATGTCGTCGAAGGGCAGTGCTGAAGCGGCCATGGCGAAAACTCATGCGGCGAAATGGCAAAGCGCCGGCACCATCGCGATGGCTGGCCGACCGTCGCTGCTGCTATAGGCTGCGGCGCATGAAGACAATCAACGACAGCGAAGGCGGCACCGAGGCGGCTTCGGCAGGGCCACCCGCCTGGCCGGGCTGGGCGATCGCGACCGCGATCTGCATCCGCTTCTATTCGCGCCTGCCGGTGCCCGCCTTAGCCGGCGAGGCCGACCCGCATGCGCCCCCCGATTTTCGCATCGTGCCGCGCGCCCTGCCCCTCGCCGCGCTGATCATCGCCCTGCCCGCCGCGCTGGTGCTGCTGGGGGCC
>QBLV01000004.1:56401-63857 GCA_003241815.1 Hyphomicrobiales bacterium | reverse complement strand
CAGCGATCGCCGTGACGACCGGGGCGCTGCATGAGGATGGGCTCGCCGACAGCGCCGACGGGCTGTTCGGCGGGCGCACCCCGGAGCGCCGGCTGGAGATCATGAAGGACAGCCGGCTCGGCAGCTATGGCGCGCTGGCGATGGGGCTTTCGCTGCTGCTGCGGGTCGCCGCGCTGGCGCTGATCCTCGACCGGCTGGGGCCGCTCGCGGCAACCGGGATTTTCGCGATCGCTGCGCTGGTCTCGCGTTTGTCCGGCGTGCGCCTGCTCGCCATGACGGCGCCGGCTCGTTCCGACGGCGCCTCAGCCGCAGTGGGACGCCCCTCAGTGCCCACCGCGCTTCTCGGCTACGCGATTGGCTCCAGCATCGCGCTACTGCTGACCATTGGATTGCAACTGCCGCTGTTGGGGCTGGCGCTGGGCTATGGTCTGGCTGTGGCGAATGCCGCGCTCGTCAGACGCCTTTGCTTGCGCCTCATTAGCGGCCAGACGGGCGACATCGCCGGCGCGACGCAGCAGCTTGACGAGATCGCGATCTATCTCGGCTTTGCGCTCGCCCTGAGTGTCGGCAGCCCATGAGCGCGATCGCGTCAAGCGCCATCTCCTCGCCCTGCATCAAAGCGTGCATGCTCGACCCCGTGAGCAAACTCTGCCAGGGCTGCGGGCGCTCGCTCGACGAGATCGGGCGCTGGAGCCACCTGAGCGAGGATGGGCGGCGTGCGATCATGGCGCGGCTGGCGAAGCAGGTCCCGCCGCGATCCTGAGCTCCGTCGTCACACCAACAGCGACCACGTAAACCGCGCCGCGACCAGCAGCAGGAAGAGGCCGAAGACCACCTCCAGCTTGCGCTTCGAGAGGCGGTGCGCGAGGCGCGCGCCGATGGGAGCCGTCCAGATCGAGGTCGGGATGAAGAGAATAAAGCCGATCAGCGAGACATAGCCCAGCGAGAGCGGCGGCAGGATGTCCATCTTCGGCCAGCCCGCATAGATGAAGCCGAGCGCACCGGGGATCGAAATGATCACGCCGAGCCCCGACGAGGTCGCCACGGCCTGGTGGATCGGCCGCCCATAGAACGTCATGAACAGGCTGGAAAGCTGGCCGCCGCCGATGCCCATCAGGGCCGACAGCACGCCGATGATGCCGCCATAGATGCTCATCAGAACCTTGCCCGGCATCTCCGTGCCGAGCTGCCAGCGGTCCGAGGCAAAGAGCAGCCGCAACGCACTGAAGATCGCGACGATGACGAAGATGATCTTGAAGAGATCGGCCGGCGCGAAGCGGGCGATGTAGCTGCCGGCGACGACGCCCAGCACGACCGGTATCGCCCAGATCTTCAGGATCGACATGTCGACCATGCCCTTGGCCCGATGGGCCTGGAAGGAGCGGATCGAGGTCGGGATGATCACCGCCAGCGACGTGCCGACGCAAAGCGGCATGCGCACCTCCTCCGGCACGCCGATGACGCGGAAGACCTCGTACAGGATCGGCACGATGACCGCGCCGCCGCCGACGCCGAAGACGCCCGCCAGAAGGCCGGTGAGCGCTCCCGCAGCCACGAGAGAGACGGCGAGGAAGACGAGATCCCCGGTGGGAATTCCAGCAAGCATGGCAGCGGTCCGGCGGAAGGATAGGCTGCTGTGGGCGATTTTGCAGGCCGGGGCAAGCACGTGATGTCAGGTCCGATATGCAGATGCCTGTCCGCGGCGCGAGGCGTCCCATCTCCGTGCAAGGGTCCCAGCAAAACGGGTGCCGCGCGTGCCGCTGCGGCATGCTCCTGCCGCAAAGCCGTCCTCGCGCCAGCGCCGCTCGACCGCTAAGGTCGGCACTGATGATCTCAAGGTACGGCCGTGCCCGGCAGGACGGCCCGTACCACGCGAAAGGAAAGCTGCAAGACGACCAAAGGCCGGCAGCAAGCCGGTTCCAACAAAAATCCTGGGAGGTACACGATGACAGACCATTCTGTTCACGACCGCGATCCCGCGCAGGGTCACCCTGCGATCCTGTCTCGCCGCACGCTGATCCATGCCGCAGGGCTGGGAGCGCTCGCCGCAACGGCCGGCTCCGCTCTCTCGCAGACCGCAGCCAGCCCCGCCGCGCCGCCGACCACCGTCACGACCCCGCCGCGTGATTTCAGCCGCCGCGGCGCACCGACGACTTATTTCTGGGATCCCGACGTCATCGCCATCGATCCGGCGTTCAGTGGCCTCGCCCAGCCAAACGCGGCGATTCAGCGGATCTGGACCGGCGGTTTATGGGTCGAGGGGCCAGCCTGGAACGCGCAGGGCCAGTACCTCGTCTGGAGCGACATCCCGCGCAACCGGCAGATGCGCTGGATCGAGGATGACGGCCATGTCAGCGTCTTCCGCTCACCCTCCGGCAACAGCAACGGCAACAGCTTCGACTTTCAGGGCCGGCAGCTCTCCTGCGAGCATCTCAACCGGCGGGTGGTCCGCTACGAGCTGGACGGCTCGGCAACCGTTCTGGCCGACTCGTTCGAGGGCAAGAAGCTGAATTCGCCCAACGACATCGCAGCCCATCCCGACGGCAGCTACTGGTTCACCGATCCACCCTATGGCGGCCAACTCTATGAGGGCGCGCCCGATGCGGCGGGTGGACCCAGCAACGCCAATGGCAAGCTCAACCCGCGGCTGGGCCAGCCGCCCGGCATCGGGTTCGCCAAGCGCGAATTGCCCACCGGCACCTACCGCATCGATCCCGGCGGCCGGGTCGAACTCGTCGTGCCGGAAGCGCAGGTGCCCGATCCCAACGGCCTGTGCTTCTCGCCCGATTTCAAGAAGCTCTACATCGCCTCGACCGGCAAGGGACCGGGCGATACGGGGCCCGGCGGCAAGGGCGACATCCACGTCTTCGACGTCGGCGCCGACAACAAGCTCAGCAACGGCAAGGTCTTCTCCGACTGCATGATCGACGGCGTGCATTGCGGCCCGGACGGGTTGCGCTGCGATGTCGAGGGCAATCTCTGGGCCTCGTCCAATGCCGGGCGCAATGTCGGCTATAGCGGGGTCAGCGTCTTCAACCCCGCCGGCAAGCTGATCGGCCGCATCCGCCTGCCGGAAGTCTGCGGCAACATCTGCTTCGGTGGGCCCAAGCGGAACCGGCTGTTCATGGCCGCGAGCCAGTCGATCTACGCGCTCTATCTCGGCACGCAGGGCGCCGGGCCGGGCTGATATCGCGCGCGAATGACGAGTCCGGCGGCCTCGCAGCCGCCGGACATTTCGTTAAGCGTCGAGGATCGGCGCGAAGCCACCATGGATCAGGCGCTTGCCGTCGAAGGGCATGGGGCGCTTCTGCATCCGCGGATCGGACATGACCTTCTGCCAGCCGGCATCGCGGACTGCCTTCGAGGGCCACTCGATCCAGGAATAGACCACCTTCTCGTCGTCGGTCGCTTTCACCGCGCGCCTGAAATCGGTGACCTTGCCATCGGGCACATCCTCGCCCCAACTGTCGACGACGCGCGCCGCGCCGTGCTCGCACAGGATGGCGCCATGATGGGTGGCAAAATCGCGATAAGCGTCCTTGCTACCCACCGGAACCGCCGCGACCATGCCATCGACATAGGCCATGCTGCCACCGCCACCCTGCTGGGCGAGCGAGGCGAAGCCACCATAGATCATGCGCTTGCCGTCGAAGGGCATATTGGCGCCCATCTCCTTCATGCGCGGGTCGCTCATCATCTTCTCGCTGGCGGCGTCGGCCGTCGCTTTGTCGGCATATTCGATCCAGGAGAAGACGATCACCTCGTCAGACTCGGCCTTCACCGCGCCCTTGAAGTCGGTCAGCTTGCCGTCGGGCACGTCGTCGCCCCAGGCCTCGACCACGCGGACCGCACCGAACTCCTTGAAGAGCGGGACGAAATCGGCGGCAAGCTTGCGGTAGGCCTCCTTGTTCGCAGCCGGAACGGCGACGACGAACCCCTGCACATAGGTCATGTCTTTCTCCTCCGATGGGTTCAGGCCGGGTGGATGGCCCGGCGATCGACGGCGAGCGCAGCCCGCCGCCGCACTGGATCAGGCTTCAGCCACAACAGGACGCGACCGCGGCTATCGGCATGACGCCGGCGCTCGCCTGCGGCTTGTCCTCGTAGCGATCATGGTGGCGCATCCAGTCCATGATCGCGTCCTCGTTGCGGCCCTTAGGCATCAGATCGAGAAAGCTGTAGGCGCCGACCAGCAGGTCGCAGCCCCTGGCGTAGGACGAATAGGTGTGGAATATCTTGCCCTCGTCGTTCCGGTAGAAGACGCTGAAGCCCGGCATCTCGCCGCCTTCGCCCTCATGCATCGCGTAATTGTACTCGTAGCGGCCGGCTGCACGCTCGGCTTCGCTCGGCGTGACGTGGAAGTCGGCGTTGAAGTCGCTGCCGGCCGAGGAAACCCAGTCGAAATCCCAGCCCGTGCGCTTCCGGAACGGCTGGAACTGCGCATAGGGCGCCCGCGAGACGGCGACGAGACTGACGTCGTGATGCTTCAGATGCTGGTTGGGACCATCGAAATGGTCGGCCAGGAAGGAGCAGCCTGGGCAGCCTTCGCTCGATCCCGGCCCGAACATGAAGTGGTAGATCACGAGCTGGCTGTTGGTGCCGAAGAGATCGGCGAGCATCCGGCGGCCGTTCCCGCCCTCGAAGACATAGTCCTTGTCGATTCTGACCCATGGCAGCGCGCGCCGTTCGGCGCTGAGCGCGTCGCGCTGGCGCGTGAACGCCTTCTCGCGGGCGAGATGTGCCTTGCGGGCGGCTACCCATTCCTCTCGGGATACGATCTGGTGCTGCATCACTCGTCTCCACATCGAGCGGCCGGCCTTTTCGCTTTGGCACGGCCCGCGGTTATCCCCTTGGTCTGCTTGCGGCCTCGGCGGGCGCTCGGGCGGCGCGGAGCGCCGGCCCGCCCGGCCGATGCCGTCATTCTCAGGCGAACAGCTCCTCGAGCTTGACCAGCGAGCCGGTCCAGCCATGGGTGTGGCCCTTGACGGCCTGCTCGTCGAAGAGCTTCTCGTGCATAAGCGTCAGGATCGTGCCGTCGCCATCGGGTTTGAAGGTCACGGTGACGCTGGAGACGCGCTCGGGCGTCGTGATCCAGGACCAGCTGAACATCAGCCGCTCGTTCTCGACGACCTCGTAATAGGTGCCCGAGACCTCGTGCCGCTCCCCGGTGTTCTCCAGCATCAACACCCGAAAGCCCCCGCCGACGCGCGGATCGACCTGCGCCTCCATCGTCGTGACATTCTCCGGCCCGAACCAGCGAACCATCAATGCAGGATCCGTCCAGGCCTGGAAAACCTCCGCCGGCGACGCGTTCAGCCGCCGCTTCATGGTCAGGCTGGGCGTGGTCTCGACCTTCTTGTCCATGGCGCCGCGTCTCCGATGTCTTTTGTCAGGCGTCGCCGTCCGGGTCGGCCTTGCGGCGCCGCTCGTTCAGCATGGCTTCCAGCGCGTCGAGGCGCTGCGTCCAGAACCGCTGATAGCGCGCGAGCCAGCCCATCGCCTCCTCCATCGGATCGGCATTGAGGCGGCAGGAGACGGTGCGGCCCGTCTTCGTCCGCGTGATCAGCCCGGCATCCGACAAGACGTCGAGATGCTTCATCACCGCCGGCAGCGACATTGTGAAAGGCCGCGCCAGTTCGCTGACCGACACAGCGTCCCCCCCCTCGAGACGCGCGAGCAGCGCCCGGCGGGTCGGGTCTGACAGGGCCGAGAAAGTGCGATCGAGCTGCGTCTCTTGAAACTTAACCATTGAGTTAAGCTATAGCGCAGACGCGGGCGCCGTCAAGCGCGAAGTTGCGGCATGGCAGCCTGCCTCAGGCGGCGACGCGGGCGCCGTCATGGCGCGCGACATGGGCGACGGCCGCGCGCAGATTGGCGATCCCGGCGCCCGCCGCGACGCAATGCTCGGCGAGGTGGCGGCGAAACTGGCGAGCACCCGGACGCCCCGGAAACAGCCCGACGAGATGGCGGGTGAAGGCATGCAGGCGGCCGCCGGCTTCCAGATGCGCCGCCAGATGCGGTTCGAGTGCCTCCAGCATGGCAAAGGCATTGGACACCGGCGCAGCCTCGCCGAAGAGAAGCGGATCGACCTGCAGCAGGATCTCGGGGTTCTGATAAGCCTCGCGACCGATCATGACGCCGTCGAGATGGGCCAGGTGCCCGGCCCATTCATCGGGCGCGCGAATGCCACCATTGATGGTCACGATCAGCTCGGGATTGGCGCGCTTCAGCCGGTAGGCGCGGTCATAGTCGAGCGGCGGAACCTCGCGGTTCTCCTTGGGCGAGAGCCCCTGGAGCCAGGCTTTGCGGGCATGGACGATCAGCGCATCGACGCCGGCTGCCCTCACCGCTGACGTCAACGCGTCCAGCGCGGCTTCCGGATCCTGGTCGTCGACGCCGATCCGGCATTTCACCGTGACGGGGATCGACACCGCCGCCTTCATCGCCGCCACGCAATCGCCGACCAGCGCCGGCTCGCGCATCAGGCAGGCCCCGAAGGCGCCTCCCTGAACGCGGTCGGAGGGGCAGCCGCAGTTGAGGTTGATCTCGTCATAGCCGAAATCGGCGCCGATCCGCGCGGCCTGAGCCAACAAAGCCGGGTCGTTGCCGCCAAGCTGGAGCGCGACCGGATGCTCGAATGCATCGAAGCCGATCAGCCGCTGGCGGTCGCCCCGGATGACGGCCTGAGCCGTCACCATCTCGGTATAGAGCCGCGCGCGGCGCGACATCAGGCGATGGATGACGCGGCAATGCCGGTCGGTCCAGTCCATCATCGGCGCGACGGAGAAACGCAGGAGCTCTGGCGAAAGGGCAGTCATCGCGGCTGATTAGCTTAAATCGCGCCGTCGCGCATCCTCGTCTTGCGCTCTGGCGGCGCCTGAGCAAGATGGCCGGACGGCGGGAAAACCGCTGAGACGAACGCGAAGGGATGTCCCCACGCCATGGCCGAGAGGCAAGCTTCGTCGGATGCCCACCATCTCGTCGTCGTGGGCGCGGGCTTTGCCGGCCTGCAACTGGTGCGCGATCTCGCAGGCGCGGGTCTTCGGATCACGCTGATGGACCAGCGCAACCACCATCTCTTCCAGCCGCTGCTCTATCAGGTCGCCACGACGATCCTGGCAACCTCGGAGATCGCCTGGCCGATCCGGCGGCTGTTCCGCGAGCGGGCCGACGTCACCACGCTGCTGGGGCAGGTCTCCGGCGTCGATGCCGATGGGAAGCGTGTGCTGTTCGATGACGGCGTCGCAGTACCTTACGACACGCTGGTCCTGGCCACAGGCGCGCGACATTCCTATTTCGGACGCGACGAATGGGAGGCGGTGGCGCCCGGCTTGAAGACGCTGGAGGATGCGACGACGATCCGGCGACGGTTGCTGCTGGCCTTCGAGCAGGCCGAGCGCGAGACCGATCCCGCCGCCCGGCAAGCGCTGCTGACCTTCGCGGTCATCGGGGCGGG
>QBLV01000004.1:35207-56391 GCA_003241815.1 Hyphomicrobiales bacterium | reverse complement strand
GGGCGGGGCCGACCGGCGTCGAACTCGCCGGCATCATCGCCGAACTTGCCAAGCAGATTCTCTGGCGCGAATTCCGCAATATCGACACCCGCGAGGCGCGCGTGCTGCTGATCGAGGCGGGGGCTCGCGTGCTGGCAGCGTTTCCGGTTTCGCTGTCGGACTATGCGCAAGGAGCGCTGGAGAAGCTCGGTGTCGAGGTGCTGTTTGGCCGGCCGGTCTCGGATATCCGCGCCGACGGGGTGACGATCGGCGATGAATTCGTCGGCTGCCGTACCGTGGTCTGGGCGGCCGGCGTCGCAGCCTCGCCGGCCGCAGCATGGCTGGGCATCGCCGCTGACAGGGCTGGACGCGCAACCGTCGATCTCAACCTCAACGCGCCCGGCCGACCCGAGATCTTCGTCATCGGCGATACGGCGGCGGTTGCGACGAGCGATGGCAAGCCCGTGCCAGGGATCGCTCCAGCCGCCAAGCAGCAGGGCGCCTATGTCGCCAGGGTCATTCGCGCGCGGCTTGCGGGCAAGCCCGTGCCTGGCCCGTTCCGCTACCGCCATCAGGGCAATCTCGCGACGATCGGCAAAAGCGCGGCAGTCGCGGATTTCGGCTGGCTGCGATTGCGTGGGGCGATCGCCTGGTGGATCTGGGGCGTCGCCCACATCTTCTTCCTGATCGGCGCGCGCAGCCGCGTGGCCGTCGCCTGGAGCTGGTTCTGGACCTTCATCTCCGGCCAGCACAGCGCCCGGCTGATCACGCAGGGGCGCAAGGCGCCCGACAGGAAGCCCTGAGGCTCAGGCAGCTAACAGCCCAAGCGTCCGCTCGATGCGCGAACAACCTCCGCGCGCCTTGGCTTTTGCGTAAGCGCGCTTGAGGCGACCCGTCGCATAGGACCTCACCACGATCTCGTGGACATAGCTTTTGCGGACGACAGCCGGTGTGTTGACCAGCCGCTCCGAGATCGCGCGCATGATGTCGGCAAGCTGGCGCTTCCTGCCGGTTTCTGTTGCGACGATCTCGCCTGCCAGCAGCAGTTCGGCGGCGGCGGCGTTGGCTGCCAGCATGCGCAGATCCTTGCTGCTGATCGGCAGTCCCGAAACGCGCTTCAGATAGGCATTGATATCGCCGGCCCGCAATTCGCCGACCGTGCCATCCTCGCGCAGATACTGAAACACCCGCCGGCCTTTCAGCGTCATGACGCGTGTCAGGGCGCGCGCCAGTGTCGCATCTTCGTGGGTGCAGGCGATCTGCTTGCCGCTCTTGCCCTTGAAGGCGAGCTCAATGCTGCTGCCGGTGATCGCGACGTGCCGCTTCAGCAGCGTCGAAGCGCCATGGCTGCCATTGGCCTTGGCATAGGTCTCGTTGCCGACGCGGATGTGGCAGCGGTCGATGATGGCGGCCGCGCAGGCCAAGGCCTTGTCGCGGCTGAGCTTGCGGTCCCCGAGATCGCGCGCGATCGCGGCCCGCAGCTTGGGCAGGGCATCGATCAGACATTTCAGCCGCTTGAGCTTGCGACGCTCGCGCACCTTGTCCCAGTCGGGATGGTAACGATGCTGGGTGCGACCGGCTTCGTCATGGCCCACGGCCTGAAGATGGGCGCGAGGATCGGCGGCGATGCGGACGTCCGCATAGGCCGGCGGGATGGCGAGCGAACGGATGCGGGCGAGCGTGGCTGCGTCGGTGATGCGCTCCCCATCGGCATCGCGGTAGCTGAAGCCTTTGCCGGATTTCCGGCGTGTAATCGTCAGCTTGGCAGGGGAGCTGCGTTTGAGCCTCGCGGGGGGCGGTGGGGCCGAAACGGCATCGTCGAAAATCACGCGCGCCATAACTTGAGACTCCGGGCGGATGAGACGCCATCCGCGCTGCCCGGATTCAATCGCGACCGCCCCCGACCGGTTCCCGACGGGGGCGGATTTCTTCAGCGCTTGGCGCGGGCCACGATCTGCGTCGGGTTGACGAAGCGCAGCGCGATCAGCAGCCAGACCAGGGTCGTCACCATGTAGATCACCGCCATGGCGTCGATCGACTGCACGGCTCGCACACCTGCTGCGAAGACCGCATAGTAGAGCGCCACCACCAGCGTCTGGCTTGTCGGGCCGGCGGTGAGGAAGGTCAGCTCGAACATCGCGATGGTGCGCACCAGCACCAGCAGCAGTGCCGCCAGGATGCCCGGTGCCAGCAGCGGCAGCAGGATGTAGATAAAGAGCTTGAAGGTGTTGGCTCCGAAGACCCGCGCCGCGGCCTCGATCTTGGTGTCGATCTGCTCGATGAAGGGGATCATCACCAGGATGACGAAGGGCACCGTCGGCACGAGATTGGCGAGCACGACGCCCGACATCTGGCCGGCGAGCCCCGCACGGTAGAGCACCGTCGCCAGGGGAATGCCGAAGGTGATCGGCGGGACCAGCAGCGGCAGCAGGAAGAGCAGCATCACCAGCTTCTTGCCGGGGAAATCGCGTCGCGCCAGCGCATAGGCCGCCGGCACACCGATCAGGCCGGAGAGGAAGACCACGAGGAAGACGATCTGGAAGGTGACCGAGAGGATGTCGTAGAGCTGGAACTCGTCCCAGGCGGAAGAATACCAGCGCGTCGTCCAGCCGGCCGGCAGCCAGGTGCCGAGCCAGCGGGTGGCGAAGGAACTCGTCACCACGGTCGCAATCATCCCGAACAGGTTCAGGATGAAGAAGCCGATCACGGCCCAGTTGGCGAAAGCCCAGAGACGGGCCGAAAGGCGGTTGTCCTTGACCATGGCGTCAACCCTTTCCGCCGCCGGCAGGGCCGCGATAGAGCAGCCCGCGCGCCGCCAGAACCGCGACGACGATCGAGAGCTGGACCACGCCCATGATCATCGCCACCGCCGAGGCCATCGAATAATCATACTCCTCGAAGGCTGCCTGATAGGCCGCGATCGAGATCACCCGCGTCGGGCCTGCGGGCGCGCCGAGCAGCACAGCCGAGGGAAAGACCGAGAAGGCCTGCACGAAGGAGAGGCAGAAGGTGATCGCCAGACCCGGCAGCAGCAGCGGCAGCAGGATGTGCTTGAAGCGCTGCCAGGGACCTGCGCCCAGCGTCGCGCCGGCCTGTTCGAGCGCGGGATCGACGCCAGAGAGGTAGGACAGCGTCAACAGGAAGGTGAACGGGAAGCCGGTGATCACCAGCGACAGGAAGACGCCCCAGTAATTGTGCAGGAGCTTCACCGGGGTCGAGATGAGGCCCAGCGTCAACAGCGTGCGGTTGAACCAGCCCTGAGGACCGAGATAGCTCAGCAGGCCCTGCGCCACCAGCACGGTGCCCAGCGTGATCGGGATCACCAGGATGGTGGTCAGCAGACGCTGGTGCTTCATCACCCTGACGCGGAAGGCGATCGGGATCGCCATCAGCAGCGTGATCACCGTCACCGGCAAGGCCAGCCAGAGCGTCGTCGCGATCGTTCCATAGAGAAACGAGTCCGAGAAGAAGCGCTGGTAGTTGGCGAGCGTGCCGCCCGCCTTTGGATTGAAGGACAAAAACAGACCGTAGAAGAACGGGTAGATGAATAGCAGCAGCAGAAAGAGTACGGCGGGAACGACGAGCAGCGTCAGCCCGTCGAGCCCGCGTGCGGCAAGTCGTTGACTGAGCGGAATGGCGGGGCCCGGATCGATCGAGGAAGATGGGCTGGTCACGCTGCAGCCCCATAAACGAGGACGCGGTCGGGTTCGGCTGCGAGCGTGACCTCGGCGCCGGGCGCCAGCCGCTCGGTCGCCAGGAAGGACAGGTCCGTGCCATCGGCCATGCGGGCGAAGCCGACGAATTCGCGGCCACGAAACTCGGTCGAAATCACCTGTGCCTTGATGCCCGCGCTGCCGGCGGCAACGGGATGCAAATCCTCGGGGCGGATCGCGACATGGGCGGCCAAGCCCGGCGTGACGGTGTTGCGAACGCGGCCGACGATGCCGGCGCCTTCGATGGCCACCGTCGCATGCTCGCCCGAAACCGAGCTGGCTGTGCCGGCGATCTTGTTGCGGAAGCCCATGAATTCGGCGACGTCGAGGTGGTCGGGCCGCGAGAACAAATCCTCCGGCACGCCGACCTGGCGCACCTGGCCGTCGCGCATCACCACGATGCGGTCAGCCAGCGACAGCGCCTCTTCCTGGTCGTGGGTGACGTAGATCGTGGTCGCGCCCAGCGTGTTGTGGATGCGGCGGATTTCGGCGCGCATTTCCAGGCGCAGCTTGGCGTCGAGGTTGGAAAGCGGCTCGTCCATCAGGACCAATGGCGGCTCGACGACGATGGCGCGCGCGATGGCGACACGCTGCTGCTGACCGCCCGAGAGCTGGCCGGGGAGCTTCCCGGTCTGGCCCTGGAGCCTGACCAGCGCAACGGCCTCGCCGACACGGCGCTCGATCTCCGCCTTGGCGACGCCGCGCATCTTCAGGCCGAAGCCGATGTTCTTGGTCACGCTCATATGCGGGAAGAGCGCGTAGTTCTGGAACACCATGCCGAAGCCGCGCTCCTCCGGACGGAGAGGGTCGATGCGCTTCTCATCGAGCCAGATGCCGCCGGCGGTCGCCGGCAACAGTCCCGCGATGATGTTCAGCGTGGTGGACTTGCCGCAGCCGGAGGGGCCCAGCAGCGCAATGAACTCGCCCTGCTGGATCGTCAGCGAGACGTCCTTCAGCGCGTTGTGCGTGCCGAAATCCCGGCTCAGGCGATCGAGCCGGAGCTCGCGAAAGGAGGCTGCGTGAATCGTCATGGGGACCGCGTGCTGGAGGCTCGATCAAAAATCCGACGGGCGGCCCGTATCGAGGCCACCCGTCGGGTCGCGTTGGTCGTCTTACTTGCGCTTGGCGCCGCCCACCTGCTCGTCCCACATGCGGAACGCAACGACCATCTTGTCGGGGTCGAGCGGCGTCTGCAGCGGGTTGTCGGCGATCAGCTTGTCGTATTCGGGCCGGCCGAACTCCTTGATCGCGGCCTGGCTTTCCGGCGGCGCCATGTCGAGCGTAACGCCCTTCACGGCCGGGCCGGGATAGAAATAGCCCTCGTCATAGGTGTAGGCCTGCTGTTCCTTGGTGAGGAGGAAGTTCATCAGGTCGATCAGGACTGCGAGCTTCTCATCCGACACGCCCTTGGGGATGCACATGTAATGCGCGTCCGTGACCCAATGGAAGCCCTTCAGCGCGGCGATCTTCGCCTCCTTCGGCACCACACCCAGCACGCGCGGGTTGATGTCCCAGCCCGTCGTCGTCACCGTCATGTCGCGGGAGCCGTCGCCGAGTTCCTTCATCACCGCGCCGGTGCCGCCGGGATAGTATTCGATGTTCTCGCCGAGCGCCTTGAGATAGGCCCAGGTCTTGTCCCAGCCCTTGACCGGATCCTTGGGATCGCTGTCGCCCAGCAGATAGGGCAGGCCCATCATCCAGGTGCGTCCGGGGCCGGAGTTGGCAGGACGCGGATAAATGAAGCGATCCTTGTTCTGCCGCGTCCAGTCGAGCAGCTCCTGCGCCGTGGTGGGAACCGTCTTGACCTTGGCCGGCATGTATTCGAGCAGCGGGCCGGACGGATAATAGGTCACGACGACGCCCTGCCCGCTGGCCAGCGCCTGCATCTTTGAGGCGCCTTCGAGATAGATCTCGTCGAGCTTGGGCAGGTTGCCGGCATGCTGTGGCAGCAGTTGCACCCAGAGCTTCTGGTCGACGCCCGCCGAGAGCGCGTCCGTCCCTGTGAGCACCATGTCGATGTCGACACGGCCGGCATCCTGCTGCGCCTTGATCTTGCCGGGCAGTTCGGGCGACGGCGCCTTGGTGAAGACGATGCGCGAGACCAGATTGGGCTTGGCCCTGCGATAGTTCTCGATCGCCTTCTGCGTCAGCGCAAGATTGCCGGCGACATCGACGATCGACAGGACGACGGGGGATGTCGGCAGCTTGAGCTGCTGGGCGAAGGCTGAAGGGACATGCGCCGCGCCTGCGAGGCCGGCAACGCCGCCGATGAATGCACGCCGATCGATTCTGCTCTGGACCATGACGTCTCCTCCAAAATGATGCGGATTTTCCGCTTTTTGTTGTTGATCAAGCCGGCTTCGCCTTGCGGCAACGGCCCAACAAGTCCGTGATGCACGCCGATTGACGCGCCCCCAGATTAATCGGTATCCTAGTATACCAGTCGATCAGAGCTTGGCAATGGCCCTTCCCGCGACACGTCAGAGCACCGAACAGATCCACCGCCTGCTGCGCGGGGACATCCTCGCGGCAGTGCTGCGCCCGGGCGAGGCAATGTCGGAAGCGGGCATGGCGGTGCGCTTCGGCGTCAGCCGCACCCCGGTGCGCGAGGCCTTCAAGCGCCTGGTCGAGGAAGGCTTCCTGCTGGTGGTGCCGCAGGTCGGCACCTTTGTCGCGCCGATCGATCTCGTCGCCGTGCATGACAGCCAGTTCGTCCGGGAAACGCTGGAATGCCGGACCGTCGCACTGGCCGCGCGCCATGCCGACGATGCTGGGAAAGCAGCGCTCGAGCAGCATATGCGACAGCAGGAGCGCGATCTCGCAACCGGCGACCGGACCGCCTTCTTCCAGCATGACGATGCTTTTCACGCCGAACTGGCCAGGCTGTCGGGCCACCCTTCCGTCTGGAGCCTGATCGAGAGCGTCAAGGCTCAACTCGACCGTGTCCGCTGCCTGTCGTTGGAGAGCGCGGCATGGCCCGGCATGATTCTCGCCCAGCATCGCGAGATCACCCACTGCGTGCTGACCGGCGACGAGACCCGGGCAGAAGCGGCGATGCGCGCGCATCTGCGCACCGTCTTCGATGCCATCGAGGCTATCGCCCGCGACCAGGTGAATGCCTTCGCCGGCACCGCCTCCCCAGCCCGCCTTGATTGACGGCGACGGTAAAGCCAGAACAAGACACCAAAAGGATACGCGACCATGACCTATGCCCAGACGGAACGGACTTTCTGATGGAACAGAGCTGGCGCTGGTTTGGACCAGACGACGTGGTGACGCTCTCCCAGGCGCGGCAAGCGGGCGCGCGCGGCATCGTCAATGCGCTCCATCAGATTCCCTATGGCGTGGTCTGGAGCGTCGAGGAGATCGAGGCGCGCAAGGCGATCATCGCCGCCGATGCGGGCCTGGGCCTGCACTGGAACGTAGTCGAGAGCCTGCCGCTGCATGAGAGCATCAAGATCGGCGAAGGCGATCTCGAGCCGATCTTCGAGAACTACCGGCAGTCGCTGCGCAACCTCGCGGCCTGCGGGCTGGAGGTGGTGTGCTACAATTTCATGCCGGTGCTGGACTGGACGCGTACCGAACTCGCCTTCCCCCTGCCCGGCGGCGGCACGGCACTGCGCTTCAACATCCATGAATATGTCGCCTTCGACCATTTCATGCTGAAGCGCCCCGGCGCTGCGGACGGACACTCGGCGGATGTCGTGGACCGCGCCAAGGCCTGGTTCGAGCGCTCCTCCCAGGCCGATCGCGACCGGCTTCTGGCCAACATCATGGCCGGGCTGCCGGGCGCCTATGACCGCTACGACGTGCCGGGCCTGGCCCGCATGCTGGAGCGCTATCGCGGCATGAGCCACGAGGCGCTGCGCGCCAATCTCAAGCGCTTCCTCGAAGCCGTGATCCCGACGGCGGAGGAGGTCGGCATCCGGATGTGCATCCATCCCGACGATCCGCCGCGCCCGCTCTTCGGCCTGCCGCGCATCTGCTCTGACGAGGATGACATCGCCTTCATCCTGAATGCGGTCGATCGGCCGGCGAACGGGCTGACACTGTGCTCGGGCTCGCTCGGCGCCAATCCGAAGAACGACGTCCCGGCGATCGCGCGCCGCTTCGCCGACCGGATCTGGTTTGCGCATCTGCGCAACGTCGCCAAAGACGCCGACGGCTCCTTCATGGAGGCCGAGCATCTCGGCGGCGACACCGACATGGTCGCGCTGATCGAGGCGCTGCTGGCCGAGGAACAGCGCCGCAAGGCAGCGGGCTTGGCTCACTGTCAGATCCCGATGCGGCCCGACCATGGCCATGCCCTGCTCGACGATGTCGGCAAGGGCAGCTTTCCGGGCTATCCGGCGGTCGGGCGCCTGCGTGGGCTCGCGGAGCTGCGGGGGGTCATGACTGCGGTGGCGAACCTCAAGGGCTACGACGCCTGATCAGCCAAGGACACGCTGATCCGCCAAATGGACCAGCTTTCCGCCGACTATGGTCGCAATCACGCGCGGCTGGGCTGCCTCCTCGACAAGCACGAGATCGGCGCGCCGGCCAAGCGCGATGACGCCGCGATCATGCAGGCCGAGGGCCTCGGCGGGCGCCTGCGACACCAGCTTCCAGGCGTCCGCGAAGGTCGCCGCGCCGTTGCGCGCCAGGATGAAGGGTGCGAGCAGCAGCGCCGGATAATAGTAGTCGGATGCCAGGACTGTGCAGAGACCGCCCCGGACCATTTCCTCAGCGCTGGGACACCCCGTATGCGAGCCGCCGCGCACGACATTGGGCGCGCCGAAGACGATGGGCTCGCCATGGGCCGCCGCCTCGCGCGCCGTTATCTCGTCGATCGGAAATTCAGCGACCGCAACCCCCATAGCGCGAAAGCTGCGACGCATCTCCGGAGTCATGTCGTCATGGGAGAGCATCGGTACCCCGGCAGCGCGCGCCGCCGTCGCCAGCCGCACTAGCGAGGCGGGAACCTCGGACTTGCGTGCGTAAACGCGCTCGACCAGTTCGGCGAAGGCGTCCGCCGTCAAACCCGAGCGCTCGACCATCTTGCCGACCTTGTCAGGCCGGTGGCGGGTCTTCAGCGTGCCTTCGGTGTGGTCATTGAAAGCGAGAACGCCGACCCTCCCCTGCGCCAGCCAATCGACGATCTCGGCCTCGGCTTCGAGATTGAAGGTCTCGTGACGCAGGTGAAAGCGGGTGTCGGCGCCGAGCTCCGGCCGCAGCCGCTCGATCGCCGACAGCAGCGCGCGGGCATTGGCCGCGCTCCGGAGACCGGGCTCCCAGGACCAGGTGACGCCGTGAAAAGCCGTGGTGATGCCACTCGCCAGCAAGGCGCGGTCGGTATCGCGCAGCGCCAGGTCGATGTCGAAGGAGACCTTGGGGCGCGGCATCACATGACGCTCGAAGGCATCGCCATGGCAGTCGACCAGACCCGGCAGAACGAGCAGATCCGAGGCGTCGAGATGCAGGGCACGGCCTTCAGGCGCGCCGCCGAGCGCCGCGATGGTGCCATCCGCGACCGCGATGTCGGCCTGCACCAGCCCCTCGGGGAGAAGCGCCCGGCCGTTCTGGATCATTAAGGCCAAGGTCGGCTCCCATCTTTTTGTTTGGCTGCGGTGTTGCGCGCGATCTCTCAGGCGCACGCTGCGGGCCTTGCTGGCCCAGCATGACATGACGATGACGGGCGCCGTCATGCCACTGTCGTCCAAGAGTCACGGCATCGTCGCGAGGGCTCTCTAGCGCCATGGCTCCGACATCAGGAGGACGTCCATGTTCAAGTCGCTGGCTCTGGCGCTGTTTGGCGCGACACTTGGCCTCGCCGCTCCGGCGCAGGCGCAGGATACGATCCGCTTCGCCGTGACCGACATCGACGGCGCTGAATCGCTGCAGCGCGAATTCGGCCCGTTCAAGGCCGCCTTCGAGAAGATCACGGACCTCAAGGTCCAGTTCTTCGCCGTGTCCGGCCGGACGGCGGCCGTCGAGGCGATGGCGGCCGGCCAGCTCGATTTCGTGCTGACCGGACCGGCCGAATACGTCGTGTTCAAGGCCCGCACCCATGCTGTTCCCGTGGTCGGCTGGCAGCGGCCGGATTATTTCAGCCAGGTCGCGGTGCTCGCCAGCGGCCCGATCAAGTCGATCGCAGATCTGAAGGGCAAGACGATTTCGTTCGGCGAGATCGGCTCGACCTCGCAGCATCTCGGGCCCGCGCAGGCGCTCGCCGATTTCGGGCTGAAGTACAATGTCGATTACAAGCCGGTTTTCGTGAAGCGCAATGTCGCGGTCGAGGCTCTGAAGCGCGGTGACATCGCCGCGATCGGTCTCAACCTGACCCACCTCCAGCGCATCCGCGAATCGGACTCGAAGACGGGCTTCACGGTCGTGGTGCGCGGTCGCGATCTGCCCAACGACGTCATGATCGCCAGTCCCAAGGTCAAACCCGAGATCGTCGCGAAGATCCGCAAGGCCTTCCTCGATCACGGCGCCGACCTGATGAAGGCCGTCACCACCGGCACGGACGACAACCGGAAGTTCCTCGGCGGTGTCTTCCTGCCCGAGGTCAAGGACGCCGACTACGATTATGTCCGCTCGATCTACCAGACGATCGGCATCACCGAATTCAACAAGTTCATCGAGTGATGGGATCGATCCAACAGGCTTCGGCCACTGTGACGGGCACTCAGGCGCCCGTCATCGCCATCACGGAACTGGCAAAGAGCTTCGGCTCCCGCTGCATTCTGTCCAATCTCGTCCTGACTGTGCCGGCCGGGCAGTCGCTGGCCTTGATCGGCGCCAACGGCACCGGCAAGTCGACGCTGCTGCGCATGATCGTGCGGCTGGCTGATGCGGATTCGGGGCGGATCGCGGTTCTCGGCGAGGAGGTCGGCTCCCTGCGCGGCGCGCGGCTGAAGCGCTTCCGCTCACGCGTCGGCGTGGTCTTTCAGAAACACAATCTCGTCGCCCGGATCAGCGCGCTCAGCAATGTCGTGCACGGCGTCCAGTCGCGCCGGCCGGGTCCGCGCAGTTGGTTGCAGGCCCTGGCTCCGGCCGACGTGCGCGCGGAGGCGATGGCCTGCCTCGAGGCCGTCGGACTGGCTGACAAGGCCATGCAGCGTGCCGATTCGTTGTCGGGCGGCCAGTCGCAGCGCGTCGCCATCGCCCGCATGCTGATGCAGCGTCCCGAACTCGTTCTGGCCGACGAGCCCGACGCCAGCCTCGACCCGCGCGCCGGGCGCGAGATCATGGAGCTGCTGTTCCGGCTCACCCGCGACAAGGGGCTGACCCTGGTCTTCGTCTCACACCATATGGCGCATGCGCGCCGTTTCGCCGACCGCATCGTCGGTCTCGCCGATGGCGGCGTCGCGCTCGACCGACGCGCCGAAGCCTGCTCGGAAGCCGAACTCGCGGCCTTCTTCGAAGAACCGGAGGAGCCGGCTCCGGCTGAGCCTGCCGCGCCTTTCGCCGTGCCGGTGCTGGCATGAGCGTGGCGCCTCCACTCTCCGGCCATCCGGACCGCTTCGCGCGACCCAGCGCGGTCGCCTTCATCGGCTCCTTCCTGGCGATCGCGCTGGTCGTCTGGTCGTTTTCGGGCTCGGAGCTCTCGGCCGAAAAGCTGATCCGCGGCATTCCCTATATGGGCAACATCCTGACGCGGATGTTTCCGCCCGATCTCAGCCGTATCGAGCAAATCTTCTGGTCGCTGGCGACGACGTTCCAGATGGCGGTCTCGGGCTGCGTGCTGGGGCTGATCCTGAGTTTTCCGCTCGCGATCCTCGCCGCCGACGGCCTGTCGCCGCACCCGATCGTGCGGACGCTGGCGCGCGGCCTGATCGCGTTCTTCCGGACGGTGCCGGACCTGATCTGGGCGCTGTTCTTCGTGATCGCGGTGGGCCTGGGACCGGCTGCGGGCGTGCTGGCGCTGATGATCGACACGATCGGCTATGCCGGGCGCTTTTTCGCCGAGGCCATGGAGGAGACCGACAAGGGCCCGCGCGAGGCACTCTCCACGATCGGGGCGAGCAAAACCGGGCTGATCTTCTCCGCCGTCGTGCCCAACGCGATGCCGTCCTTCATCGCGACCTCGCTGTTTTGCGTGGAGAAGGCGACGCGGGCCTCGGTCGTGCTCGGGCTGGTCGGCGCAGGCGGAATCGGAGTGGAGTTGAAGGTCGCCTTCGACCTGTTCGACTACGACACGGCCCTGACCATCATTCTCGCCGTGTTCGCCCTGGTGGTCGCGGTCGAGCAGATCGGCGGCTGGCTGCGGCGGCGGATCATCTGAGGCGGGCTGCGCCGCCTCAATACACGTCGGCCTGATAGCGCCCCGCCTTCTTCAGCGCCGTCACATAGGCGACCGCCTCGTCGGCCGAGCGCTTGCCGTGTTCGGCGACGACATCGACCATCGCCCTCTCGACATCCTTGGCCATGCGCTTGGCATCGCCGCAGACGTAGAAATGCGCGCCCTGCTCAAGCCAGGCGAAGAGCTCGGCGCCACGCTCGCGCATGCGATCCTGGACATAGACCTTGCCGGTATCGTCTCGCGACCAGGCCAGCGTCAGATTGGTCAGAACGCCCTCCTCCTTCATCTGCGTCAGTTCGTCCTCGTAGAAGAAGTCGCTGGCACGGCGCTGATGGCCGAAGAACAGCCAGTTCCTGCCCGGTGCCTTCGTCGTGCGGCGGTCGTGCAGGAAGGCGCGGAAGGGCGCGATGCCCGTGCCGGGACCGCACATGATCACGGGTGTCTCGGGATTTTCCGGCAGGCCGAAGCCATGGGCGCGCTGGACATAGACCGACACCTTGTCGCCGGGCTGGACGCGCTCGGCAAGGAAGGTCGAGGCGACGCCCCAGCGCGGGCGCGTTCCGATCTTGTAGCGCACCGTATCGACCGTCAGCGAGATGCGGCCGGGAATGGCGTTGTGCGACGAGGAAATCGAGTAGAGCCGCGGCTGCAGCGGGTCGAGCGCCTCGACGAAGGCATCGGGCGAGAGCCGCGCCTGCCCGAATTTGTGCAGCGTGCCGAGCACGTCCAGCCGGTCGAGATCGCCATCGGGGTCCTCGCCGGCCGCGAGCCGCTTGGCCTTGGAGCGGGTTTCGCCGCCGGTGACATAGGAGATGAGCTGGAACAGCGCGTCGGGTGCGGGGCCGAGCGCGCGGTCGGATATCAGCGCCTGGCGCAGCGTCGTGCCGCCCACGTTGGCATCGGGCCGCGCGCCGAGCAGCGCGATCACCGCATCGACGAGGCGCGGATCGTTTTGTGCGACGATGCCGAAAGCGTCGCCGACGATGTAGTCGAGCCCGCATTCCGACAGGTCGAACTCGACATGCCAGGTCTCCTTTTCCGAGCCCTCGCCGTTGAGCTTGCGGCGCGACAGAAAGGTCGCCATCGCCGGGTTCTCGCGACAGCGGCCGAGCGGGCCGAGCGGCGTGGCCGTCGCGGCATCGTCGGGCGTGACGGCAGGTGCCGAACCGCCCTCCTCCACCAGCGTCTTCAGCATGCGCAACGTATCCTTGCCGCCGGGAGCGCAGAGGTTCAGGCGCGGCTCCTTCCCCTCGGCGATGGCCGCCGAATAGGTCTCGCAGACATAGCCACACTGGCCGCAATCCTGCTGCGCCATCGCGGCGAAGAGTTTGCGCGGCAGGGGCTTGCCCTCCGCCAGCGTCATGCGCTCGGGCAGTTCCAGCGAGGGATCGTGCCAGGGCGCGCCGTCGTCGGCTTGCCCCATCACGGCCGCGTTTTCGGCCGGCGACAGCGCGGTGACGCCGGCATTGTCGAGCGAAAGCAGCCCGGCGAAGAAGCCGTTCAACCAGGACCGCTGTTCCTCGCTGAAGGGCGCGGTCTCGGGCAGGACCTGGACGATCGGGTTGACGGTTTGAACGGTCATGCCGCGTCTCCCGTCTGTGCCACCAAGGCCTGCAGCGCCGCGATCTCGTGCCGGCGGGCGAAGGCGACGAAGCTTTCGTCGGGAGTGGCGCGATGCTCCTGCCAGGTGCGCAGGATCGTCTCGACCAGCGCCGGCGCCTCTTCCGCCTTCACATCGGTGCGGAATTCGCGGCCGATGCCGCCCGCGACGCCAAAGCCGCCGCCGACGAAGACGTGGTAGCCCGGAACCGTGTCGCCCTCCTCACTGACCGGCACCTTGGCGCCGATCAGGCCGAGATCGCCGATATAGTGCTGGGCGCAGGAGTTGTGGCAGCCGGTCAGGTGGATGTTGACGGGGGTGTCCAGCGTGATGCGCGGCTCGCAATGGGCGGCGATGGCGAGCGCATCCTCCTTGGTGTGGGCGGCGGCGAATTTGCAGCCCGTGGCGCCGGTGCAGGCGATCAGCCCGGCGCGCAGGATCGAGGTTTCGGCCGAGAGGCCGATCGCCAAGAGATGGGCGACGACGTCCTCGACCTTGTCGTCCGGCACGCCGGAGATCAGCAGGTTCTGCCAGACGGTCAGGCGGATATCGCCATCGCCGCAGCTTTGAGAGACCGAGGCGATGACGCGCATCTGCGCGACGGTCAGCTTGCCGACAGGCAGCGCCACGCCGATCCAGTTCAAGCCGGGCTGCGCCTGGGCATGCACGCCGATATGGGCGAGACGATCATAGACCGGGCGCGGCTTGACGAAGGCCGTGTCGAGCCGAACCAGCTTGCGGCCGAGCTTCTCCTCGACGGCTGTCAGAAAGGTCTCGAAGCCCCAGGCGTCGAGCACATATTTCAGGCGCGACTTGGCGCGGTCGGTGCGGTTGCCGTTCGCGGTGAAGACGCGGACGATGGCATCGGCGACCGCGATCGCGTCGGATGGCGCGACGATGACGCCGGTGTCGCGGGCCAGATCCTTGTGGCCGGTGATGCCGCCGAGCGCGAGGCGGTACCAGATACCCGGTTCGACCGGCTGGCCCTCGAAGGTCGCACCCTCCATGACGTCGATCGCCTGGAAGCCGATATCGTTGGTGTCCTCCAGTGTCGCGATCGAGCCGGCGCCGTCGAAGGCGACGTTGAACTTGCGCGGCAGGCCATAAAGCGAGCGGTCGTTCAGGATGTGGTGGTGCCAGGCGCGCGCATGGGGCCGCGTGTCGAGCAGTTCGAGCGGGTCGATGCCGGCCGTCGCCGAGCCCGTGACGTTGCGGATGTTGTCGGCGCCGGAGCCCTTGGCGGTGAGGCCTAGATCGGCCAGCCCTTCGAGAAGGAGCGGCGCATTTTCGGCCGAAATCTCGCGGACCTGGAGGTTAGCGCGGGTCGTGACATGACTGTAGGGGCCGCATAGCGTCTCGGCGAGATCGGCGACGCCCGAAAACTGCCAGGCCTTCAGGATGCCGTTGGGAATGCGCAGCCGGCACATATAGCTGTTCTGCGCCGGGGCCACGTAGAACAGGCCGTGATAGCGCCAGCGGAAATTATCCTCCGGCTTGGGATAGATGCCGGCATTCGCCTGGTCCTTGAAGCGGGCATAGGCGTCGAAAGGGTGTTCGGCCGCCTTCCACTTCTCCTGATCGACGAGCTTGCCGCCGGCCGCGACGGTTTTCGCCTGCGCTTCCAGATGCTCGCGATCCGGGCCGGAGGGCGCCGCACTGCCGCCGCTACTGGCGCCGCCAAGCGGAGCCAGGCCACGCGCCGTGCGGGCCGACTGCATGCCGGACATGAAGCCTTCGAGATAGCGCTTCTGGTCGGGGGTGAAATCGTCGCTCATGGCTCTGCTTTTCCGGGATTATTGATTGAGCACCGTCACCCCACCCTCAGCCGTCATCCCGGGCTTGACCCGGGATCCATCACAGGACGCGACGGTGCCCCATGATGGATCCCGGAGCTTCGCTTCGCTGCGTCCGGGATGACGCGGAGGGTGGAATGACGGGCCCGCGTTCACGCCGCCTCGACGAAGCGGTGGCGCTCGTAGAGGAATTTCAGCACCGCCTCGCGAGCGGCGATGTAGGTCCGGTCGGAGACGAGATCGAGGCGCTTGCGTGGCCGCTCCAGCCGGACGTCGAGCACCTCGCCGATGCGGGCAGAGGGGCCGTTCGTCATCATCACGATGCGGTCCGAGAGCAGCACGGCCTCGTCGACGTCATGGGTGATCATGATCATGGTGTTTCCCAGCGTCGCATGGATCTGCATGATCGAATCCTGCAGATGGGCGCGGGTCAGCGCGTCGAGCGCGCCGAAAGGCTCGTCGAGCAGCAGGACCTTGGGCTCCATCGACAGGCCCCGCGCAATGCCGACGCGCTGCTTCATGCCGCCCGAAATCTCGGCTGGGCGCTTGTCCCTAGCGTGAGCCATCTGGACGAGGTCGAGATTGTGCATGATCCAGTCATGCCGCTCGGCTTTCGTCTTTCGGCCACCGAAGACCTTGTTCACCGCGAGCGCGACATTGTCGTAGACGGTCAGCCAGGGCAGCAGCGAGTGGTTCTGGAACACCACGGCGCGCTCGGGGCCGGGATCGCGAACCTCCTTGCCTTCAAGCAGGACCGCGCCGGCCGTGATCGGCGTCAGCCCGGCGATGATGTTGAGCAGGGTCGACTTGCCACAGCCGGAATGGCCGATGACCGAGACATATTCGCCCTTTACGATATCGAGGCTGATGTCCTTGAGGACGTTGGTCGAGGTCGCGCCGCGCTGGAAGGTTTTGTCGACATGGTCGATCTTGAGATAGCTCATGGTCGCCTCCTCAGTTGGTCAGGGTGCCGCGGGTGACGATGGTGCCGACGAAGGCGACGAGACGGTCGAGAAAGAAGCCGACGACGCCGATATAGATCAGCGCCACGATGATGTCGGACAGGCGCGAGGAGTTCCACGCATCCCAGATGAAGAAGCCGATACCGACGCCTCCGGTCAGCATTTCGGCGGCGACGATAGCGAGCCAGGACAGGCCGACGCCGATCCGCAGACCGGTGAAGATGTAAGGAGCGGCCGAGGGCACCATGATCTTGAAGAAGAACTCGACATGGTTCAGCCGCAGCACCTGCGCGACGTTGCGATAGTCCTGCGGGATGTTGCGGATGCCGACCGCCGTGTTGATGATCACCGGCCAGATCGCGGTGATGAAAATCACGAAGATCGCCGAGGGCTGGCTGTCGCGGAAGGCCGCCAGCGAAAGCGGCAGCCAGGCAAGCGGCGGCACGGTGCGCAGCACCTGGAAGACGGGGTCGAGCCCGCGCATTGCCCAGATCGACTGGCCGACGAGCGCGCCCAGCAACACGCCGACGATTGCCGCCAGGCTGAAGCCGATGGCGACGCGCTCGAGCGAGACCAGGATGCGCCAGCCGAGCCCGATATCCTGTGTGCCGGCCCAATAGAACGGCTCGACGATCAGATCCTTCGCCTCCTCCCAGATCTTGGTGGGGGGCGGCAGCGAGGATTGCGGGCCGGACGCTGCGATCTGCCAGAACAGCGCGATCAGCAAGACCGTCAACAGCGGCGGCAGAACATTGACCAGCACCGCCCTGAGCGCGGGCAGCAGGCGCTGGCTCAGCGGCTTGCGCGTCGCGGCAGGCAGCGGCACGACGCCGTGCTTGGCATCGGTCTTGGCACCCGGCAGGGCGACGACCGTCGCTCCCGCTGTCGCGTCCTTCATGACAGCCTGACCCATCGGGTTCTCCCTTGGTTGATGCATTGGAATGCGTTGATGTCGCTGGGATTCATGTCGCCGGGTTTCATGCCGCCACCGGGCTACGCGACTGCACGCCGATCCGGCGGATTTCCGGCAGGCATGAGCCGCAATTGGTGCCGGCCCTGAGCTGCGCGCCGATATCCTCGGGCGTCGCCGCGCCACCGGCGAAAGCGGCCCGGATCGCGTTCAGCCCGACGCCGAAACAGGCGCAGACGGTCGGACCCGGGTCGGCTGCGCCGTCGAGGCTGCGGCCAGCAAGCAAGGCCAGCCGGTTCTCCGGGAGCGCCGCGTTATCGGCAAAAGCGTGCTTGACCGTGTCCCAGAGCGGCGCGCGGCCAAAGGGTGCGACGAACAGCGCGGCATCGAGCCGCCCCTGCCGCAGGACGGCACAGCGATAGACTCCGCCTTCGGCATCGATCAGCTCGGTCAGACCGTCCTCGCCGAACGCACCGCGAATGGCCGTCATGACGTCGGCGGGTGCGGCATTGGTCGCAAAAAGCTGTCCTTGGCCGCCTTCGACGGCGAGCTTTGCCCACCAGCTTCCGTCCGGCAGGGAAAACCCCTCGCGCGACAGGACAAAGCCCTGCGAGGCATAGGCCACGGGCGCGATCGAGGACGGTGTCGCCTTCATCTCGGGCTGGCCGGAAAACGGGTCGCAGGCAGGCTGGACGGCCGCGCCGATGCGGGCATGCGAGGCCGTCTCGGCCGACCAGTGGATCGGTGCGAAGAGCGAGCCCGGCTGGACGCCCGGGTCGAGCGCGACCTTGAGCACGACCGCGCCGAATTCATTACTGACGCGGGCGAAGCCGCCCTCGACCAGGCCGAAGCGTGCGGCATCGGTGGGGTGAATTTGAACGCAGGGCTCGGACGCATGGGCGCTGAGGCGCGGGCTCAGGCCGGTGCGCGTCATCGTGTGCCAGTGGTCGCGAACGCGGCCGGTGTTCAGCAGCAGCGGAAAGGCCTCGCTCGTCGCGCTCGCCAGGGCCGGGACCGCGAGCGGCACCATTCTGGCGCGGCCGTCTCCTGTGAAGAAGCCGCCCTGCGCGAAGAGGCGCGGGGTCCCCAGCGGCTGACCGGCAGGCACCGGCCATTGCACGGGCTTCAGCGCGTCATAGGCCCGCTTCTGCAGCCCGGCATGGGCGCCGATGTCGAAATCGCGCGTGCCGTCATTCTCGAAGGCCGAGAGCGCGGCGTGCTCGGCGTATATCTCGTCGGGGCCCGCGTAGGCGAAGGCCTCGCCGAAGCCCAGGCGTCCGGCGACCTCGCAAATGATCCACCAATCCGGCCTCACCTCGCCCGGCAGCTCCAGGAAGGCGCGCTGGCGCGAGATGCGGCGCTCGGAATTGGTGACGGTGCCGTCCTTCTCGCCCCAGGCGGCGGCGGGCAGGATGAAGTGAGGCTTGGCCGAGAGCGTGTCGTTGGAGACAACGTTCTCGGACACGACGAAGAGATCGAGCCCGCCCAGCGCCGCCTTGACATGGTCGGCGCGCGGCAGCGAGACGGCCGGGTTAGTCGCCATCACCCACAGCGCCTTGATGCGCCCTTCGGCCACTGCGTCCATCATCGCAACGGCCTTCAGGCCCTCGGCCTGCGCCATGTTGCGCGCCTTCCAGAAGCGCCCGACGCGGTCGACCTCGACAGGCGAATAGCCCATATGGGCGGCCAGCATGTTGGCGAGCCCGCCGACCTCGCGGCCGCCCATGGCATTGGGCTGTCCAGTGAGCGAGAACGGTCCGCCGCCGGGCCGGCCGATGCGGCCGGTGGCGAGGTGGCAGTGCAGGATCGCGGCGACCTTGTCGGTGCCCTGCGCCGACTGGTTGACGCCCTGGCTCCAGGCCGTGACCACGGCCGGCGTGGCGCCCCATAATTCGTAGAAGGCGGCGATCTCGACCGGTGTCAGTCCTGTCCGCATCGCGACGCTCGCGATGGTCGGAGCGAGCTGGCGCGCATTGTCCAGCGCCGCGTCGTAACCGGAGACATGGCGGGCGAGATAGGTCCCGTCCGTCAGCCCGTTCGCCGCCAGATGCACGAGCAGGCCGGCAAACAGCACCGAATCCGAACCGGGCTTGATGGCGAGGACCATGTCGGCGTCTTCGGCGGTGGCGGTGACGCGCGGGTCGATGACGACGATGCGAGCGCCGCGCTGCGTCCGGTTCTGCTGCATGCGGCGGAACAGGACCGGGTGGCACCAGGCGGTGTTGGAGCCGACGAGCACGATCAGATCGGCGCAGTCGAGATCCTCGTAATTGCCTGGCACGGTGTCGGAGCCGAGAACGCGCTTCTGGCCCGCAACCGTCGAGGACATGCAGAGCCGCGAATTGGTGTCGACATGGGGCGAGCCGATGAAGCCCTTCATGAGCTTGTTGGCGACGTAGTAATCCTCGGTGAGAAGCTGGCCCGAGAGGTAGAAGGCGATGGCTTCCGGCCCGTCGCGCTCCATGAGCGCCTTGAGCCCGTCGGCGACCGCGTCGAGCGCGACATCCCAGCTCACCCGGTCATAGCCGCCGGCCGCGTTGCGGCGGAGCGGATGCAGCACGCGCGTGCCCAGCCCCAGCGTCTCGCCGAGCGCCGAGCCCTTGGAGCAGAGCCGGCCGAGATTAGCCGGGTGATCCGGGTCGCCCGCGATCGTGACGACACCGGTCTCGCCTGGCGTCACGAGCACGCCGCAGCCGACGCCGCAATAGGGGCAGGTCGTGCGAATGGCGCCATCGGGCATTCCGGGACCGGGCAGGTTGGCATCGCTGCGCATGTCAGGCCGCCTCGCCGAGGCGCGGATGGGCGCAATAGGGTTCGCCAAATGGGAGGTCGGCGCGGATGGCGGAGATGTCCTGGCCCGAGCGGATCAGGCCGAGATAGAACAGGGCTCCTTGCGTGTCGCCGACGAGGACGCAGCCGGCGAGCCTGCCCTCGCGCAGCACGAATTTGCGGTAGATGCCACTGACGCGATCCCGCAGAACGACGGTCTCGGCGCCTTCGCCGGCCTCGAATTCGCCGGCCGAGAAGACGCCGACGCCGCTGACCTTGAGATTGGTCGAAAGCAGCGAGCCCTCGTAAGCGGCGGGCTTGTCCGACAGCCGCGTCGCCAGCACGCGGGCCTGCTCATAGGCCGGCTCGACCAGACCGTAGACACTGCCGCGATGCTCGGCGCATTCGCCGATGGCGAAGATGCTGTCGTCGTCGCTGCCCATGCCGTCATCGACGACGATGCCGCGATTGACAGTGATCCCCGCCGCTTTGGCGAGATCGACATTGGGGCGCACCCCGATGGCGATGACGACGAGATCGGCCGGGATGACTTCCCCGTCCGACAGTTCGACGCCTTCGATCTTTTCCGTCCCGACGAAACCCTTGGTGGCAGCGCCGAGGCGAACAGTGATGCCGCGTGCGCTGATCGCCGAGGCCAGCAGGGCCGCGCCCTCGGCGTCGAGCTGGCGCTCCATCAGCCGGTCGACGAGATGGAGCAGCGTCACCTGTCCGCCGGCCTTCGAGAGGCCGTAAGCGGCCTCCAACCCGAGCAGACCGCCGCCGATGACGACGATGCGCGCCCCGCGCTTGGCATGCGCCCGCATCATCGCGACATCGGCGGTGTCGCGGAAGGTCGCAACGCCGGGCAGGTCGCCGCCCGGAAAGGGCGGCTTCAGCGGGTTGGAGCCCGTCGCCAGGACGAGCTTGGCGTAAGGCAGGCTCAAGCCACCTTCGAGGGTCACGGTCTTGCTCGCACGGTCGATGCCTGAGACGGCGCGGCCATAAAGCGTCGAGACGCCGCGCGCCTTCCACCAGGCGGCGGGCTTCAGCTCGATGTCGGCCTCGCCGATCTCTCCAGCAAGGAGCGGCGAGAGCAGCACCCGGTTATAGGCGGGCCTGCCCTCCGCCCCGATCACCGCGATGGAATAGCGCCCGAGCGCGCGCTGGCTGAGTT
>QBLV01000004.1:31689-35197 GCA_003241815.1 Hyphomicrobiales bacterium | reverse complement strand
CTTCCCGACGATGATCAGAGGCTCGGCCATCGATCAGGCGACCCGCTTGATCTTAAGGGCCTTGAGGTAGTCCAGCGGCGCGGCGGGATCGAACTTCACGCCGTCGAAGAAGGTCTCGACGCCGCGCGAATCCGTGCTCGGAGCGCCCGCGACGCCCAGCGTCTTGGCCGCCTCGCGCCAGAGATCGGCGCGATTGGTCTTGTCCACGAGGGCCTTGATGTCGATGGTCGGCTCGAACTTGCCCCAGCGGATGTTCTCGGTGACGAACCAGGTGTCGTGGCTCTTGAAGGGGTGCGAGACCTCGCCGCCCTCGCCCCAGAACTTCATGTAGAGGTTCGTGCCCCTGGCCTCGCGCCCATTGCCGTAGTTGATGTCGCCCTGCAGGCGCTTGTTGATGTCGTTGACCGGTACGTTGAACCATTGCCGCTTGCCGACGATCTCGGAGAGCTCCTGACGGTTCTCCATCTTGTCGGCCCAGATCTGGGCCTCCATGACCGCCATCAGGATCGCCTGGGTCGCCCTGGGATTGGCATCGACGAAGTCGGCGCGCATGCCGAGGATCTTCTCGGGATGCTTGAACCAGAGCTCGCCGGTGGTCAGCGCGGTATAGCCGATGTTCTGGTTGACGAGTTGCTCGTTCCAGGGCTCGCCGACGCAGAAGCAGTCCATCGTGCCGACCTTCATGTTCGCCACCATCTGCGGCGGCGGCACGACGATGACCTTGATGTCGGTGTCGGGGTCGATGCCGCCGGCGGCGAGCCAGTAGCGGATCCAGAGGTCGTGGGTGCCGCCCGGGAAGGTCATCGCGGCGGTCAGCTCCTTGCCGGCGGCCTTCTTGCGCTCGAAGGCCAGCTTCAGCGGCGAGGAGTCCTTCTGGACGTTCAGGTCCTTGTACTCGTTGGAGACCGAGATCGCCTGGCCGTCCTGGTTGAGGCTGAGCAGCGTGTACATCGGCAAAGGCTGGCTGTTCTGCATGACCTTGCCGGTCGCGTAGAGATGCGTCTTCGGGCGCAGGATGTGGCCGCCGTCGATGCCGTTGGACTTGAAGCCGAGCGCCATGTTGTCGCGCGTCGCGCCCCAGCTCGCCTGCTTGGCGATGTCCATGTCGGGCAGGCCGTATTTGGCGAAGAGGCCTTTTTCCTTGGCGATCACCAGCGGGGCAGCGTCGGTCAGGGCAATGTAGCCGAGACGCGTGCCCTTGACCTCGGGTCCGGCCGATTGCGCGAAGGCACCCGACGGCAGCGCGAGTCTGGCAGCGCTCAGCAGGGCAGCCGCACCGGAAAGCTGGATCAACTGGCGGCGACCGACTGTGGTGGCGTTCGCTTTCGGCCTGGTCTCGACTGTCTTGATCATCGATTGCCTCTCGGTGTGGGAAGGAAAGCCCGCCAGCCGCCGAACACGAAAAACGCCGCGCGAAATGCGCCCGTGGGGCACGTTTCGACAGCGGCGTTGCTGTGCATTCCGGTTCGGAGGATGACGCGGGCAGCGTTGGCCGCGTTGCAACTTACCAATCAAGGATCATGCCAAAACGGCAAAGACAGTGCAGATGCTTGAATCACAATAAGTTAGCGCATGATCGAGGCCGCTACCGCAGCGGGCCAAAGTTATACTGCGGCGCACAAAGCAACCGCTATCGCACAAAAAGGATGCAACTCAGACGATCAGTCACTGCCGCCGGGAAAGTAATCAGGGCGGAAAACCGCCCTCGCCTGCTGGCTCATCTCCGGCGTGCGGATGATCTGTCCGGCGTTCTCCATTCCGGCCAGTATCCAGTCAGCATGGTCTGGTACGGGCCGCAGCGCGGCGCGGTCGAAGCGGATAAAGCGTTCGACTTGGCGGGGCGGACGCCCGGCGCCCTGCAGCAGGCTGAATTGGAGCACCGGCTCCAGCAGATCGACCGGCAAGGCGAGCCTGTCCGGCGCCGAAAGATGCATGGCGAAGCGCGGGATGTTGGCGGGATCACAGGCCCATTCGCTCGCACGCAGGATCGCGGCGGTGAGCTTGCGGACGGCAGCGGGGCGGCGCTCGACATCGTCGGCCTGCCAGGCCAGGACCTTGTCGGGGCAGTCGCGGTGGAGATCGGCGCCGGTGTGGACCATGGCGCCAACGCCTGTGGACACCGCAGCGGCGTTCCACGGCGCGCCTGCGCAGAAGCCGTCGACGCGCCCACTGGTCAGGGCCTCCACGGTCTGGGGCGGCGGCACGACCTCGAAGCGGATGTCCTTGCCGAGGACCAAGCCAGCCTTGGCCAGCCACTCGCACAGCAGATAAGTGTGGCTGGAGAAGCCGAAGACGGCGGCGAAGGTGAGCGGCGGCAGGCCGGACGCCTTGCGCCGCGCGACCATCGCGGCGAGCGCGCGGGCAGAGACTGCGGTCTCAGTCATGTCGCCATCGGCGAACTTCGCCAGTTCCTCATAGCGGCGCACCGAGACGGTGATGGCGGCGCCGTCCAGGTTGAGCGCGAGCGGCACGGCCATCGGAACTCTGACCCCGCCGATTCCCAGCGTGGCTGCAATGGCGGCAGGCCCCAGCATATGCGCCGCGTCGAACAGGCGGACATTGAGCTTGTCGCGCAGATTGGACCAGGAGACCTCGCGCACCAGTTCGAGATTGAGCCCCTCGGCCTCGGCGAAGCCCTCGTCCTTGGCCAGCACGACCAGCGCGCAATCGACCAGCGGCATGAAGCCGACACGCAAATGAAGCGTCATTTCAGCACCTCAGCGGCCGTGATGATGGAACGCGCGATATCGATGAGCTTGCGCTTCTCGTTCATCGCCGTGCGCCGCAGCAGGGCATAGGCGTCCTCCTCGGAGAGCGACTTCATGCGCATGACGATGCCCTTGGCGCGGTCGACCAGCTTGCGCTCCTCGAGCTGGGAACGGACATCGTCGAGCTCCTCCCGCAGCTTGCGGAAGGCGTTGAAGCGGCTGATGCAGGTCTGCAGGATCGGCTGCATGCGCTCCTTCTTCAGTCCGTCGACGATATAGGCCGACACGCCGGCCTCGACGGCCGCCTCGATCGAGGCCGAGTCGGACTGGTCGACGAACATGGTGATCGGCCGCTTCACATGGCGGCTGACGAGGAACATGTCGGCCAGCGCATCGCGGCTGGGGTCCTCCAGATCGATCACCACGACGTCAGGGTCATGCGTCTCGATCGCCGCGACGAGCCCGTGCGTCGCGGCGATGCGGACGAGGTCGGTGAAGCCGGCCTCGCGCAGGCCCTCGTCGATGATGGCCGCGCGCACCGGATTGGCATCGACGATGAGGATTTTCAGATCGGGCCTCCTGTCCGGCTATCGACCCGGCAGGCGCGTGAAATCGGCTTCAGCCCGCCAGGATGGCGAAGCCCGCCAGCGCAAGACCACCACCGGCGACACGCGCCAGCACGGGCGCACGCGCCGCGAGCAGCCCAGCCAGAACGAGCCCGGCGCCGTGCAGGGCTGCCGTCGCGAGGACGAAACCGACCGCATAGCTCAGCCCGCTGGCGCCGTCCGGGAGTTCCGCGC